>NZ_CP162102.1:2482222-2792500 GCF_042466665.1 Peterkaempfera podocarpi
CCGGGCTCGGCGACGACAGGGCGCAGCAGGACGCCGCCGCCCGCGAGAACGCCGGCAGCGCCGCCAACCGCAGCGAGCACCGCGCCGACCTGACCGCGGGCGCCGCACAGCGCAGCGCCGCCGCCGAGGCGGCCGCCGCGCACCGGGCGCACCTGACGGCCGAGGCCAACGCCGAGGCCCGCAGCGAGGCCCGCGCCGCCGCGCGGACCGCCGCCGCCAAGGCCTCCGCCGCCCACCGGGCGCACCTGGCCGCCAAGGCCAACCAGGAAGCCGCCGCCAGGAAGGCCGCCGCCCGCAAGGCCGCAGCCGCCCACCAGGCGCACCTGGCCGCCAAGGCCAACGCCCGCGCCGCCGCGGCCAAGGCCGCCGCCCGCAAGGCGAGCCGCGCTGCCCAGCAGCCGGTGCTCAACGGCAGCCCGCAGCAGATGGCCCAGCGGATCATCGGCGACTCGGGCCAGTTCCAGTGCTTCTCGCACATCGTCTCGCACGAGAGCAGCTGGAACCCGGGCGCCGTCAACGCCGGCTCCGGCGCCTACGGCCTGGTGCAGGCACTGCCCGGCAGCAAGATGGCCTCGGCCGGCTCCGACTGGCGCACCAACCCGGCCACCCAGATCAAGTGGGGCCTGGACTACATGAACTCGCGTTACGGCAGCCCCTGCGGCGCCTGGAACTTCTGGCAGTCGCACCACTGGTACTGAGCCGCCGGTACTGGGCCGCTGGTACTGGGCCACCGGTACTGGGCCACTGGTACTGGGCCGCGGCTCCGACGCACCGAGGGCGGCACCCCACCGGGGGTGCCGCCCTCGCGCGCATACCGGGTCAGCGACCGGGTCAGCGCTTGCGCATGACCTCGGGCTCATGCCGCCGCAGCAGCCTGACCACCAGGAAGGCGCAGACCAGGCCGAGCACCACCAGCACCCCGGCCGAGGTGAACCAGGTGGAGACATCGTGGTTCCACAGCGGGTCGGTCCTGCCGTCCTTGCCGTCCGGCGGCGGCGAGATGGCGCCCAGGCTCACCGAGGCTCCCAGCGCGGCGACCGCCCAGCGCGCCGGGGCGAGCCAGGCCAGCTGCTCCAGGCCCGGTGAGCCGAAGAGCGGGAAGAGGGCGCCGCAGAAGACCACATTGACGATCGCCACCAGGACCAGCAGCGGCATGGTCTTCTCCGAGGTCTTCACCAGGGAGGAGATCACCAGGCCCAGCATCATGCTGGCGAGTCCCAGCAGCACCACCGCGACGGTCATCTCCAGCAGCGGGTTGCCGCTGATCACCAGGCCCTCGGCGGGCAGGTCGCGGGTGCCGATGCCGATCAGGGCCACCACGATGGACTGGATCGCGGTGAGCGCGCCCAGAGTGAGGATCTTGGACATCACATAGGCGGACCGGGAGAGCCCCACGGCGCGCTCGCGCTCATAGATCACCCGCTCCTTGACCAGCTCGCGGACCGAGTTGGCGGCGCCGGTGAAGACCGTGCCCACCGCGACGATCAGCAGCACCGTGGCGGCGTCCACATTGAACTGCGGCTGGTTGTCCTTCATCGGCGGATTGGCCGGCAGCAGACCGAACTTCGCCGGGATGGCCAGGCTGACCGCGCCCATCACCACCGGCAGCACACCGCACAGCACCAGGAAGCCCCGGTCGGCGGCGATCACCGACAGATAGCGCCGGGTCAGCGTCGCCAGCTGGGAGCCCCAGCTCTGCTGCTTCTGCGGCCGCGACACCTGCTGCTGGATCGGCGCGGACTGCGGGGCCACGGCCTCCACGTCGGCCGAGTACATCTGGTAGTGCACCGAGCCCCGGTAGCGGCCCGCCCAGTCGTGGTCGGGGTAGTTCTCGAACGCCTGGAAGACATCGGCCCAGGTCTCGTAGCCGAAGAAGTGCAGCGCCTCGTCCGGCGGACCGAAGTACGCCACCGAACCGCCCGGCGCCATCACCAGCAGCCGGTCGCAGAGCGCCAGTTCGGCCACGGAGTGGGTGACCACCAGCACGGTGCGGCCGTCGTCGGCGAGACCGCGCAGCATCTGCATGACCTCGCGGTCCATCCCCGGGTCCAGGCCCGAGGTGGGCTCGTCCAGGAAGATCAGCGAGGGCTTGGTCAGCAGCTCCAGCGCCACCGACACCCGCTTGCGCTGACCGCCGGAGAGGGCGGTGATGCGGTTGTCGGCGCGCTTGTCCAGCCGCAGTTCGTAGAGCACCTCGTCGATCCGGGCGGCGCGCTCGGCCTCCTGGGTGTCGCCGGGGAAGCGCAGCCGGGCCGCGTACTTGAGCGCGGTGCGGACGGTGAGCTCCTTGTGCAGGATGTCGTCCTGCGGGACCAGACCGATGCGCTGGCGCAGCTCGGCGAACTGCTTGTAGAGGTTGCGGCCGTCGTACAGCACATCGCCGCGGTCCGCGGGGCGGTAGCCGGTGAGGGCGCGCAGCAGCGTCGACTTGCCGGAGCCGGACGGGCCGATCACCGCGACCAGCGACTTCTCCGGGACGCCGAAGGAGACGTCGTTCAGCAGGATCTTCTTGGCGCCCTTGTGCTCCACCTCGACGGTGAGGTGGCGGGCCGAGAAGGAGACCGCGCCGGTGTCGACGAACTCCTCGAGCTGGTCGCCGACCAGCCGGAACACGGAGTGGCCGACACCCAGCAGGTCCTCGGGGCCCATCACATGGCGCTGGATGGGCAGGCCGTTGACATAGGTGCCGTTGTGGCTCTCCAGGTCGACGATCTCGTACCGGCCGTCCGCAAGCTGCCGCAGCTCGGCGTGGTGGCGGGAGACGCCGAGGTCGGAGACGACCAGGTCGTTGTCGAGGGAGCGGCCGATGCGCACGGTGCGCATGCCCTGCGCCAGATTGCGGATCATGGTGGGGTTGCGGTCGCCGTACACTGGGGTGACCCCGCCGCCGGCGGGCTGCTGCTCCCAGCCGACGGGTGCACCGCCCTGCGCGGGTACGCCCCCGTGCCTCGGTGCGCCCCCCTGGAAGGCCGCCGCGCCCTGCTGCGGTGCCCCGGACCAGCCGGGCCGGCCCGCCATCGGGCCACCGCCGACCCCACCGGGCTGCGCACCCCACGGAGTCTGCGGCTGGGCCCCCTGGCGGCTGGTGCTGACGTCGTGCCAGTCGCCGCCACCCGTACCGACGCCGACCGAGCCGGCCACCGCCGCGAAGCCCAGCCGGGGGCCGTTCTCCGCATTTCCCAGATGCACCGTGATGCCCGGCGTCAGCGCCGCGCGGGCCGTGCGCTGACCATTGACAAAGGTGCCATTGGTGCTGCCGTGGTCGTCCAGCAGCCAACTGCCGCCGTCAAAGGAGATGGTGGCGTGCCGCCAGGACACCCGTGCGTCGTCGAACACCACGTCCGACTGCGGGTCACGTCCCAGCGAATACGTCCTACCGGAATCCAGCGTCCGGTTCTGTCCGTTGATTTCAAGAACGAGTTGCGGCACTTTCAGCCTGCCCCACTCACGTAGTCCCCCGAGTAGTCCCTCTGTGGGGAGTCTAGGGATGGCGTATGACGGGGGGAATCATTCCAGCTCGATCACTAGGGGGTGAACTCGGCGCGGAGACTGTGACCGTGTGGCAACGTTGACGCGGTCGTGCGACGGCGGTACGACGGCGGTGCAACACGGCGGAGATCGGGGGCGCGATGGGCAAGGGTTCGGGGCTGCGCGGGGCGGTCCAGGCGGCGATCGCCGTGAGCTGGGCCTTTGTGGCCATGGCCGGTGTCGCGGCGCTCGGGTTGCATCTGCTGGGCGCCGACGCCTACGCCGGTCTGGGCCCGATGACCGCCGCCGTGGTGGCGCTGGGCACCGGGGGTTCGATCACCCCCACCGGCTCCGCCGGAATCTTCGGTGCCGGCGGCATCGCCGGCACCGACACCACACTCTCCGTGATGCCGCTGGGTGTCGCCTTCACCGGCGCGGCGGTGCTCGGCTGGCTGTTCGTCCGCCCGCTGCGGCGCCGGCCGGTGCTGGAGCTGCCGGACCTCGCCGTGCGGGCCGGCTCCGCCGTGGTCTGCTTCCTCGCCGTCCTCGGACTGCTCAGCTGGACGGGCGAGGACACCACCACCCTGGACCTCACCGGACTCACCGGTGCCGGAGGCAGCGGCTCCGGTGGCGGCGGTTCCGACGGCGGGGGCCTCGGCGGCCTGCTGGACCCCGGGAAGCTCGGCGGCATCCTCGGCGGGATCGCACAGCCCAAGGCCACCATCGGCTTCTCGGTGCAGACCGGGGCCACCCTGCTGGCCGGGCTGGTCTGGGTGCTGGTGGTGCTGGCGCTGGCGCTCGCCGTCTCCCGCCGGACACCGCTGCCCCGCGGCTGGGAGGCGCTGCACCGCACGGTGCGGCCGGTCGCCTCGGCGCTGTGGACGGTGCTGCTGGGCGCCGTGGTCGTCGGCGCGGTCACCGCTGTGGTGCTGCCGCTCACCGAGGGTTCCAGCCCCGCCACGGCCGCCGGCGGCGCCCTGCTGGGCACCCCCAACGGCATCGGCCTGGCGATGCCCGTCGCCCTGGGCGTACCGGTCACCGCGCAGGCCACCGGCGCCCTGGTGAACGTACTGCCGGCGCCGATCGACCAGCTGGTCAAGGCCGGCACCGTGCAGGATGTGACGGTGCCCCGGCTGATGCAGCTGGACGGCTCGCTCTGGGTGCTGCCGGTGGCGATCGGCCTGATGCTGCTGCTCGCCGGGGTGCTGGCCGCGGTACGGACGCCGAAGTCCGCCGCGCCGCGACCGTCCGCGGTCCGGGGGGCGGCCGGGGCGGCGCTGCGGCTGGGCGTGGGTCTGGCCGTGCTGCTGCCCTGCGGGCTGGCGCTCTCCGAGGTGACGGTCAACGCCAGTCTGTCGGTCCTCGGCTTCGACGCGGTGGGCGCCAAGGCGTCCCTGGCGGGCAATCTGGCGCTGGCGGTGGTCTACGGGCTGCTGTGGGGAGCGGTGGCCGGCTTCGCGGGATGGCTGCTGGTGGACAGGTTCGCCGCGGCGAAGCGGCCTCCGGCGCCCGGCGGCGGCCACGGCCCGGGGCCCGGTCCTGGCCCGGTGCCCGCAGCCCCTTACGGCGGGCTGCCCGAGCACAGCCTGCCCGGCTCGGCGGCACCGCAGAACCCGTACCTCACCGGCAACGACGGCTTCAATCCGTACGCCGACGATCCGCACCACCGGCCCTGACGCACCAGGTGGGGGCAGCCGTCGGCCCGGCTCGCCGCGCCCCGGTGCGCGCGGGTCACCCGTGCGGCGCGAACCGGGCCTCTCACCAGGCGGACGGAGGGCGCGTTTCCCGGCGCGCGCCGGGTAGCGTGGGGATCACCATGAACGCATCGCTCCCGCCCGCCGAGCCCCTGCCGGAACCGGCGCCGCAGCCGCGAACTCTGCTGGTGAAGGTCTTCGGCAAGGACCGCCCCGGCATCACCACAGGTCTCTTCTCGACGCTCGCCGACTTCGGTGTGGACGTCATCGACATCGAGCAGCTGGTCACCCGGGGGCGGATAACGCTCTGCGCCCTGGTCACCCCGCCGGCCGGCGGAGCCCCCGGGCCGGAGGGCGAGTTGCGCTCGACCGTCCACCGCTGGGCGGAGGACCACAAGCTCCAGACCGAGATCATCTCCGGCACCGGCGACAACCGGCCGCGCCGTGAGGGCCGCTCCCATGTCACCGTGCTGGGCCACCCGCTGACCGCAGGGGCGGTCGCCGCGCTCACCGCCCGGATCACCGACTGCGGGGGCAACATCGACCGGGTGTTCCGCCTGGCCAAGTACCCGGTCACCGCCGTGGAGCTGGCCGTGTCCGGTGTCGCCACCGAGGAGCTGCGCGGTGTGCTGGCCGCCGAGGCCGCCGCCCAGCAGGTCGATGTGGCGGTGGTCCGCGCCGGGCTGCACCGCAGGGCGAAGCGCCTGGTGGTGATGGATGTGGACTCCACCCTCATCCAGGACGAGGTGATCGAGCTCTTCGCGGCCCACGCCGGGTGCGAGGAGAAGGTCGCCGAGGTGACCGCCGCGGCGATGCGGGGCGAGCTGGACTTCGCCGAGTCGCTGCGGGCCCGGGTGGCCCTGCTGGCGGGCCTGGACGCCGAGGTGGTGGACAAGGTCCGCTCCGAGGTACGGCTGACCCCGGGCGCACGTACGCTGATCCGCACCCTGAAGCGGCTCGGCTACCAGGTCGGCATCGTGTCCGGCGGCTTCACCCAGGTCACCGATGACCTGGTGGAGCGGCTGGGGCTGGACTTCGCCGCGGCCAACACCCTCGAGGTGGCGGACGGACGGTTCACCGGCCGCGTCGTGGGCGACATCGTGGACCGCGCGGGCAAGGCCCGGATGCTGGCCCGCTTCGCCGAGCAGGCGCAGGTGCCGCTGGAGCAGACGGTGGCCATCGGCGACGGCGCCAACGACCTCGACATGCTGAACGCCGCCGGGCTGGGCGTGGCCTTCAACGCCAAGCCGGTGGTGCGCAGGGCAGCGGACACCGCGGTCAATGTCCCGTTCCTGGACACCGTGCTCTATCTGCTGGGGATCACCCGCGAGGAGGTCGAGGCGGCCGACGCCCTGGACGCCTGACCGCCCCGTCAACCTCCCGGGTGGCCGTCAACCTCCCGGGTGGCCGTCAACCTCCCGGGTGGCCGGTGGCCACCCGGGAGCGGGTCACTCAGGAGTGGTCAGTCCTGCGGGGAGTGGAAGGCCACCAGCGTGGCGGCGCCGGGCTCGGCGGCCTTCCAACTGCCGGTGAACGTCAGGACGGCGATCGCCGAGGTGGGGAAGCCGCCGCGACGCAGCCTGATCAGGGTGTCTCCCTCGGCCTCGGCGGTGAGCACCTCGGCGAGGCCCTGCACACCCGGGTTGTGGCCGACCAGCATCAGATCGGCGACCTCGTCGGGGGTCTCCTGGATGACGGCGATGATCTCGCCGGGGCTGGCCTCGTAGAGGCGGTCCTCGTAGACGGTCCTGCGCGGCCGCTTGGGCAGCTCGTGGCCGACCAGCTTCCAGGTCTCACGGGTGCGCAGTGCGGTGGAGCAGAGAACGAGTTCGGGGTTGATCCCGGTGCCGGCCAGCCAGCGGCCGGCGGCGGGGGCGTCCCTGCGACCTCGGTCGGCCAGCGGCCGCTCGTGGTCGGGCACCGACGGCCAGTCGGCCTTCGCGTGCCGGAGGACGATGATCCTGCGAGGCGTGTCGACGCTCATGCAGCAAGTTTTCCAGAAAACCGCGCGGTGGGCGCGGTGCAGCCGCATGCCGCCGGAGCGGGCCGGGTCAGCCCATCCGCTCGGCGATGGTGGCGATCACCGAGACGACGACAATGATGGCGACGATGACGGCGGCCATCTGGAGCAGCTTCTTGTGGCCGTCGGTGGGGTTGGGCTCGAGCACGGGCATGGTCCGAGTCTCGCATCCGGGTCGCGGGGCGGCCGCACCGGGGGCACCGCCGATCGCCGCGCCCCGGTGCGGCCGGGCTCCGTACGCTCAGACCTCGTCCTCGATCTGACGGGCGCGGCCGGCCAGCAGTCCCACACCCATCTGCGGCACCAGCAGTACGGCCAGCAGTCCGACCGGCGCGTACCAGGAGCCGGTGCCCTGGTAGAGGGCGCCGACCAGCACCGGGCCGGGGATGGAGATCAGATAGCCGAGGCTCTGGGCGAAGGCGGACAGCTTGGCCACCCCCGCCGCGCTGCGGGCACGCAGACCGACCATGGTGATGGCGAGCGGGAAGGAGCAGTTGGACAGGCCGGCCAGCACCGCCCACAGCCAGGGCGCCCCGGCCGGGGCGAACGCCAGGCCGAGGTATCCGACGAGTCCGCAGCCTCCCAGCAGCACCACGAAGAGCCGCTGGTCGCCGCGGGCGGCGGCGAGCGAGGGCAGGGCGAAGGAGACCGGCACACTGATCGCCATGGTGACGGCCAGCAGCACCCCGGACTCCCCCGCGGAGATGCCGGCGTCCTGGTAGATCTGCGGCAGCCAGCCCATGGTGGCGTAGGCGCCGGTCGACTGGAGGCCGAAGAAGACGGCCAGCGCCCAGGCGGTGGGGCTGCGCAGGATCCGCAGGCTGCGCTCGCCCTCCGCGGCGCCCGCGGGCGACCCGGCCCCGGGGTCGGCGCCCCGATCGCGCCCGACGGCGAGGACCGCCAGCCACAGGGCCAGGCCGACGGCCGCGGAGGCCGCCCAGATGCCGAGGCCGGCCCGCCAGCTGCCGCCGACCGCCGCGGTGAGCGGCACGGCGAGGGCGGCGGCCACCGCGGTACCGGCGGAGAGCGCCATGGAGTAGAGGCCGATCACGGGTCCGACCCGGTCGGGGAAGTAGCGCTTGACGATCACCGGCATCAGCACGTTGGAGACCGCGATTCCGGCCAGCGCCACTGCGCTGAGCAGCAGGAAGACCGCGGTGCTGCCGGCCAGGGCGCGGGCTGCGAGGCCTGCGGTGACCGCTCCCATGCCGGCGGTGAGCACGGCGGCCGGGCCGATCCTGCGGGCCAGGCCCGGGGCTGCGAGGCCGAAGAGCGCAAAGCAGAGCGAGGGCACCGCGGTGAGCAGTCCGGCGACCGTGGCGCTCATACCGAGCCCGTCGCGGACCCGCTCCAGCAGCGGGCCGAGGCTGGTGACGGCGGGGCGGAGGTTGAAGGCCGCGGCCACGATGGCGGCGGCGAGCAGCAGACGGATCCGGCGGGCGGTGCGGTCCTGGTCGCGGGCGGCCCGGGACGGGCGGTCCGGGGCAGGCCTGGTGGAGGGGTCTACGGCGGTCGGCATAGCCACCATCATAGAATCATGGGATGACTTCTCCGCCAGCCCGCTGGTGGATGATGTCGACGTGAAGATGCCCACATGCTCCGCCCCGGAAGGAGCCCCATGGCCCTGTCGTCCGCCCGGCGTACGCCGCTGTCCGACCAGGTGATCGCGCAGCTCCGGGCGCAGATCACCTCCGGTGAGTGGCCGGTCGGCTCACGCATCCCCACCGAGGCCGAGCTGGTCGAGCAGCTGGGCGTGGCCCGCAACACCGTCCGCGAGGCCGTACGGGCACTGGCGCACAACGGGCTGCTGGACATCCGGCAGGGCTCCGGGACCTATGTGCTGGCCACCAGCGAACTGGCCGGGGTGATGCACCGCCGCTTCGCCGAGGCCGATCCCGCCAGCGTGGCGGAGCTGCGCGCGGCACTGGAGGCGTCCGCCGCCGCGCTTGCGGCACACCGTCGCAGCGGCCCCGACCTGGATCTGATGACGGTGGCCCTGGAACGGCGCGAGGAGGTCTGGCAGTCGGGCGACGCCGAGGCGTTCGTCCAGGCGGACGCGGCGTTCCACCAGGCGGTGGTGGCCGCCGCGCACAACGAGGTGCTGGCCGAGCTCTACGCCGACCTGGGCGAGGTGCTCCGCGCCCATCTGCGCCAGGACATCGGCCCGGTGCTCTCGGCCGACCGCTATGTGAGCCACACCGGGATCGTGGACGCCATCCGCCGCGGCGACTCCGAGGCGGCGTCGGCGGAGGCCGCGGACGCCATCGGGAAGTGCCGGGTGCAGAGCTGACCGCGGGAGCCGCCGCACCACGGGGGCACCGCACCACGGGGGCACTGGGGGTACGCCCGGCCGGACGGCCGGGTCAGACCAGGGGGACGATCTCGGGGGCGCCCAGCCGCACCGCGTCCGCGGTGTGGTCGTCGGGCTGCCGCTGCGCCTGGCGTTCGGCCTCGACCCGCTTGAGGTAGTGGTCGACCTCCCGGTCCACCTGGTCGCCGCCCCAGCCGAGCCGGCCCGCCATCAGTTCGGCGACGGTACGCGCGGCGTCCACACCGCGGTCCCAGGACTCGATGGAGATCCGGGTGCGGCGGGCCAGGACGTCGTCCAGGTGCCGGGCCCCCTCATGGGTGACCGCATAGACGGCCTCGGCCCGCAGGTAGTCGTCGGAGCTCGGCAGCGGTTCGCCGAGTGCGGGGTCCTCGGCGACCAGGTCGAGGACCTCGTCGACCAGGGAGCCGTAGCGGCGCAGCAGATGCTCGACCCGGGCGACATGCAGGCCGGAGCGGCGGGCCAGGGTGTGGCGGGAGTTCCAGAGCGCCTGGAAGCCGTCGGCGCCGAGCAGCGGCACCGTGTGGGTGGTGCACGGCGGCACCTTCTCGTCCAGGGCGCGGACCGCCTCGTCCACGGCGTCCTTGGCCATCACCCGGTAGGTGGTGTACTTGCCGCCCGCGACCACCACCAGACCGGGCACCGGATGCGCGACCAGATGTTCCCGGGAGAGCTTGCTGGTCTCGGCGGCCTCTCCGGAGAGCAGCGGGCGCAGCCCCGCGTAGACGCCCTCGACGTCCTCCGGGGTGAGCGGGGTGACCAGCACCCGGTTGACATGGTCCAGCAGGTACTCGATGTCCTTGGCGCTGGTGGCGGGGTGGAACTTGTCCAGGTCCCAGTCGGTGTCGGTGGTGCCGACGATCCAGTGGCGGCCCCAGGGGATGACGAAGAGCACGCTCTTCTCGGTGCGCAGGATCAGCCCGGTGCGGGAGTTGATGCGGTCCCTGGGCACCAGCAGATGGACGCCCTTGGACGCACGCACATGGAACTGGCCCCGGGTGCCGGCCATGGCCTGGGTGTCGTCGGTCCACACCCCGGTGGCGTTGATCACCTGCCGGGCGCGGACCTCGGTGGCGCGCCCGGTCTCCAGGTCGGTGACGACGGCGCCGACCACCCGCTCGCCCTGCCGCAGGAAGCGGGTCACCCGGGTGCGGTTGGCCGCCAGCGCACCGTAGGCGGCCGCGGTGCGGGCCAGGGTCATGGTGTGCCGGGCGTCGTCGACCTGGGCGTCCCAGTACTGGACGGCGCCCACCAGGGAGTCCGCGCGCAGCGCGGGCGCCTCCCGCAGGGCGCCGCGGCGGGTGAGGTGGCGGTGGTGGGGCAGGCCCCGGGCGTTGCCGGAGGTGATGCCCATGGTGTCGTACAGCAGGACGCCGGAGCCGACATAGGGGCGCTCCCAGACGCGGTGCTGCAGCGGGTAGAGGAACGGCACCGGCCGCACCAGGTGCGGGGCGATGCGCTGGACCAGCAGGCCGCGCTCCTTGAGCGCCTCGGCGACCAGCCGGAAGTCCAGCATCTCCAGATAGCGCAGGCCGCCGTGGATGAGCTTGCTGGACCGGCTGGAGGTGCCGGACGCCCAGTCCCTGGCCTCGACCAGGCCGACGCTCAGGCCGCGGGTGGCCGCGTCGAGGGCGGCTCCGCAGCCGACCACTCCGCCGCCGACGACCAGGATGTCGAGTTCTCGCTCACCGAGGCGGGTGAGTGCGTCCGTGCGGTTCTGGGGCGAGAGTGCCACCGGCTTCACCATGGGTCAGCTCCTCGTCGTCTCTGTGCTGGTCGCTCGACGCCGGTCAGTCGACGCCGGTCACTCGACGTCGACCCAGTCGAGGGTCCGCTGCACGGCCTTCTTCCATCCGGCGTAGCCGTCGGCCCGGCGCCGGTCGCTCCACTGCGGCTGCCAGCGTCTGGACTCGTGCCAGTGCTCGCGCAGTTCATCGGTGTCGCGCCAGAAACCGACGGCCAGACCGGCGGCGTAGGCGGCGCCCAGGGCGGTGGTCTCGGCGACCACGGGGCGACTGACCGGGACGCCGAGGATGTCGGCCTGGGTCTGCATACAGAGCTCGTCGGCGGTGACCCCGCCGTCGACCTTGAGCACGTCCAGCCGGACCCCGGCGTCCTGCTGCATGGCCTCGACCACGTCGCGGCTCTGGTAGCAGATGGCCTCCAGGGTGGCGCGGGCCAGGTGCCCGTTGGTGTGGTACCGGGCGAGGCCGACGATGGCGCCGCGGGCGTCGGAGCGCCAGTACGGGGCGAAGAGCCCGGAGAAGGCCGGCACGAAGTAGACGCCTCCGCTGTCCTCGACCGTCCGGGCCAGCCGTTCGACCTCGGCCGCGTCGGTGATGATGCGCAGCTGGTCGCGCAGCCACTGCACGGCCGAGCCGGTGACGGCGATGGACCCCTCCAGGGCGTAGACGGGGGGCTGGTCGCCGAAGCGGTAGCAGACAGTGGTGATCAGGCCGTGGCCGGAGCGGACCGGGCGGGTGCCGGTGTTCAGCAGCAGGAAGTTGCCGGTGCCGTAGGTGTTCTTGGCCTCGCCTGCCCCGAAGCACACCTGGCCGACGGTGGCGGCCTGCTGGTCGCCGAGGACCCCGGTGATGGGCACGGCACTGCGCAGCGGCCGGCTGGTGCGGGTGCGGCCATAGGCCTCGGGGTGGGAGGAGGCGCTGATGACCGGCAGCATGGCCCGGGGGACGCCGAAGATCTCCAGCAGTTCGCCGTCCCAGTCCAGGGTCTCCAGATCCATCAGCATGGTGCGGCTGGCGTTGGTGACATCGGTGGCGTGGATGCCGCCGCGCGGTCCTCCGGTGAGGTTCCACAGCACCCAGCTGTCGGTGGTGCCGAAGACCGCGTGTCCCTGCTCGGCGGCCTCGCGGACGCCGTCGACGTTCTCCAGGATCCACTTGATCTTGCCGCCGGAGAAGTAGGTGGCGGGCGGCAGCCCGGTCCGGCGGCGGATCAGCTCGCCGTGGCCGTCCCGTTCCAGGGCCGCGGCGATGCGGTCGGTGCGGGTGTCCTGCCAGACCAGGGCGTTGCAGTACGGCTGGCCGGTGCGCGGATCCCACACCACGGTGGTCTCCCGCTGGTTGGTGATGCCGATGGCGGCGAGGTCGGTGGCGGCGATGCCTGCCCTGCGGACCGCGTTCTGCATGGCAACGTTGGTCCGCTCCCAGATCTCCACCGGGTCGTGCTCGACCCAGCCGGGGCGCGGCAGCACCTGGCTGTGCTCCAGCTGGTGCCTGGCGACCTCGTTGCCGTCGTGGTCGAAGATCATGAAGCGGCTGCTGGTGGTCCCCTGGTCCACCGCGCCGACGAAGTCGGCCATGGCTGCTGCCCTCCGGATCCGGGGTGCGCGGGTTCAGCGGGTCTCGGACGGGGGGACGCTGCCGGGCGGCTCCTTCTCGGCCCTGGGCATCCGGGTGCCCACCAGGGCCTGGTAGAGCCAGGCGCCGAGGAGGCCTCCGACGAGCGGCCCGGCGATGGGCACCCAGAAGTAGAGGTTCCCCCACTGGTCCCGCCAGGCGCTGCCGTATCCGGTGATGAAGCTGGCCAGCCGGGGGCCGAAGTCACGCGCCGGGTTGATCGCATAGCCGGCGTTGGTGCCGAAGGCCATACCGATGGCGACCACGATCAGACCGATGATCAACGGGCCCAGATTGGCCCCCGGCGGGGTGTTGAGGAGGTCGGTCACCGCGAGGATCAGCAGCAGCAGCAGGGCGGTGCCGATCACCTGGTCGCGGAAGGCCCCCCACTCGTGCACACCGAAGGCGATGCTGCCGTTGCCCGGCAGTGTGGAGAAGACGAACTGGGTCTTCAGGGTGTGCCCGGGGTCGTAGCGGCCGAGCACCTCGGTGTAGTTCCAGCGCACCACGAGCGCGGCGACAAAGGCGCCGAGGGTCTGCGCCAGGCAGTACGGCAGCACCTTGCGCCAGGAGAATCCCTTGAACGCCGCCAGTGAGACGGTGACCGCCGGGTTGAGGTGGGCGCCGCTCAGCCGCGCCGCGACATAGACACCGAGGGTGACGCCGAGTCCCCACGCCCAGGCAACGGAGTCATGGTTGCCCAGGCCGCCCGGCGGGTTGGTCAGCCCGCCGCCCGCGACCACCTGCGCCACCACGCCGGCGCCGAACAGGATGAGGACCATCGTCCCGGTGAATTCGGCTGCCAGTTCGCCGATCAGCACTGAACTGCGCCGTCGCTCGGCCATCACTGCCCGCTTCCCGCCGGCCGAGGGGTCGGCTGTGGGTGGCTCGGTGCGTGACCATCGTGCCCATGGGTCGGTGACCGCCGCTCTGCGGCGTACCGCCATTCAGGCGAACTCAACCATGCACTGCAAAAGCCACGGCCCGTCGGCCGGCCGGGGAAGAGGCCGGCCGACGGGCCGTGGAGGGGTGGTGCGGAGAAGCTGCGGAGCCGTCAGGCGCCGATGGCGTGCAGACCGCCGTCGACGTGCACGATCTCGCCGGTGGTCTTGGGGAACCAGTCGGAGAGCAGCGCGACCACGCCGCGGGCGGCGGGCTCGGGGTCGGTGAGGTCCCAGCTGAGCGGGGCGCGGTTCTCCCAGACGCCGGCCAGGTCCTCGAAGCCCGGGATGGACTTGGCAGCCATCGACTTGATCGGGCCGGCCGACACCAGGTTCACCCGGACGTTGCGCTCACCCAGGTCACGGGCCAGATAGCGGGAGGTCGACTCCAGCGCGGCCTTGGCCACGCCCATCCAGTCGTACTGCGGCCAGGCGACGCTGGCGTCAAAGTCCATGCCGACCACCGAGCCTCCGTTCTCCATGAGGGGGAGGCAGGCCATGGTGAGCGACTTCAGCGAGTACGCGGAGACATGGACGGCGGTGCCGACCGACTCCCACGGGGTGTTGAGGAAGTTGCCGCCCAGCGCGTCCTGCGGGGCGAAGCCGATGGAGTGCACCACGCCGTCCAGCGAGGGCAGGTGCTGGCGGACCCGGTCCGCCAGGCTGTCCAACTGCTCGGTGTTCTGCACGTCCAGCTCGATCACCGGGGCCGGCTTGGGCAGCCGGTTGGCGATCCGCTCGACCAGCGAGAGGCGCCCGAAGCCGGTCAGGACGATCTCGGCACCCTGCTCCTGGGCCAGCTTGGCGGTGTGGAAGGCGATCGACGACTCCAGCAGAACGCCGGTGATCAGGATCCGCTTGCCGTTGAGAAGTCCACTCATGGTGATCAGTGACCCATGCCCAATCCGCCGTCGACGGGAATGACGGCTCCGGTGATGTACGCGGCGTCGTCCGAGGAGAGGAAGCGCACCGCGGAGGCGATCTCGGCGGGCGCGGCATAACGGCCGAGCGGCACACCCGAGAGGATCTCCGCACGGCGCTCGTCGTCGAGCACCGCGGTCATGTCGGTGTCGACGAAGCCCGGGGCGACGACGTTGACGGTGATGTTCCGCGAGCCCAGCTCGCGGGCGAGGGAGCGGGCGAAGCCGACCAGGCCGGCCTTGGAGGCGGCGTAGTTGGCCTGGCCCGCGGACCCGGTGAGGCCGACGACGGAGGAGATCAGCACGACCCGGCCCTTGCGGAGCCGCAGCATGCCGCGGGCCGCCTGCTTCACGACGCGGAAGGTGCCGGTGAGGTTGGTGTCCAGGACCGAGGCGAAGTCGTCCTCGGACATGCGCAGCAGCAGGGTGTCCTTGGTGATGCCGGCGTTGGCCACCAGCACCTCCACCCGGCCCTGCTTCTCCTCGATTTCCTTGAAGGCGTCCTCGACCTGCTGGGCGTCGGTGATGTCGCAGCGGACCGCCAGCACGTCGTACTTCGCCAGCGCCTCCGGGACCTCACCGGAGCGACTGGTGATGGCGACCTTGTCGCCGGCCTCCGCAAAGGCCTGGGCGATCGCCAGGCCGATGCCCCGGTTGCCTCCGGTGACGAGAACCGAGCGGCTCACAGGTCCACCTCTTCCATACGTCGACTGCGGTCGCACCCGGCCGGTGCGGCAACGGGTACGCATTGTGACGCTATCGGGCCTCCGCTGCGTCGGGCGAATCCGCCTCCCACAGCACCACCGCCGCTGAACTGTGGATTCCCCACAGTCCGGACCGTCCGGCAGCCGTGCATGAGAGCCGCCGCGGGGGGCAGCCGTACTGACAAGACCTGGCCGGAGCACGGCTCCACCGGTCCACGGGGCCGCGCCGACCGGCGGGACGGAGACCTCATGGCGAGATCAGACGAGGCGCCCGGACCCGGCTCGGCCGACAGCCGCCGCAGGTTCGGCGGATATCCGGCCGGCGGGCTGGGCGACCCCGATCTGGACCGGATCCAGGCGGGTCTGCGCCAGGTGGCCGACCTCCACGGCCGGATGCAGCGGCTGCTGGACGCGGTGCTGTCGATCAGCGGCGAGCTGGAGCTCACCGCGGTGCTGCACACCATCGCCGATGCGGCGCGCACCCTGGTGGACGCCCGCCATGCCGCGCTGGGCGTGCTGGGTGAGGACGGCTCCTTCACCGAGCTGATCCCGTCCGGCGAGGACGCCGAGAAGTTCGCCGCACTGGGCCGCCTCCCGCACGGCGAGGGCATCCTGGGCGAGCTGGTGCGCAATCCCCGGCCGCTGCGCGTGGACAGCCTGGCGGACCACCCGGGCACCGTCGGCTTCCCGCCCGGCCACCCGATGATGCAGACCCTGCTGGGCATGCCGGTCCTGGTGCGCGGCACGGTGTACGGCAATCTCTATCTGGCCGACAAGTACGACGGCAGTCCCTTCACCGCGGCGGACGAGTCGGTGGTGGCGGCGCTGGCCGGAGCGGCGGGTGTGGCCATCGAGAACGCCCGCCTCTACCGGCGGCTGCGGGAGGCCACCGAGGAGTTCCAGCGGCGGCTGCTGCCGGCCCTGCCCGAGCTGGGACCGCTGCAGCTGGAGGCCCGCTACCAGCCGTCGTCCGAGATCCCCCGGGTGGGCGGCGACTGGTACGACCTGATCCGGCTGCCGGACGGCGCGCCCTGCCTGATGATCGGCGATGTGATGGGCCACGACCTGCACGCGGCCACCGTGATGAGCCAGATCAGCAACATGCTGCGGGTGATCGCCTTCGACGAGCGGGAGCCGCCCAGCCTGATCCTGCACCGGCTCGACGAGGTGCTGCACCGGCTGCACGGCGGCCCGATGGCGACCGTGCTGGTGGGCAGGCTCGACCGGCAGGACGAGGAGCGCTGGAAGCTGCGGTGGGCCAGCGCCGGCCATCTGCCGCCGCTGCTGGTCGAACCCGGCGGACGGGCCCGCTATCTGTACGGCGGCGAGCCGGGCATCCCCCTGGGGGTGGACCCGGGCCTGCCGCGCCCCGACCACCAGGAGACCGTCGCGGTCGGCAGCACCCTGCTGCTCTTCACCGACGGGCTGATCGAGCATCCCCGGTACTCCCTGGACCGCGGCATGGGCGAGGTGGCCCGGATCGCGACGGCGATGGCGGGCCGCCCGCTGGCGGAGCTCTGCGACGCGCTGCTGGCCCACCGCGGCGGCGTCTTCCACGACGATGTGGCCCTGCTGGCGGTGCGGCTGGCGCCCTGACCCCGGCCCGCGGCGCCCCCGTCGCGGCCGGGTGGCCGCGACGGGGGCGCGCTGTGCCGGGGCGCGGTACGGGCCTACTTGAGGTAGGGGCCGTCGGTTCCGATCTTGCCCGGGGCCGCGTTGCTGCCGCCGAGGTCCAGGACGTAGACGCGCATGTCGCCCTTGCCGGGCGCGGCGACCGTGAGGGTGCCGCCGGTGACGGTCCGCACATCCCCGGTGACGGCGTCCTTGTAGGTGCCGTTGGGGATGCCGCTGAAGGTGGCACCGTCGGTGACGGCGACCAGCGCGAAGCTGTCGACGCCGCTCGCGGTGTCGGTGTAGCGGCGCTTGAAGGCCATGCCGCCGCCGCTCACTCCGTCGGTGGAGTATTGGCCCATCTGCAGCGCCGGGATGGCGCGGCGGATCTGGTTGAGCCGCTGGAGGTGCTTCACCAGGGGCTGGGCGAGGGTGTCGGCGACCGCCCCGGTGGCGCTGTCGACCTTGGAGAAGTCGGAGGCGGTGACGGTGCCCTCCAGATGGTCGCCGTAGTAGGCGCGTCCGGTGGTGGCCAGCGGGCAGGAGGGCCCGCAGTCGATGGTCTTCCCGGCCTGGAACTGGATCTCCGACCCGTAGTAGAGGGTGGGGATGCCGCGGAAGGTCCACATCAGGGCCATGTTCTCGGCCCAGGCGTCCTGCCCTCCGGTGTAGCGGACCGAGGACTTGTTGGGTCCGTAGTCATGGCTGTCCACATAGACCACGTTGTAGGTGGCGTCATTGGTGGAGTCGTCGGAGTCCTTGCCGTTGTAGAAGGCGTTGTGCGCGTCCCCGAAGTTCATGTGCATGCGCATGTCGATGATGTTCATGCCGGAGAACTCGGAGTGGTCCGGGGTGTGGTAGCTGTTGCCGTCCAGGAAGGCGTTGGTGGAGGTGGGCTGGTTGCCGGTGCCCAGCTGCTCCTCGTAGGTGTACTGCTCGATGGCCGCGGTGGCGTCGTCGGCGCTGTACTCCTTGCGCTCCTTCCAGGTGTAGAACTGCGCGGAGTGGTTGACCGAGCCGCGGTTCCACTTGTCGTTGACGAAGGCGCCGACCTCGCCGAAGACAAAGAAGTTCTGCGCCTTGTCGGGCCCCCAGTCCTGGGTGACGCGCTGCTGGATGGCCGGCAGGAAGCGGCGGTTCCAGGTGACGCGGGGGATGTGGACGGCGGTGTCGATCCGGAAGCCGTCGACCCCCATGTCGATGTACTTGTTGTAGGCGCCGATCAGGTAGTTCTGGACCTCGGGGTTCTCGGTGTTGAAGTCGGCGAGGTCGTCGGCGAGCCAGCAGGAGCGGGAGTCCTCGCCCTCCCAGTTGCCGATCCAGCACTGGTGGTAGTACTTCGCCGGGAACATCCCCGAGGTGGGGCTCGGCCACTGGCAGTTGTAGATGGTGTAGCCCTCGGGGCTCTTCTGGCCGGTGGGCTTGCCCCAGTTGAGGCAGGTGTTGCCCGGGGGTTCGTCGGTGGACCACAGGTCGCCGTTGTAGTACGACTTGCCGCTCTTGGGCTCCACGGTCAGGCCGTCGTACTCGAAGCCGGGCTGCTTCTCGTCGTAGTACCAGGACCACTGGGAGTCCCGCACCCCGTAGACGGTGGGGACGAAGAGGCCCTTGGCGCCCCAGCGGGAGCTGTGGTTGTAGACCACGTCCTGGTAGATCTTGATGCCCTTGGCGTGCGCGGCGTTGATCAGGTCCTGGTACGAGGCGCCCGCGGACTCCAGGCGGGGGTCGACCCGGTAGAAGTCCCAGCCGTGGTAGCCGTGGTAGTCGTAGTCGGACCGGTTGAGCACCACGGGGGTGATCCAGATCGCTGAGAAGCCGAGGCCCTTGATGTAGTCCAGCTTCTGGACCAGGCCCTTGAAGTCACCGCGGAACATGGGGTCGTTGTTGGCGGCGTTCCCCGACTTCACATCCTGGTTGCCGCCGCGGTTGTTGCTGCTGTCCCCGTCGTAGAAGCGGGCCGTCAGCACGAAGTAGATCGGGTCCTTGCGGGGGTCGGTGCCGATCATCTGGCCCGGCTGGGCCGCCGGGGGCCTGGAGCCGGTGGTCGCCGTGGCGGCCGAGGAGGCGGCGGAGACGTTCCCGGCCGCGTCCAGCGCCCTGACCGTGTAGCTGTAGGCGGTGTTCTCCTCCAGGCCTGCGTCGGAGTAGACGGTGGACCCGGTGTTGACCACCAGGCTGCCCCTGGTGCCTCCGGTGCGGGTGACCTGGTAGCCGGTCACCGCGGTGTCGTCGGTGGACGGCTCCCAGGTGAGCACGATCGAGGTGTCGGTCGCCGACGCCTTGACCGAGGTGGGCACGGTCGGCGCGGTGGTGTCCGCGACGGTGCCCGCGCAGGGGTCCTGGGCGCCGTTGGTGGCCTTGCCGTCCTTGACGGTGTCGACGCCCGCGGACAGGGAGTAGTTTGCGCCGTTGTTGTTGTCCCAGGTGCCGTTGCCGTTGTTGAAGGTCGCCTGGAGTCCGGTGGCACTTCCCAGGTCGACGGTCTTCTTCACCCAGCCGGTACAGGCCGGGTCCATCCCGACGCCCGGCACCGTCGTCCAGGCCCCGCCGTTGGGGGCCCAGTGCAGATTGACCGTGGTCCAGCCGACCGAGGCGGTGGAGTAGAAGACCGTGGCGCTGCCGGCCGTCCCGGTGGGAGTGGGGGTGGGCGAGGGACCCGTGCCGGAGTCGTCACCGCACGGGTCGCTGTGCGCGATCACCCCGTCCTTGACGGTGATGGTGCCGGTGCCCAGGGAGTAGTTGTTGCCGCCGTTGTTGTCCCAGGTGCCGGTGCCGTTGTTGAAGGTCGCCTGGAGTCCGGTGGCACTTCCCAGGTCGACGGTCTTCTTCACCCAGTCCGTGCAGGCGGCCTCCATCGCCACGCCCGGGACGGTGGTCCAGCTGCCGCCGTCGGGCGCGTAGTGGAGGTAGTAGCTGCTCCAGTTGCGGGTCTTGGTGTAGTAGAAGACCGTCGCGGTGCTGGGGCCGGCCGCTGCCGCGGGAGTCGTGGCGGCGCCGGCGGTACCGCCCAGCTGGACGGACGAGAGCAGTGCGGCGGTCAGCGCGATGACGGCGGCCAGGACCGTGGGCACGGTCCGTCCGCGGTGGCGTTGTCGCAGTCTCAAGGGGGACTCCTCGAAAGGGAGCCGCCGGGCTCGGGGCATGCCGGGGCCGCACGCCCGCCCGGTTCGCGGGGGCGGCGCGGTACGGCCGGACGGGGGCCCGGATCGGCTCGGGTGGGATGGGTGGGGCGGCTCATGGCGTACGGAGGCTGCGGCTCCTCGGCGCCCTCCCGATGTGGGTCTCGGGGCTCCCCGGGCGCTGTACGCGGACCGCCGGGCCGACAGCCGTTGAAACTTGCTGCAAGCCTTTCAGCGAGGCTAGCCCGTACATGACGAGTGCGTAAAGAGCTTGTAAGGCACCAGGGTTGGGGCCGACGGCCGCACATCCCCCGGCGATCCGGCCCAGCCCGAGCGCTCCGCAGCAATGGCTTGCAGAAACTTTCAGAAGTGCTGCCGTATGCCTTGACACACGCCGCGGCACAGCGGGATCGTCCTTCCGCGAGCCGCCACCCCTACGGCCGCAGCACGGCGCCGCGCGAGCCCTCCCCAGCCCCGCGCGGCACACACCACCGGCCGGTCCGCGCCCCCGCGGGTCAGCCCGTGGCCGGAGAGGCGTCCCGCCACAGCGCACGCAACGGCGTGTCGGCGGGGGCCGCGCCGTCCTCCGGAACGGCCCAGGTCCGCACCGGTTCGGCAACCCCCGGCGCGAGCCGGGGCCACCCCGGGTCACCGGTCGCCGCGAAGCCGGCCCAGGCCCGGACCATCCGGCGGGAGAGCGCCCGGTCCGCATCGTCGGGCAGTCCGCCGAGCAGGAAGGCCGTCTCCGGCCGGTCCAGCGTGCCCAGGGCGAACGGGACGTCCGCACAGTGCCAGGCCCGCGTCCGGCCGCCTCCCGGGGTGCTGCGCCGCCGGTCGAAGCAGGCCAGATAGGTCCGGCCGCCGCCGCCCGCATGGTGCTCCGCCACCCGGCGGCTGTGCTCGCTGAAGACCGCGTCCCCCATCAGCGCGGTGTAGACCTCGGCCGGGTCCGCATCCGGCATCAGCCGCCGGTAGCCCGCGGCGAGACCGGCCGGCAGCCCGAGCTCCTGTGCGGCCCGGTCCAGTTCCGCCACCGTGTGCACCGGCAGGGCCTGGCCCGTCTCCCGCATCAGCCACCACTCCTCGGTGGTGTGGCAGACCAGCAGGTCGATCCCGGGGTCCGCAGGCCGCGACAGCGGCGCCGCGGGCAGTACGGCGCCGTCCACCACGGGCCCGTAGAGCGCCGTGTTGTGCCGCAGCGCACCGGAGGCCGGGTCGGCGCCCCAGTCGCGGGCCACCGTGTCGGAGGCCCGCAGCAGCGCCTCGGGCGGGGCGGAGCCCAGCCCCTCCGCGGTCGGTGCCACACCGGCGGCCGCCGCCACCCGTGCGGTGATCGCCGCGGCGGAAGCCACCGGGCTGTAGTCGTCGGGGACGCTGTGGGCGATCACCCGCCGGAAGAGGCCGCGCGCCCGGTCCACGGCCGTCAGGCAGACCGCGGAGCCCGCGCCCGCGGACTGCCCGGCGACGGTGACATTGCCCGGGTCGCCGCCGAAGGCCGCGATGTTCTCCCTGATCCACTGCAGCGCGGCGACCTGGTCGAGCAGCCCCCGGTTGTCAGGCCGGCCGGGGACACGGCCGAACCCCTCGAATCCCAGCCGGTAGTTGCAGCCGACCACGACCAGCCCGGCGCGGGCCAGGACCGTGCCGTCGTAGTCGGGCTGCGAGGACGACCCGAATGCGTACGCCCCGCCGTGGATCCACATCAGCACCGGCCGGGGGCCGCCGCCCTCCGGGGCCCAGACATTGAGGGTCAGCACATCCTCGTCGCCGGGTGCCCAGGGCCGCATCCCCGGCAGCTCGGCCGACTGCGGCGCCACCGGGCCGAACTCCGTGCACTCCCGGACCCCGCTCCAGCCCGCCGCCGGCCGGGGCTCCTCGAAGCGGCCGGCGCCGAACGGCGGGGCGGCGAAGGGAATCCCCAGGTAGGCCCGCACACCCTCGGCGGCCCGCAGCCCCCGCACCCGGCCCCCGGCCGTCCCCACGATCTCACTCACGGTCGCCAGTCTCACCTGACGGCCTCCCCCGCGGCCAGCCGATTTCTCCATGACGGCCCGTCAGCGGTGCACCGCACACATCGGCCACCGCACCCGGTTCGGCTGCGGCCGCCGCGTCGCCGGGGCACGGCCTGACCGCCCGCGGATGCGGTCCCGGCGGACGGTGGGAGGATTGAGGAGGGGGCGGGAGGGGGCTGTACCAGTCCGCCGACGCGGGGAGGTGGCCCATGGGTCTCTCCATGCACGACCGGCGAGTGCTCGCCGACATCGAACAGCATCTGAGCCAGCGGGACCCCGTACTCGACCGGCTGCTCACCGGCTTCGGGGACCGGCGCAGCCGGCTGCGGGCGGCCCTGCGGGACCTGTGGGTGGGCACCGCGGTGGTGGCGGCCGGGGTGGTGTTCCTGGCGGGCATGGTGCTGGTCTCCGTGGGTTCGGCCGCACACGACCGGATGCTGATCGTCGGCGGCGGGGTGGGCGTCGCTTTCGCCGAGCTGACGGTGGTGTCCGTGCTGGTGGCGACCTGGCGCCGCCGACGGCGGGAGGAAGGCTGACCACAGGCCGCGGACCGGCGGGCGGGGCAGCAGCAGGGCAGCGGGGGTCCGTCAGCGGGGAGAGGCGTCCCCGAGCGCCAGCTCATAGCGGCTGACCACGGTGACCGCGCCGTCCTGCAGACGCTGGCCGGGGGCGCCGCCGACCGTCGCGTCGCCGCGGTGGACGAACCCCGCCGCCTCGTACCAGGCGCGCAGCGGGCGGTTGGCGCTGACGCAGTCCAGCCGCAGCTGCCGGCGGCCCCGGCCGAGGACCGCCTGCGCCGCCCAGTCGATCATGCGGTGGCCCAGGTCCAGGCCGGCGGCGTGCCGGCGGACCGCCATCCGGTGCAGATAGCCGGCGGGGGCGGGGTCGTCTCCCCACAGCGGGTCCGCCCAGTCCAGGGTGACGGTGGCGGCGAGCCGGCCGTCCAGCCGCACCAGCCAGGTCTCTCCGCGGCGCAGGGCCTCTTCGATCCACCGCGCCTCGAAGCGCGCGGGCCACTGGGCGATGCCGCGGCCCCGCAGCCACTCGGCCGCCTCGTCGAGCACCGCGAGCACCTCGGCCGAGTGCTCGGTGCCGGCACGGGAGAACGCCGGTTCGCCGACCATACGCACCATGATGTCGGCGGCCCGCCCCCGCGGCCACCCGCTTGTCCGCCCGGTCGGGAGTGTGCGTCACTGGGAGTGTGCGCCGATCGTGAGGAGCCGGCCATGGGACTACTGAGCGCTGTGGGACTGGTGCTGCACCCCGAGCGGGAGTGCGGGACGACACTCACCAGAATCCTGGACTGGACGCGTGCCCACGGCGGCCAGGTCCTGGCGGTACCGGAGGAGGCGGCCCGGGTCGACTGCGAGGCCGTCCCCGTGGAGCCCGAGGTGCTCGCCCGGCAGGCCGACCTGATCGTCAGCCTCGGCGGTGACGGCACCATGCTCCGGGCGATGCGGCTGGCGGCCGGCGGCCGGGCCCCGGTGCTGGGAGTCAATGTCGGCCGGCTGGGCTTCCTCGCCGAGGTGGACATCCCCGAGGTGCCGGACGCACTCTCGGCCATCGACGCCCGCCGGTTCACCGTGGAGCCGCGCTCCGGGGTGCGGGCCGAGGTCGACGGCTGCAGCGAGCTGGCGTTCAACGACATCGCGCTGGTGCGTGTCCCGGGCGACCGGTCGGCGCTGGTGAGCGTACGGGTCGACGGGCACCACTTCGTCAGCTACGCCGCCGATGCCGTGGTGGTGGCCACACCCACCGGCTCCACGGCCTACAGCTTCTCGGCCGGGGGTCCGATCGTCTCCCCCAACGCCGAGGGCCTGCTGGTGACTCCGGTCGCACCGCACTCGGCGTTCAACCGGGCGCTCTTCCTCTCGGGCGGGGAGAAGCTGGCCCTGGAGGTGCTCCCCCGCAGCGGGCGGCTGGCGGTGGAGGCGGACGGACGGGTCGTGGGCCATGCCGGCCCCGGCGACCGGTTCGACATCGACATGCTGCCGGCGGCGGCCATGGTGGTGCGCCTCGGCCGGACCACCTTCTACCAGCGCGCCCAGCGCAAGCTGCGGATCACCGGCTCCCCCGAGATCTACTGACCCGCCCCGGCCGCCGGGAGCGCCCCCCTCGCCCACCGGCCGAGGCCGTCAGCACCCCAACCGCCCTGCCGGGATCCGCAGTTGCCGGAGGACGGCGGCCGGCTGGGGGAAACCCGCTGGCAGCAAACGGGGCGACACGACATGATGCGATCGGGCGTCCCTGTGCGAGCGCCCGCACGCCGTCGCACCGGGAGCACCGGGGTCCTGCGGCGGCGGCACCCGAACCCGACAGGAGTGCAATGCCGGAGACACCCACCACGGCCCGCACCGGGGCCGTCGACCCGCTGTTCCTCTCCCTTCCGCTGCGCACTCTCGCGGACGCGGCCCTGGCACGGGCCGGAGAACTGGGCGCGAGCCACGCCGACTTCCGCCTGGAACGGATCCGCAGCGCCTCCTGGCGGCTGCGCGACGCCCGCCCCGCGGGCTCGTCCGACGGTGTGCAGCTGGGCTTCGCCGTCCGGGTGGTGCTGGGCGGCGCGTGGGGCTTCGCGGCGGGGGTGGACCTGACTCCGGAGGCGGCGGCCCGGGTGGCGGAGCAGGCGGTGGCGGTGGCCCGGCTGTCGGCGCAGGTGAGCACGGCGGCGGGCGGCAACGACCTGGTGGAGCTGGCCGAGGAGCCGGTCTACCGGGACGCGGTGTGGACCTCCTCCTACGAGGTCAACCCGTTCGAGGTGCCGGACGCGGAGAAGACCGCTCTGCTCGCCGACTGGAGCCGGCGGCTGCTGGACGCCGACGGGGTCTCCCATGTGGACGCCTCGCTGCTGACCGTCCAGGAGAACAAGTTCTACGCGGACACCGCGGGCACCGTCACCACCCAGCAGCGCATCCGGCTGCACCCGGTGCTGGAGGCCGTGTCGGTGGACGAGCGCACCGGCGCCTTCGACTCCATGCGCTCCATCGCACCGCCCGCCGGCCGCGGCTGGGAGTATCTGCGCGGCACCGGCTGGGACTGGGACCGCGAACTGGCCGAGATCCCCGAGCTGCTGGCGGAGAAGATGCGGGCGCCGAGCGTCCAGGCGGGCCGCTACGACCTGGTGATCGACCCGTCCAACCTCTGGCTGACCATCCATGAGTCGATCGGCCACGCCACCGAGCTGGACCGGGCACTGGGCTACGAGGCCGCGTACGCGGGCACCTCCTTCGCCACCTTCGACAAGCTGGGCAGTCTGCGATACGGCTCCGAGATCATGCATGTCACCGGCGACCGCACCGCCGAGCACGGCCTGGCCACCGTGGGCTGGGACGACGAGGGGGTGCAGACCCAGTCCTGGGACCTGGTGAAGGACGGGGTGCTGGTCGGCTACCAGCTCGACCGGCGCATCGCCCGGCTCAAGGGCCTGGGCCGCTCCAACGGCTGCGCCTACGCCGACTCCCCCTCACATGTCCCGGTGCAGCGGATGGCCAATGTGTCGCTGCAGCCCGCCGCGGACGGCCCGGACACCGAGGGCCTGATCGCGGGGGTGGAGGACGGCGTCTACATCGTCGGCGACCGTTCCTGGTCGATCGACATGCAGCGCTACAACTTCCAGTTCACCGGGCAGCGCTTCTACCGGATCAGGAACGGCCGGCTGGCCGGGCAGCTCAAGGACGTCGCCTACCAGGCGACCACCACCGACTTCTGGGGCTCCATGGAGGCCGTCGGCGGCCCGCAGACCTATGTCCTCGGGGGCGCCTTCAACTGCGGCAAGGCCCAGCCCGGCCAGACCGCCGCGGTCAGCCACGGCTGCCCGTCGGCGCTCTTCCGCAAGGTCAATGTGCTCAACACCCAGCAGGAGGCGGGTCGCTGATGCAGTCCACCCACGGCACCACGCCGCACGAGATCGTCGAGCGGGCGCTGGAGCTCTCCCGCGCCGACGGCTGCATCGTGATCGCCGACGAGGAGTCCTCGGCCAACCTGCGCTGGGCCGGCAACGCCCTCACCACCAACGGGGTCGCCCGCAGCCGCACCCTCACGGTGATCGCAACCGTGGACGGCGCCGAGGGCACCGCCTCCGGGGTGGTCTCCCGGGAGGCCGTCACCGCCGCCGAGCTGGAGTCGCTGGTACGGGCGGCCGAGGCCGCCGCGCGCGACGCCGGCCCCGCGGAGGACGCCCAGCCGCTGGTCGCCGGGGGCCGCGTCGACGCGGCCTTCACCGCGGCCCCCGCCGAGACCGACATCGGCGTCTTCGCCGACTTCGCACCGGCCCTCGGCGAGGCCTTCGCCCGCTCCCGGGACGGCGGCCGGCTGCTCTACGGCTTCGCCAGGCACGAGCTGACCTCCACCTATCTGGGCACCTCCACCGGGCTGCGGCTGCGCCACGACCAGCCCACCGGCACCGTGGAGTTCAACGCCAAGACCTCCGACCTGGCCGCCTCCGCCTGGGCCGGAGCCGCCACCCGGGACTTCCGCGACGTGGACGCCGCCGCCCTCCAGGAGGAGGTCGCGCGGCGCCTGGAGTGGGGCAAGCGGCGGATCGACCTGCCCGCCGGGCGCTACGAGACCCTGCTGCCGCCGTCCGCGGTCGCCGACCTGATGGTCTACCTCAGCTGGTCGATGGGGGGCCGGGACGCCGCCGAGGGCCGCACCGTCTTCAGCCGGCCCGGCGGCGGCACCCGGCTGGGCGAGCAGCTGACCCCGCTGCCGCTGACGCTGCGCTCCGACCCCGCGGAGAGCGGCCTGGGGGCGGCGTCTTTCGTCATCGCGCACTCCTCCGGCGGCGACCAGTCGACATTCGACAACGGGCAGCCGCTGGCCGCGACCGACTGGATCCGCGACGGACGGCTGACCAATCTGCTGACGACCCGTCACTCCGCGGGGCTGACCGGCCTTCCGCTCTCCCCGGCGGTGGACAACCTGGTGCTGGAGTCCGCCGACCAGGGCTCCTCGCCCACCCTGGAGGAGATGGTGGCCCGCACCGAGCGCGGGCTGCTGCTCACCTGCCTGTGGTACATCCGCGAGGTCGACCCGGCGACGCTGCTGCTCACCGGTCTCACCCGGGACGGCGTCTACCTGGTGGAGGGCGGCGAGGTGGTGGGCGCGGTGAACAACTTCCGCTTCAACGAGTCGCCGGTCGACCTGCTGGGCCGGATCACCGAGGTGGGCCGCACCGAGCGATGCCTGCCCCGCGAGTGGGGCGACTGGTTCACCCGGGCCGCGATGCCGCCGGTACGCGTCGCGGACTTCAATATGAGCTCGGTCAGCCAGGCCTCGTAGGCCGGGCCGACCGGGGAGACACCCGAGGGGGGACACCACATGGAAGAGCGGGAGACGGTGAGGGTCTCCAAGTACCTCAGCCTGGTACTGCGCCACGACCCGGCGGCCGCCGGGATCAGCCTGGACGACGCCGGGTGGGTGGGGGTCGAGGAACTGCTGGCGGCACTCGCCCGGAAGGGGCGGCGGATCTCCAGGGACCAGCTGGACCATGTGGTGGCCACCAACAACAAGAAGCGGTTCGCCTACTCCGACGACGGCCTGCGGATCCGGGCCAGCCAGGGCCACTCGGTCGCCGTGGACCTCGGGCTGGCCCCGGCCGAGCCACCGCCGCTGCTCTACCACGGCACCGCCTCCCGCAGCCTGGCCGCCGTGCTGCGCGAGGGGCTGCGGCCGATGTCCCGGCAGCATGTCCATCTCTCCGTCGACCGGGAGACGGCGGTGCGGGTCGGCGCCCGCCATGGACGGCCGGTGGTGCTGGCCGTGGACGCGGCGGGGATGGCGGCGGCCGGTCATCTCTTCCGGGTGAGCGCCAACGGGGTCTGGCTGGCGGACACGGTGCCGCCGCAGTTCCTCTCCACCGGCTGACAACGGCGAAGGGGCCCGGCGGCCTGCGCCGTCCGGACCCCTTCGCACCGCCGTCGGTCAGCCGCGGCGTCTGCTCGCCCACATCGGGGTGACCAGGCCGATCAGCACCGCTGCCACACCGATCTGCAGGATGTGGCGGATCCAGTCGATGCCCGAGGTGTCCCGCACACCGAATGCGCTGGCCAGGCCGTTGCCCACCAGTCCGCCGATGACGCCGAGGATGATGGTCAGCCAGAGCGGGATCGGCTGCCGGCCGGGCAGCACCAGTTGGCGAGCAGCCCGATGATCAGGCCGGCGATGATGGCCCATACGAACGACATGGTCTCTCCCTCTCCCGCTCCTCACCCGGTCCGGCGCCGGGGCGCACCAGGCATCTGCCCTCGGCGGGCGGCCGCTACTCCCTGCCGCGGTGGGCGGCCGCGGGGGCCCTCTCGTTCCCCCGGCCGGCACGGCGTACCGTTGAGGCAAACGCGGAGATCAGGGCGGCGATGGCTGATGGGGAAGAGGATCCGGCGTGACGAGGTGGTCCGGATCACCGGAGCGCGCGCCAGTCTCACCGACGATGTACGCGGCAGGCAGCGGCGCTACATCATCTCCATGTCGATCCGCACACTCTGCGTGATCCTCGCGGTGGTGCTGTGGAATGTGGAGCGTCCCCTCGCGGTGGTCGCCCTGGTGGGCGGTGCGATCCTGCCGTACATCGCGGTGGTGATCGCCAACGCCGGACGGGAGAACGCCCCCGGGCTGCCCAGCAGCTTCGTCGGGGAGCAGCCCAGGCCGATGATCGGCCCGCCTCCGGCCCCGGAACCCGGCGAGGAGCCCCGGCCTGAGCCGGTGACACTGGTCGGCGAGGCGGAGGAGCGGCGGCCGGAGCAGGGCTGAGCCGGACCCCCGGCAGAACCCTCAAAGGAAGCTCAAATCAATAGGGGGGTTACGTGCCCGTCAGGGCCTCTCCCCGTGCCATACTGCTCACGCGCTCCGCATCCCCCGTCGGAGCGACGGACCGACGCCGGGCGGCTCCCCCCGTGGCTGCCCGGCGTCGCCATGTCTGGACAGGGTGGGAGACTGGCCGGGAGACCTTCCCCGCGCCGTCAGGAAACGCGATGACCACCCCCCAGCAGCCGCATCCCCTTCTTGCCCCGCCCGGCGCCGACAGCCCCGGCGGAGCGCCGATCTGCTCGGCCAAGGGCTGCCGCGAGACCGCCGTGTGGGTACTGGCCTGGAACAACCCCAAGCTGCACACCCCGGACCGCCGCAAGACCTGGCTCGCCTGCGAGGAGCACCGCGAGCACCTCTCCCAGTTCCTCGGCGTGCGCGGGTTCCTCAAGGACGTGGTGCCGCTGTCCGACTGGGAGGGCTGAGGCGCTCCGGGCAGCGACGCACCCGGTCCGGCCGCCGGCCCGTGCGGGCGGGGCCGCCGCCCTCCGGCGGGGCGCAGCGGAACCGGTGGGCCCCAGGGCCGGTGGGCCACAGAGCAGGTGGGCCGCAGAGCAGGTGGCGGTCAGCCGCCGATGGCCGACATGGGGCGGTCCGGCTGGAGGAAGTCGGGGTCGTCGATGCCGGCTCCGGCCTTCTTGCCCCACATCGCGGCCCGCCACAGCTCCGCGATCTCGGCGTCGGACCCGCCGTCCCGCAGGACGGTGCGCAGATCGGTCTCCCCGCGGGCGAACAGGCAGTTGCGGACCTGCCCGTCGGCCGTCAGCCGGGTGCGGTCGCAGGCCCGGCAGAAGGGCCGGGTGACGGAGGCGATCACCCCGACCCTGCCCGGACCGCCGTCCACCAGCCAGCGCTCCGCCGGGGCGGCGCCGCGCCGGGCGGCCGGCTCCGGGGTGAGGGTGAAGCGGGCGGCCAGGCTGTCCAGGATCTCCTCGGCGGTGACCATGGAGGAGCGGTCCCAGCCGTGCTGGGCGTCCAGGGGCATCTGCTCGATGAAGCGCAGCTCGTACCCGCGCTCCAGGCACCAGGCGAGCAGGTCGGGCGCCTCGTGGTCGTTGACCCCGCGCATCAGCACCGTGTTGACCTTCACCGGGGTCAGCCCGGCCTCCTCGGCCGCGGCCATGCCGCTGAGGACGTCGGGGTGGCGGTGGCGCCGGGTGAGCCGGGCGAAGACCTCGGGGTCGAGGGTGTCCAGGGAGACATTGACCCGGTCGAGGCCGGCGCTGCGCAGCGCAGCGGCGGTGCGGCCGAGACCGATGCCATTGGTGGTGAGGGAGAGCTCGGGGCGCGGCTCCAGGGCCGCGCAGGCGGCCACGATGCCTACCAGGCCGGGCCTCAGCAGCGGCTCGCCGCCGGTGAAGCGGACCTCGGTGACACCGAGGTCGGTGGCGGCGATGCGCACCAGGCGGACGATCTCCTCGTCGGTGAGCAGCTGCGGTTTGCCCAGCCACTGCAGGCCCTCCTCGGGCATGCAGTAGGTGCAGCGCAGATTGCAGCGGTCGGTCAGCGACACACGCAGATCGACGGCTGTGCGGCCGAAGGAGTCGATGAGAACGGTGGCCACCTCCCCTGTCCTGGGCCCCAGCTTAGTCGCCGGTCAGGACAGGGCAGGCGGCCGTCCGTCCAGGGCCGGTCAGTGGGCGCCGAGACCGGTCAGCGACCGTACCTCCAGCTCCGCGTACTTGGCGGGGTCCGCGGACTCCTTGGAGAGCAGGGTGCCCAGCCAGCCGAGCAGGAAGCCCACCGGGATGGAGACCAGACCGGGGTTCTCCAGCGGGAACCAGGCGAAGTCCGATCCCGGGATCAGCGAGGTGGGCTTTCCGGAGACCACCGGGGGGAGAAGACCACCAGCAGCACCGAGACGACCAGGCCTCCGTAGATGGAGCACACCGCGCCCGCGGTGGTGAACCGCTTCCAGAAGAGGCTGTAGAGCAGGGTGGGCAGATTGGCGGAGGCCGCCACCGCGAATGCCAGGGCCACCAGGGCGGCGGCGTTCAGCTTGTCCGCGAAGATGGAGAGCAGGATGGCGACGGCGCCGATCACCACTGCGGCGATCTTGGCCGCGCCCACCTCCTCCTTCTCCCCCGCCTTGCCGCGCCGGATCACATTGGCCCACAGGTCGTGGGCGAAGGACGCGGACGAGGCCAGGGTGAGCCCGGCGACCACGGCCAGGATAGTGGCGAAGGCCACCGCGGAGATCACCGCGAGCAGGATGGCGCCGCCGGTGGATCCGGCACCGCCCCCGACCTCCTGGGCCAGCAGCGGCGCCGCGGTGTTCCCGGCCGCGTTGGAGGCCTTGATGGCGTCGGGGCCGACCAGGGCCGCCGCGCCGAAGCCCAGCGCCAGGGTCATCAGATAGAAGCCGCCGATGATCCCGATGGCCCAGATCACCGACTTGCGGGCGGCGTGGGCGGTGGGGACGGTGTAGAAGCGGACCAGGATGTGCGGCAGTCCGGCGGTGCCGAGGACCAGGGCCACGGCCAGCGAAATGAAGTCCAGCTTGGTGGTCCCGTTGAGGCCGTACTTCAGCCCGGGTTCCAGGAAGGCCGACCCCTTGCCGCTGGCGTCCGAGGCGGCGCCGAGCAGGCTCGAGGGGTTGAAGTGGTACTTGGCCAGCACCAGGATCGTGATCAGCAGCGTGCCGGCGATCAGCATCACCGCCTTGACGATCTGCACCCAGGTGGTGCCCTTCATACCGCCGATGGTGACGTAGAGCACCATCAGCGCGCCGACCCCGACGATGGTCCACTGCTTGGGGGCGTCGCCGGTGACCCCGAGCAGCAGCGCCACCAGGGAGCCCGCGCCGACCATCTGGGCCAGCAGATAGAAGATCGACACCACGATGGTGGAGATGCCCGCCGCGGTGCGCACCGGGCGCTGGCGCATCCGGAAGGCCAGCACGTCGGCCATGGTGTAGCGGCCGGAGTTGCGCAGCGGTTCGGCGACCAGCAGCAGGGCGACCAGCCAGGCGACCAGGAAGCCGATGGAGTACAGGAAGCCGTCGTAGCCGAAGAGGGCGATGGCGCCGGCGATGCCGAGGAAGGACGCGGCGGACATGTAGTCGCCGGAGATGGCGAGGCCGTTCTGGAAGCCGCTGAAGGAGCGGCCGCCGGCGTAGAAGTCGGTGGCGTCCTTGGTCTGGCGGCCGGCCCAGATGGTGATCCCCAGGGTGATCAGCACAAAGACGCTGAACAGGGTGATCGTCAGACCGCGGTGCTGGGTGGCCGCGGAGGCGGCGAGCAGGGTGTGGGTGCTCACTTGGCGGCCTCCCGGATCGCGGTGGCGGGCGGGTCGAGGCGGCGGGCCGCATGCCGCGAGTACAGCCAGGCGATGACGAAGGTGGTGACGAACTGCAGCAGGCCCATCACCAGCGCCACATTGATGTGGCCGACCACGGTGGTCCCCATGAAGCCGGGGGCGTAGCTGGACAGCAGGACGTAGAGCAGGTACCAGGCGATGAAGGCGACGGTGAGGGGGAAGGCGAAGCCGCGGAAGGCCCTGCGCAGACCGCGGAACTCCTCACCCTCCTCGATACGTTGGATCAGTTGTGGATCGGCTGACACGGGAGTGGCAGGTGGTGCGTCCGGTTGCGGGGTGATGTCCACGAGGGTCTCTCCTGACGCTGTCGTCGGGGTGAGGAACCATGTGCGGGAGCGAAGCGGCGCACCGGAGTGTGATGTGCGCCACTTCTTTACGCTGCCTTGTACATCCGCCGCATGACGCGCCGTTAAACCCCCGTCGCACAACCCCCTCAGGGCTTGATCCGTACCTTCAGCGCGGAGCGGTCGTCCATCGCCCGGTAGCCGTCCGGGACGCCGTCCAGGTCCACGGTGCGGTCGAAGACCGGGGAGGGGTCGATCCGCCCGGCGAGCACATCCGCCAGCAGTTCGGGGATGTAGGCGCGGGCGGGTGCGACGCCGCCGCGCAGCGCCACATTGCGGTCGAACATCTGGCGGATGTCGACGCCCGCGCTGCCGCCGTGCGGCACCCCGACATAGCCGACCGCGCCTCCGTCGCGGGCGATGGACAGTGCGGTGCGCATCGACTGCTCGGTGCCCACCGCCTCCAGCACCGCATGGGCACCCTGACCGCCGGTCAGCTCCTTGACCGCGGCGATCGCCTCGTCACCGCGCTCGGCGACCACATCGGTGGCGCCGAAGGAGCGGGCGATCTCGGTACGGGCCTGGTGGCGGCCGAGCGCCACGATCCGCTCGGCGCCGAGCCGCCGGGCGGCCAGCACCCCGCACAGGCCCACCGCGCCGTCGCCGACGACCGCCACCGTGGAGCCGGGCCGCACCCCGGCGGCGAGGGCCGCGTGGTGCCCGGTGGCCATCACATCGGAGAGGGCCAGCAGTGCGGTCAGCAGCCGCTCGTCGGAGGCCGCCTCCGCGGGCAGGCCCACCAGGGTGCCGTCGGCGAAGGGGACCCGCACGGCCTCGCCCTGGCCGCCGTCGGAGCCGGGTTCGCCCCAGAAGCCGCCGTGCGGGCATGAGGTCTGCAGGCCCTCGCGGCAGTAGTCGCAGACGCCGTCGGACCAGACGAAGGGGGCGACCACCAGATCGCCCGGACGCACGCCGGAGACCTCGGAGCCGACCTCCTCCACCACGCCGAGGAACTCATGGCCGATCCGCTGCCCGGGCTGCCGGGCGGCGACCCCGCGGTAGGCCCACAGGTCGCTGCCGCAGATGCAGGCGAGGACGACCCGCACCACCGCGTCAGTGGGGTGGCGGACCGCGGCGTCCGGCACCTCCTCGACGCGGATGTCGTTGGGGCCGTGGATCACGGTGGCGCGCATACCAGGGGTTTCCTTTGCGGGGGTGTCTGTGCCGAGGAGGCTCCGCCGGTCGCGTCCGCTGCTGGCGGAGGGCTCGACGGGGGTGGGCGGCACGGCTGGTGCCGTCGTCCCGGCGAACACCTTATTGCGGGAGGTTCCGGACAGCATCATGCGCCCTGTGCGGCCGCGACACGGTGATCGTCCGATCACTGTCGGCGGTTGCCCTTATGGTGATCCATCATGCACGCCCTCCAGCCCCCGGACGGGGAGGCCCAGTGGACCGCGCCCTTCGCCTGCCCACCGCCGCCCGACTGGCCCGCCGCCTACCCCGAGGGGTATGCGGTGGTCGACGTGGAGACCACCGGGCTGGGGCGCAGCGACCGGATCGTCTCCGCCGCCGTCTACCGGCTGGACGGGCAGGGCGACGTGGTCGACCACTGGTACAGCCCGGTCAACCCGGAGCGTGACCCCGGGCCGGTGTGGATCCACGGGCTCACCAGCGAGATGCTGGAGGGCGCGCCGACCTTCCCCGAGGTGGCGGAGGAGCTGGCGGAGCGGCTCGCCGGGCGGGTGCTGGTGGCGCACAACGCACTCTTCGACTGGAACATGATCGCCCATGAGTTCCGCCGGATGGGCGGCACGGTCCCGGTCCGGCAGCGGCTCTGCACCATTGTGCTCTCCAGGGATCTCCGGCTGCCGCTGCCCAACCACAAGCTGGAGTCGCTGGCCGCGCACTTCGGGGTACGGCAGCAGCGCGCCCACCATGCGCTGGACGACGCCCGGGTGCTGGCGGAGGCCTTCCGGCCCAGTCTGCGCATGGCCGCGTCGGCGGGCCTGGCGCTGCCGCTGACCGCGTGCGTGCAGCCGGTGGAGGCGCCCGACCCGCGCCCCTCCGTGCCGGGGGCCCGCCAGGGGGGCTCCTCCTGGGGTTCCTATCGGCCGTCCCGGCGACGTCCGGCCTGCCCGTACCCCAACCCGGGGCGCTGGCAGGAGGGCGGCCCGCTGGTGCAGGGCATGCGGGTGGCCTTCACCGGCGACACCGCGACCGACCGGGAGCTGCTGGAGGACCGCGCCGTGGAGGCCGGTCTGCATGTCGCCTCCGCGGTGAGCCGGCTCACCAGCCTGCTGGTCACCAATGAGCCGGGCGGCTGGAGCGGCAAGGCCCGGCGGGCCCGTGAGGTCGGCACCCCGGTCATGGACGAGCAGGCGTTCCTGCAGCTGCTGCGGGACGTCAGCCCGTCCACCGCGGGCCCGGGGCGGGAGGCGGCCGTCCCCGGGCAGGGTCCCGCTCCGGCCTGACGACCCCCGCCGGGAGCCGGTCCCGGGGGCAGGGGTACCGTGCCGGTGTGTACCGATTTCTGCTCTCCCGGCGCTGGCTGGTGACGACGCTGCTCGCGCTGCTGCTCGTGCCGACCATGATCCGGCTGGGCTTCTGGCAGCTGCACCGCCATGAGGCGAGAGTGGCCCGCAACACCCTGATCGGCGAGAACCTGGGCTCCAGGCCGGTGCCGATCGGGTCGCTGATGCGGCCCGGCTTCGACGTCCCCAGCGATCTGACCTGGCGGACGGTCAGCGCCGTGGGACAGTACGACCCGGCCGACGAGTTCGTGGTGCGGCAGCGCACCGCCGACGACGGCGGCACCATCGGCTACTTCGTGATCACCCCGCTGGTCACCGCGGACGGCGCCACCGTACTGGTCAACCGGGGCTGGGTGGACTCGGGCGACGACGCCACCGTCTACCCCAAGGTGCCGGCCCCGCCGACCGGCCGGGTCACCGTGACCGGCCGGCTGCGGGCGGACGAGACCAGTCACAGCAGCGGTATCCGCGACCGCGGGGGGCTGCCCGACCGGCAGTTCATGCTGATCAACAGCGACCAGCAGGCCAAGCGGCTCGGCCACCCGGTCCTCGGCGGCTATATCGAGCTGGTCACCACCACCCCGGAGCCCCGGGTCCGCGCCCAGCAGCTGCCCGCCCCCGACCATTCGGACATCGGCCCGCACATGGCCTATGCGGTGCAGTGGTGGCTGTTCACGGCCATGGTCCCGGTCGGCTGGGTGATTCTGGCGCGGCGCGAGGCGAAGGACCTCCGTGACCAGGCGGCGGCCGCTGCTGCGGCCGGCGGCGTCGGAGGGGCCGGGAACGGGGACGGGGAGGACGGCGGCGGCGCGGCACCAGAGCCCGTCGGTGCCACGGCAACCGTCCGCGAGTAGGCCTCGGCCGAACGGCCGAGTGGTGACGCCCGGTCAGCCGATCCCCCGTCGGGCCCGAACGCGCCCTCCCGACACCCTGCGGGGGTGCACCCGGAGGACCGGCGGCCCGGCACGGGGATAGTCGCGCCGCGGGCGGGGAAAGGTCGAAGTGGGGCCGCGCGGGCACCTGACCTCCCGCGCGGCCCCTCCGCATCCCCGGCCTCACCATCCCGGTCCTCGGCGTCAGGGCGCCCGGTGTCCCGCTCCCTCCGGCCGGCTGACCGGTGTGCGCGCCGCAGCGGCGCGGCCCGGCGCGAAACTCCCCGTGGTCCCAAGCAACCCGTTTCGCGGGCCGAAAGGCATCATGGAGCCATGGATCTTGGACTGCGGGACAGAGTCTTCATCGTCACCGGCTCCACCCGAGGGCTGGGGTTGGCCGCCGCTCACCAGCTGGTGGAGGAGGGTGCCCGCGTCGTGGTGACCGGGCGCGAGCAGGAATCGGTCGACAAGGCCGTCGCCGAGCTGGGCGGTCCGCCCCGGGCTCTCGGGGTGGCGGCCGACAACGCCGACGGCAGCACCCCCGAGCGGCTGATCGCCGCAGCCCGGGCACGCTTCGACCGGCTGGACGGTGTGCTGATCAGCGTCGGCGGCCCCCCGGCGGGCGCGATCACCGCGATGGCGGACGACGACTGGCGGGACGCCTTCGAGTCGGTCTTCCTCGGCGCGCTGCGGCTGGCCCGGTCGGCCGCGTCCGAGCTGACCGAGGGCGGGGTGATCGGCTTTGTGCTGTCGGCGTCCGTACGGGAGCCGTTCAGCGGTCTCGGCATCTCCAACGGCCTGCGGCCGGGCCTGGCGATGGCCGCCAAGACGCTGGCCGACGAGCTGGGCCCGCGGGGCATCCGGGTGGTGGGTCTGCTGCCGACCCGGATCGACACCGACCGGGTGCGCGAGCTGGACGAGCTCAGCGGCGACCCGGCCGCCGCCCGGGAGCGCAACGCCGCGGCCATCCCGCTGCGCCGCTACGGCACCCCGGAGGAGTTCGGCAAGGTGGCCGCGTTCCTGATGTCGTCGGCCGCCTCGTACCTGACCGGCGTGATGGTGCCGGTGGACGGTGGAGCGATGCGGGGCCTGTGAGCTCCGGCCGGGCCGGGGCTGCCGTGCGGCGGGCGCCGTAGGGCAGCCCCGGCGGTGGCGGAGGTCAGTCCCCGAGGCCGGCGAGGTCCCGCATACGGCGGGTCTGGGCGGCGCGCTCGGCTGCCCGCTGCTCGTCGTAGCCGCGGTCGACCGCGCCCTGGAGCAGCGCCTTGGTCTCGATGACGGCGTTGCGGGGAGCGGCGAGCAGCGCTCCCGCCAGGTCCCGGGCGGCGGCGTCCAGCTCCGCGGCGGGTACGGCCAGGTTGGCCAGGCCGCCGGCGACGGCCTCCTCGGCGTACACCCAGCGGCCGGTGACGCAGATCTCGAGGGCGCGGGCGTAACCCACCAGGGCGACCAGCGGCTTGGTTCCGGTGAGGTCGGGGACCAGCCCGAGCGCGGTCTCCTTCATGGCGAACTGCACATCGTCGGCCACCACACGCAGGTCGCAGGCGAGCGCGAGCTGGAAGCCGGCGCCCACCGCATGGCCCTGGACGGCCGCGACCGTGATCACGTCGGGCCGGCGCCACCAGCTGAAGCCCTCCTGGAAGCCCGCGATGACGGCGTCGGTCTCCTCGTCGGAAGTGGCGGCCAGCGAGAGGAAGTTGGGCTCGCCGGGGATGCCCTCCGGGGTGAACATCGCGCGGTCCAGCCCGGCCGAGAAGGAGACCCCTTCGGCGCGCAGCAGCACCACCCGCACGCTGCCGGGCAGCGAACTCCCGACGGCGGCCAGGGCCCGCCACATGGCCGGGGTCTGGGCGTTGCGGCGCTTGGGGTGGCAGAGGGTCACGGTGGCGAGGGCGCCGTCCACCTCCAGGCGGACGCCTGCCTGCTCCCACTCCTCCGGCGCGGTCCCGGGGCCGCCGGGTGCTGCCGGAGAGGACGTGGGGACGGGTCGGTCGGCAGGAGTTGTCACGGCAGCCTCCATGGTCTCGGATGGTCCCCCGAAGGGGATGCTACCGAAGAGTAACCATGAGGGCACGACGATCGGCGGCCGGGGCTGGCCCCGCCGCCGATGCGTCCGTTCTGGGTACGGTTGTGGATCGGTACGGTTCCGGCTGGGCGGGCCCGGATCTGTCCGGGTACAGCCCGCCGGTACGGCGGCGGCCCTCTCAGGAGCCGACGACCGCCGCAGTCTTGGCCTTGCCGCGCGTGGCACCGCCCCGGCCCCGAAGGGTCACCCCGGACTCACTGAGCATGCGGTGCACGAAGCCGTAGGAGCGGCCGGTCTCCTCGGCGAGCGCACGAATGCTCGCCCCGGAGTCATACTTCTTCTTCAGCTCGGCCGCGAGCTTCTCACGTGCGGCACCGGTCACCCGGCTGCCCTTTTTCAGAGTCTCGGCCACCCGTGCCTCCTCGTAGCAGTGCTCGGTCGGATTCCCATGATCACCCATGGGGAGCCTCCTGGCCACCCATTCCACAAGGTCGATACGCCAAAATCGCTCGACACCCGTAGTGTCCGCGCGCTGCAAGGGCGCTCACCGTTCACCCGTACGCCCCCGGGGTACGCCGACGGCCCCGAAGAAATACCTGATCAAACCGGTTTTACAAGTAAAACGGAAGTCAAATGGCGGCGCGGGCGCCGCCTGCTGCCGAAAGGCAGCGGCGACGCCCGCGGATATGAACTCTTCTGCGCCGGATGAAGGATCCGTGTCCAGCGCGGTCGGCTCAGGCCAGCGTGACCAGGTCTGCGTAGTCCGCGCTCCACAGGTCCTCGACCCCGTCCGGGAGCAGGATGATCCGCTCCGGCTGGAGCGCGTCCACCGCGCCCTCGTCGTGGGTGACCAGCACCACGGCGCCGCTGAAGGAGTGCAGCGCGCCCAGGATCTCCTCGCGGCTGGCCGGGTCGAGGTTGTTGGTCGGCTCGTCCAGCAGCAGCACATTGGCGCTGGAGACCACCAGGGTGGCCAGTGCCAGCCGGGTCTTCTCGCCACCGGAGAGCACCCCGGCGGGCTTGTCCACATCGTCGCCGGAGAAGAGGAACGAACCCAGGATCTTGCGGATCTCCACCAGGTCCATGTCCGGAGCGGCGGAGCGCATGTTCTCCAGCACGGTGCGGTCCGGGTCCAGGGTCTCGTGCTCCTGGGCGTAGTAGCCCAGCTTGAGGCCGTGGCCGGGCCGCACCTCCCCGGTGTCGGGCTGCTCCACACCGGCGAGCATCCGCAGCAGGGTGGTCTTGCCGGCACCGTTGAGGCCGAGGACCACGACCCGGGAGCCCCGGTCGATGGCCAGGTCGACCCCGGTGAAGATCTCCAGCGAGCCGTAGGACTTGGAGAGGTCCTCGGCGGTCAGCGGGGTCTTGCCGCAGGGCGCGGGCTCGGGGAAGCGCAGCTTGGCGACCCGGTCGCTCTGCCGCACCTGGTCCAGTCCGGCCAGCAGCTTCTCCGCGCGGCGGGCCATGTTCTGGGCGGCGACCGTCTTGGTGGCCTTGGCACGCATCTTGTCGGCCTGCGAGTTGAGCGCGGCGGCCTTCTTCTCCGCATTGGCGCGCTCGCGCTTGCGGCGCTTCTCGTCCGCCTCGCGCTGCTGCTGGTACTGCTTCCAGCCCATGTTGTAGACATCGATGCAGGACCGGTTGGCGTCCAGGTAGAAGACCTTGTTGACCACGGTCTCCACCAGATTGATGTCGTGGGAGATCACGATGAAGCCGCCGCGGTAGGTCTTCAGGAAGTCCCGCAGCCACATGATCGAGTCGGCGTCGAGGTGGTTGGTGGGCTCGTCCAGCAGCAGCACATCGGAGTCGGAGAAGAGGATCCGCGCCAGCTCCACCCGGCGGCGCTGGCCACCGGAGAGGGTGTGCAGCGGCTGCCCCAGCACCCGGTCCGGCAGACCGAGGCTGGCCGCGATGGTGGCGGCCTCCGCCTCGGCGGCATAGCCGCCCTTGGTGAGGAACTCGGTCTCCAGCCGCGAGTACTTCTTCATGGCGTTGTCGCGGGTGGCGCCCTTGCCGTTGGCGATCTTCTCCTCGGAGATGCGCATATTGCGCAGCACCGCGTCCAGACCGCGGGCGGAGAGCACCCGGTCGCGGGCCAGCACATCCAGGTCGCCGGTCCGGGGGTCCTGCGGCAGATAGCCGACCTGGCCGGAGCGGGTGACGGTGCCTGCCGCGGGGATGCCGTCGCCGGCGAGCACCTTGGTGAGCGTGGTCTTGCCGGCGCCGTTGCGGCCGACCAGGCCGATACGGTCGCCGGGACCCACGCGGAAGCTGGCGGACTCGATGAGGATGCGGGCGCCGGCGCGCAGTTCCACGGCGTTGGCGGCGATCATGGCGGAGGACTCCTGGGGGCGGGCCGTTCCCGGGCGCGCGAGAGCGCGTCGGGAGGGGGATCGGCGGGACGGCGGGGGGCCTGGGGTGCGGTGCGGACCGAGTGCCGCTAATGCCCGGAGAGAACAGCCATACGGGTCAGTCTACCGTCCGCCGGAGCGGCCCCCTGCGGATTTCCCCGCCGGAGCCGGGCAGTGCCCGGCGGGGAGCTGCGCGGCCAGCGCGGCCCAGGGGGAACGGCAGCCGGGAACCGGGGCGCCGTGCCCGGCGTCGATCACCCGCACACCCAGCACGGGACCGTCGGCCAGGGTGATCCGCTGCCCGTCCAGCCGGGCCGGCCGTGCCTGCGGCCCGACCCGCAGCCACCAGTGGCGGCCGTCGATCCCGAACCCCTCGGCCCGGCCCGCCCGGGCCGTCCCCGTCCCGTCGCCATCGGCGCAGGGCCGGACGACGACCAGATCGGCATCGGTGCGGGCCGCCCGTGCCGGGTCGTAGAAGCAGTCGGCCGGGGGGCGGATGATCCACCGTATGTCGCCGTCCCGCTCCCGGAAGGCCATCGCCAGGGACGGCGTCAGCACCGCCAGCCACGGCTCCGGGCCGTCCACGGGGTGCAGCACCGCGCGGGCCCGCTCCTGCGCCGTCGCGAGGCCCCGCTGCCGGCCGGTGGCGGCGGGGGCACCGGTGCCGACCGCCGCGGACGGTTCCGCGGTGTCCGCCGCGCTCCCGCCGTGACGCAGCCAGGAGTCCAGGCCCGGAACCGCCCGGTGCCAGCGCACCCGGTGGTCGCCGGGCCGCACCGCGGTGACCAGGCCGTCGTCCCAGACGACCACCGCATCCCCGCCGGAGCGCACCAGGCCGAGTGCGACCGCGCCCTCCCGGCGATAGGACCAGCGGTGTGCGCCCGTACGGCTGTCATAGGCCTCCAGTCCGGGGCCGATCCGCAGTTCCAGGCCGTCGGCCGCCAGCGTCTCCGAGGAGACCGGCCGGGCGTCGCTCACCCCCGGGACCGCGACCCGGTCGCCGAAGGGGACCGGGCGGTTGGCGTACGCGGCGGCGCCGGCGAGCAGCACCAGCAGCACCGCGATCGGGGGCAGGGCCGTTCGGGAGGCAGGCTTGCGCAGCAGCGTACGGACCACGGGCGGAGCGTATCCGCGGCCGGCGAACGCCCCGGCCGGCTTCCGGCGACCGGGAGGCGACGACCCGGCGAACATCCGCCGGACCCGGGTCAGGCGAGTCCTGGGGTCTCCAGGGTGAGGGTGCCGGCGTCGGCGTCCAGAACGGCGGGCACTCCCAGGGGGACCGTCAGGGTGGTCGGGCCGTGGCCGAAGCCCAGCTCCCACACCACGGGAACGCCCAGCGGGGCCAGCCGGTCCAGCATCAGGCCGCGGACGCGGTCCGCCGGACCGCAGTCGGCCCAGGAGCCGAGGGCGATCCCGGCCACGCCCTCCAGGGCACCGGAGCGCAGCAGCTGGGTGAGGATCCGGTCCAGCCGGTAGAGGTCCTCGCCGACGTCCTCCAGCAGCAGAATCGCGCCGGCGAAGGACGGGCGGGCCCAGGGGGTGCCGCGCTCGGAGGCGAGCATGCTGGCGCAACCGCCCGCGGTGATGCCGCGGGCCCGGCCGGGGACCAGGGTCTCGGCGGTGGCGGAGGTGATGACCTGTGCGCTGTCGGGTTCGAAGAGGGTGCGGCGCAGGTGCTCCGCGGTGCGGTCGTCCTTGACGAAGGTCAGCGCGGCCGCCATCGGACCGTGCACGGTGGCCAGGCCCAGGCGGACGGCGAAGGCCTCGTGCAGCACGGTGATGTCGCTGTAGCCGACGAAAACCTTGGGTGTGGCCGCACGCATCGCGTCCCAGTCGAGCAGGTCGGCGATGCGCTGGGCGCCGTAGCCGCCGCGGGCGCAGACGACCGCGGCGACGTCCGGGTCCAGCCACGCCCGCTCCAGGTCCCGGACGCGGTCGGCGTCGGTGCCGGCGAGGTAGCGCAGTCCGGGGTGGACGTCCAGCACATGCGGGGCCACCTCGACCTCGAGGCCCCACGAGCGCAGGATGCCGCAGCCCAGGTGCAGCCGCTCGGCGGGCACTGATGCGCTGGGTGCCACCACGACCACCCGGTCGCCGGGCGCCAGCCGGCGGGGACGGGTGAGGGGGCGGACAGGCTCGGCCATGGGGCGCCTCCTGGGCTGGGTTGGCGGTTCTCTGCTCGATCCTCACACGCCGACGCGCCGGGCGGGGACCCGCCCCGCCGCCGGGAACGGGTCAGCGGCCGGGGGTGAAGGCCTGGGTGTAGAGGGCGAGTTCGGCCTCCAGGGCGGTGATGATGGTGTCGGCGCGGCGGAAGCCGTGCCCCTCGCCGGGGAAGGTGAGGTAACTGTGCGGGACGCCCCGCTCGGCGGCGCGGTCGACCAGCCGCTGGGCCTGCGACGGCGGGCAGATGACGTCGTCCAGGCCCTGGAGCAGCAGGAAGGGCACGGTGAGCCGGTCGGCGTGGGTGACCGGGGAGCGGTCGCGGTAGCGGTCGGCCGCCTCGGGCAGCGGGCCGATCAGGCTGTCCAGGTAGCGGGACTCGAAGTCATGGGTCTCGCCGCCGCTGCTCCACCCGGTGAGGTCCAGCACGGGGTAGCGGATGGCGCCGCAGCGGTAGAGGTCCGTGCCGGTGAGGGAGGCGGCGGTGGTCCAGCCGCCCGCGCTGCCGCCGCGGATGGCCAGCCGCAGCGGATCGGCGGTCCCCTCGGCGGCCAGCGCGCGGGCTGCGGTGGCGCAGTCCTCGACGTCCACCACTCCCCACTGGCCGCGCAGCCGGTTGCGGTACTCGCGGCCGTGGCCGGTGGAGCCGCCGTAGTTGACCTCGACCACGCCGATGCCCCGGCTGGTGAAGTAGGCGATCTCCAGGTCCAGCACCATGGGGGTGCGGCTGGTGGGTCCGCCGTGGGCGAAGACCACATAGGGCGGCAGCTCGCCCGGCGGCGCGGTGAAGTCGGGGTTGCGCGGCGGGTAGAGGTTGGCGTGCACCTCGCGGCCGTCGAGGCCGGTGAAGGTGCGGGCCGTGGGGGCGGGGAGGTGGGCGGGGTCCACGGGGTCGGTGTGGGGGTGGCCGACGACCCGCGCGGTGAGGTCGTCCGGGTCGATCTCGACGACCTCCCAGCCCCGGGCCGGGCCGGCGCCGACGGCGGTGATCCGGCCGCCGCGGGCGTCCAGGGTGGCGGCCCACTCGGTCCATGGCCCGCTGACGTCGGCGAGGGTGCCGTCGGCGGGGTCGAGGATGCCCAGGCGCAGGTCGGCGCGCCCGTGGACGGTGGCGATGCGGCCGTCGGGGAGCACCGCGAACCAGCGCAGGCCGATCCGCCAGAGCGGTCCGCCGAACTCCTCCTCCGCCGGGCGGAGATTGACCGTCTCGCCGGTGTCGGCGTCGATGCGGTGCAGGTTCCACCAGCCGCCGGGGTCGGTGGCGGCGGCCAGGGTGCGGTCGTCCAGCCACTCGGCCTGGCAGACGGCCTGCTCGGGGCCGCCGGCGACGGTGCGGGGACGGCTGAGAGTGCCGTCCGCGGTGATGTCGGCGATCCGCAGCTCGGTGCCGTCCCAGGGCATCGCGGGGTGCTCCCAGCCGATCCAGGCGACCCTGCGGCCGTCGGGTGAGACCCGGGGTCCGGTGACGAAGTGCCGGTCGGCGAGCAGCTCCCGCACGGCTGACGGGTCGTCGGCCGCGGAGCCGTCCAGCGGTACGGCGACGAGGGAACGCCGCACATCAGTGGGGCCGGGTCCGTGGAAGGCCTCCCGTACGCACCAGATCTCGGTGCCGTCCGGGGCGGCCACCGGGTCGGCCCAGCGCAGCCGGGCGGGGTGGCCGGACTCGGGGGTGAGCGGCTGCGGGGTGGCGCCGGGGGTGTCCGGCTCAAAGCGGTGGAGCCGCTGGTCCGCGAAGTGGGTGAAGACCGCGACCGGGCCCCGGTCGGCCGTGGCGGGCAGCGCCGTCCACGGAGTGCCGCCGTACTCGATGACCCGGCTGCGGACATTCCAGGGCGCGGGCAGCAGCGGGGCGGTGGTGCCGTCGGCGCGGCGGCGGACCAGGGTGATCCGGCCCTCCTCGGCCGGGCGCGGTTCGGTCCACCAGGTCTCGTCTCCCACGGCGGCGACCCAGTCGGGGCGACCGTCGTGGGCGGCGGCGTGGCGGGCGGTGACGGGGGACCGCCAGGTGCCGTGGGGAGCGGTGGTGGGCATGGCCGCAGATCCGCCTTCCGGGGATGTCACGGGGTGTCAGCCGACGTTCGAGAGGAAACGGTCCAGGACCCGGACGCCGAAGTGCAGGCCCTGTACCGGCACCCGCTCGTCGACACCGTGGTAGAGGCCGTGGTAGTCGAAGCCGGGCGGCAGCCGCAGGGGCGAGAAGCCGTAGCCGGTGATGCCCAGCCGGGAGAACTGCTTGGCGTCGGTGCCGCCGGACATGGAGTACGGCACCACATGGGCGCCCAGGTCATGGGCGAGCAGCGCATCGCGCATCGCAGCGAAGACCGGGGAGTCCACCGGCGCCTGGAGGGGGATCTCCCGGTGCTGGTACTCCCAGGCGACATGGGGGCCGGTGAGCCGGTCGAGCGTGGCGGTGAACTCCTCCTCGCCGCCGGGCAGCACCCGCCCGTCGACGGCTCCGCCGGCCGAGCCGGGGATGACGTTCACCTTGTAACCGGCCTGCAGCATGGTGGGGTTGGCGCTGTTGCGCAGGGTGCCGGCGACCAGCGCGGCCGCGGCGGGGTCCAGCCGGGCGACGAACTCGTCCACGCCGGTGCCCGCGGGGTCGTCCAGGCAGGCCGGGTCCAGCGGGGTGCTGGTGGCCTCGGCAAGGGCGATCAGCGCCGCCCGCACGGTGGGGGTCATCCGCAGCGGCCAGCGGTGGGCGCCGATGGCGGCCATGGCGGTGGAGAGCCGGGTGACGGCGTTGGACGGGTTGGGCTTGGAGCCGTGCCCGGCACGGCCGTCGGCGGTGAGGCGCAGCCAGGCGGTGCCGCGCTCCCCCGCCGCCACGGGGTAGAGGCGCTGCCCGGCCGCGGTGTGCACGGTGTAGCCGCCGGACTCGCTGATGCCCTCGGTGCAGCCCTCGAAGAGGTCGCGGTGGTGCTCGGCCAGCCAGGCGGAGCCGGCTGCCGCGCTGTCCTCCTCGTCGGCGGTGAAGGCCAGCACCACGTCGCGGCGGGGACGGCGGCCGTCGCGGGCCCAGCCCCGGGCGACGGCGATCATCATCGCGTCCATGTCCTTCATGTCGATGGCGCCGCGTCCCCACACCTCGCCGTCGCGGATCTCGCCCGAGAACGGCGGCACCGCCCAGTCGGCGGCCTCGGCGGGCACCACGTCCAGATGGCCGTGGACGAGCAGTGCGGGCAGGTCCGGTTCACTGCCCTCGATCCTGGCGACCACATTGGCCCGGCCGGGGGCGGACTCCAGCAGCCGGGGCTGCAGGCCGGCCTCGTCCAGCAGCGCGGCGGCATACTCGGCGGCGGGCCGCTCACGGCAGTCCCCGCCACCGCGGTTGCTGGTGTCGATGCGGATCAGCTCGGAGGTGAACCGGACGGCTTCCTCGCACAGCAGGGCGTCGGCGGCGGGCTGCGCCTCCCGGACGGTCTCGGTCATGGGCCGGTCCCCTCGGGTCGTGGATCTTGCCTTTCCGGCCACCGTAGCCGCCCGGAGGGCAGCCCGGCAGCGCGGCGCGGCCCGGGTTCACCGGTGCCGAACGCATGCGGCGGGTTCATTCTGGAGTGTCAGCCGATATCCGTGACGGGTTGAAATCAGCCGATATGGACGGCGGGGCGGTTACCGTCCTCGGCTGATGAACCGCCACCCCGTGCGCACATCCCCCAGGTGGTGGGCCCGTCCTGGCCGTCCGCGGAGAGCGCGACGGTGGTGCTGCCCGGCCGTTCGGCGGCCCGGGGAGGGCGCGCACGTCCAAGGGTGGCGAGCGCTCGGTGGCGACCCGGCGCGCGTCCCGGCAAGCCGGGTGGTGGACGCAGGCCTGGTGGAGCAGCAGGCGCGCCACCTCATAGCGGCTGCGGGGATGAGCCCAGCGCCGCAGGGCACGTCCCCCAGGCCGGGGGCGCCAGCGCGGCCCGGTGGGGCAGGGTGCCGTCCACCTGGCCCCGCTGGGCGCGGTGAGGACGTCCGGCAGCGGCGTCCTGCGGCAGGTGGCGCGGCGTCAGCCGCGGCCGCTGCTCCGCGCCGGCCGCCGACGGCCGGTGATCGCCCGGAGGTCCTTCAGCGCAGTCCGCTTCCCACTCCGGCCGGGACGCCGAGCGTCCGGCCCTGTGCGGCCGCGCGGCGCAGGCCGTGCGCCAGGTGCCGGGCCTGCTTGATGTGCAGCCGCCAGCCGCCGTCGCAGTCGCCGACCCGGACGCGGGGCAGCGCATGGCGGCCGGTGAGGGCCGAGTGCCCGACGGCGCAGGCGTAGTCGTAGCCGGCCGCGCGCACCGCGGCCACACAGCGGCTGTCCACCTCGCCGTACGGGTAGCAGAAGCCCTCGACCGGTCGGCCGGTGACCGCCTGCAGCACCTCCCGGCTGCGGGCGGTCTCGGTGGCGAGCGCCTCTCCGGACAGGCCGGGCAGTGCGGTGTGCGCCATGCCGTGCGAACCGATCTCCATCCCCGCGTCGGCGACCGCCGCGACCTGGTCGGCGGTCAGCAGCTGCTTGCGGGGTGCGCCGGGGTTCCAGGTGGTGTGGCCGCCGAGGCGGTCGGCGACGACATAGACGCTGGCTGTGAAGCCGTAGGACTGGAGCACCGGCAGCGCCTCGACCAGGAAGTCGGCGTAGCCGTCGTCGAAGGTCAGCCCGACCAGCCCGGCCGCCCGGCGGTCCCCCGCCGCCCGCAGCAGCTCCGCCATGCCGACGCCGCGCAGACCGCGCCGGTGCAGCCAGCGCATCTGGGAGGCGAAGCGGCCGGGGGTGACGGTGAGCGGATGGGGGTCCTCCTCGTGGCGGTCGACGGAGTGGTACATCAGCGTCCACGGCGTCCGGTGCGGTGCGGACCCGGTGCGGGCCGGCGGACGGCACAGGTCCCGGGCGAGCGATTCAGCGGCCATGGCGGCGGGCCCCTTCGGCAGTGGGTCGTACGGCGCGACCGGCCGTGCGCATCGGGGTGCGCAGCCCGGGTGCGCCGAGGAGGGCGGCGGTGACGGTGAAGGCGGTGGCGGTGCCGCCGAGGACCACGGCGGTGAACGGCCTGGGTGCGGCGAGGGTCGGCCACTGCTCGGCCAGGCAGCCGATCAACGTCATGGTGAGCGCGGTCGCCACGGCTGCGCGACCGGCCGGTGCGGACAGCTCGCCGGGCACCGAGGACCACACCCCGCCGCGGTGGAGGACCCCGGACCCGTTGAGCAGCAGCAGTGCGGGCAGCAGGGCGGGTGCCAGGGGGCCGCCGGGTGCTGCGAGGAGGGCGGCGGTGCGCAGGGCGGCCAGCAGCGAGGGCGACACCGCGGCTTCGACCGCGGCCGCTGCGACGGCCGCCATGGGGCGGCGGGGTCGGCTCGGGACACCCGGCCCGGGGGATACGGGGGCGGGCAGGGCACCGGGTCCGGTGGCGGCGACTCCACCGGGCGGGGCGATCCGCGCGGGGTTCGGCCTGCTCTCGCTCTCCGTGCTCGTCCGCGCGGGTACTCCCCTGCTGTGCGCCCCGGTGCGGGTCGCTCCGGCCCGTCGGGGCGGGCGAAGGTGGACCCGCCGCCGCAGGCGGTGTCCCTCCCCGGTCCGGCCGTGGCCGCGGGGGCGGTACCGGCAGAAGCCGATAGTCCCGACAAATCGGATGTATACGGTCAGCGGACTGGCCCTTTCACCCGGCTGCCCCACTATCTGATGAGCACTCAGGAGCCCCGCTGGTCTCCGGCTCCGCGTACACCCGGGCAACGACCACCCCACCCCCTGGACACGGGCCGACCTTGTGCGACGTCAGCGCCGCGCACCCCTGGCCGGGGCTCTCACATGCAGGGAGCACCCGGTGGGGCGCAAGGGTTCACCCGAAGGGCCCACCCCGGACGGGCGTACCGGTCGCGACCTCCGGACAGGTCTCCGCACTGCCGCGAGACCCCCTCCACCCACCGCCGCACATCACACAGGATGGCGACAGGGGCATGCGCCCCGACAGAGGCCGGTTCTCCACGGCCTCGGCACCTGCATGAGCATCACCGGCCGCACCGAGGCCGTCGCCTCCCACCAGAACCCGCATCCGCGGCGGCACACCAGGGCCGGGGCCGACCGCACGGCCTGCGGCAACTCGGCAGGGCGGGCCACCCAGTCACGACAGCATGCCTGACTGACAGCCAGAATGACTGGCGGGGCGACTCCCCAATCAGCCGGAAAACATGAGAGAACGTCATAGCCGGCACGACATCCGACCCGGCCGAGCGCGCTGCAGCACAGGGCCCGCAACCGGCCTCCCCGCCGGGCCGCATCGAACCGCAACCGGCCGCTCCGCCGCGGGCCCTGCGGCGACGTGCCGTGCCGACGTCGCCCGCCCGGCACGGATGCCGCCCGGGCCCGACGGCCCCCCGGGCGCCCACTCCCTCCGTTCCCGGCCCCGCACCGCGCCCGTACGGGGCCGGAAACGACCCGCCCTCCCCCGCGGCTGCGGGAGGCGTCAGTCGAGGCGGTGGGAGAGGTGGAGGTCGCGTTCGGTGTTGCCGTCCTCGAGGCGCAGTGCGGTGGCCACCGGCGGATAGCCGCTGGCGATCACGGTGTACTCGCCGGGCTGGAGGTCCCCGAAGCGGAAGGTGCCGTCCGCACCGGTGGTGACCGCCGCGACCACCGTGCCCGTGGAGTCCAGCAGGGTCACCCTGGCGTCGGCGACGGGGTGCCCGCCCTCGGTGCGGACGGTGCCCCTCAGGGTGCCGCTGCCGGCCAGCGCCACATCCTGCCGGGTCTCCCCGCTGGGGGAGATGGTGACGGTCAGTGCGGTGGGCCGGTAGGCGCGCGCGCTGACCGCGAGGGTGTACTCGCCGGCCACCAGGTCGCGGAAGTCATAGGCGCCGTCGCCGTCGGTGTGCCCGGTGGCGACGACCTCGCCCCGCGGGTCGGTGAGCACCACCGCGGCCCCGGCGACAGGGGCGCCCTCGGTGGAGCGGACCGCTCCGGTGAGCCGTCCGGTGCCGCCCAGCACCACGTCGAGGTCGACCGGGCGGCTGCCCACCGCGACGGTGACGGCCTGGGGCTGGTGTCCGCCCGCCGCGGCGATCAGGACGAAGTGGCCGGAGCGGGGTGCGGCCAGCGCCCAGCCCCCGTCGGGGCCGCTGGCGGCGCGGGCGACCTGGCGGCCGTCCATGTCGATCAGGGTGAGGACCGCGCCCGGCACCGCGCCCCGGTCTGGTTCGCGGACGATGCCGCGCAGCGGGATCCCGGGGGCGGCCGTCCTCGGCTCGGGGTTGAGGGTCTCCGCCGCCTGGGGCGGCACCGCGTGGTCTGCCGGGGTGGGGGCGGGTCCGGAGGCCGGATGCGTGGCCAAGGGTTTCTCCTTGAGCAGGAAGGCGAGGACGAAGCCCAGCGCCAGCACGGGCACCAGGTACAGGAAGATCCGCGGCATGGCGTCGGCGTACGCAGCCACATAGCCGTCGCGCAGCGGGGCCGGCAGGGCGCGGACCAGTGCGGGGGTGATGGAGTCGGTGTCCGGCAGGGCGGGGCCGCCGGGCCGGGCGGGGGGCAGGCTTCTGGCGAGCCCGTCGGTGAGCCGCGCATGGAAGAGGGCGCCGAAGACCGCGGCTCCCACGGAACCGCCGATCTGCCGCAGGTAGTTGTTGGTGGAGGTGGCGGTACCGATGTCGCGCGGCGGTACGGAGTTCTGCACCGCCAGGACGAGGACGGGCAGCACCAGGCCCACGCCGAGGCCGAGCACCGCCATCGCCGCGGCGGAGACCGCGTACGGGGTGTCGGCGTCCAGCAGCAGCCCCAGCATGGCCATGCCCGCGGTGGACAGCAGGCCGCCGAGCAGCGGATAGGGCTTGTAGCGGCCGGTGCGGCTGATCAGCTGGCCGGAGCCGATGGAGGCGAGCACGATGCCGCCCATCATCGGCAGCATCAGCAGTCCGGAGCCGGTGGCGCTCGCCCCGTCGACCATCTGGAGGAAGCTGGGCAGATAGCTGGCGGCGCCGAAGAGCGCCACACCGACGACCACGCCGATCGCGCCGGCGACATTGAAGACACCGTCGCGGAAGAGCCGCAGCGGCACCACGGGTTCGGCCGCGAACCGCTCGACCAGGGCGAACAGCAGCAGGCAGCAGACGGTGGCGCCGGCCAGGCCGAGGATGACCGGGGAGCCCCAGGCGTACTCGGTGCCGCCCCAGCTGGTGGCGAGCACCAGGCAGGTGGAGGCGGCGGCGAGCAGCGCCGCGCCGCCGACGTCCAGCCGGGGGCGCACCGCGGGCCGGGGCAGCCGCAGCACCACCAGGGTGACCAACAGGGCGAGGACACCGATGGGGATGTTGACCCAGAAGCACCAGCGCCACCCGGGTCCGTCGGTGAACCAGCCGCCGAGCAGCGGCCCGGCCACCGAGGAGATGCCGAAGACGGCGCCGATCAGGCCCATGTATCGGCCGCGGTCCCGGGGCGGAACGATGTCGGCGATGATCGCCTGGACGCCGATCATCAGCCCGCCGCCGCCGATGCCCTGGACCGCACGGAAGGCGATCAGCTGGTCGATGGTGTGGCACCAGCCGGAGAGCGCGGAACCGGCGATGAAGACGGCGATGGCGAAGCGGAAGACCCGGTCGCGGCCGAAGAGGTCGCCGAGCTTGCCGTAGAGCGGCAGTACGACGGTGGAGGCCAGCAGATAGGCGGTGACCACCCACGACATCCGGTCCAGGCCGTGCAGTTCCCCGACGATCCTGGGCAGCGCGGTGGCGACGATGGTCTGGTCGAGGGCGGCGAGGAAGAGCGCGAGCATCAGACCGGCGAACACCAGCCGGACCTGGCGCGGCGTCAACTGCGCTGCGGTGGACGGCTGGGGGACGGGCTCGGCCGGTGCCCTGCGGGCGGCCTCCATCACGGACATGGGGTGGATGATTACAGCCGCTGACACTTTTTCCGAACCGGTCGGTTCATCATGATATCCGTCCCGACCAGGAGACATGCCTCGCGGACCCCGCCCGGTTTCACCCACACGGGGACGTCGGCGAGCGTCCGTTCCCACACCCGGACAGGTGACTCAGCCGGCGCCGGGCTCCAGCTCCGCCAGCTCCTCCATGGCTCCGGTCACGATGTCCCTCATGGCCCGCTCCGCACGCACCGGATCGCCCGCACAGACCGCCTCGGCCACCTCGCGGTGGCGGGCGATCGCATAGGGCTCGGGGTGGTGCGGCATCAGGTGGTGCTCGGTGCGGCCGGTGAGGACGGCGCCCACCACCTCGCCGAGGTGGGCCAGCATCTCGTTCCCGGAGGCCTCCAGCACCACTTGGTGGAAGGCGATGTCATGCCGCAGGAAGACCTCCAGCTCACCGGCGCGCGCGGTCACGGTGAGCTCCACCGCGAGGGCGCTGAGCTGCCGGCGCTGATCGTCGGTGGCGTTGCCGGCGGCGAGGGCGGCGGCGGCCGGCTCCACGGCGACCCGCAGCCCGCCGAGCGAGCGCAGCTGCGCCGGGCGGTCGGCGCCGGCCAGCCGCCAGCGGATCACCAGCGGGTCGAAGACGTCCCAACCGGACCGGGGCTGGACGGTGATCCCGACCCGGCGCCGGGAGGCCACCATCCGCATCGCCTCCAGGACCCGCACCGCCTCGCGGACCACGGTGCGCGAGACCCCGTGCCGCGCCTCCAGCTCCTCCATGCGCAGCACGGTGCCCTCGGGGATCTCGCCGGAGGCGATGGCGGGGCCGAGGTCGGCGAGCAGGCGGCCGTGCAGGCCTTGGATGTCCATCGGACCAGAGTAGAGCGCCCACTCATATGACGATTGGGTATCGGGGCCTTGAATAAGTCATATCTTTGGGTCCATAGTTCCCAGCATCCGGATGTGCCTCCCACGCTCCGGTAGAACACCGTCAGGAGCATCGAGATGGCTCTCAGTGCCGAGAACCAGCGGCCGTGCGTCGTGGTGATGGGCGTGTCCGGGGTCGGCAAGACCACCGTGGCGCGGCTGCTCGCCGAACGGCTGGACGTCCCCTTCGCCGAGGCGGACGAGTTCCACCCGCCGGCCAACATCGCCAAGATGTCGGCCGGCACAGCGCTCGACGACGCCGACCGGCAGCCGTGGCTGGAGGCCATCGGCCACTGGCTGAGCCACCGCGACGCGGCGGGGACCGGCGGGGTGGTCACCTGCTCCGCGCTGAAGCGGAGCTACCGGGACACCCTGCGGGCCGCCTCCCCGGGCGTCTTCTTCCTGCACCTGACCGCGGACCGCGCCCTCATCGCGGACCGCATCGGCCACCGCAGCGGCCACTTCATGCCCGCGTCCCTGCTGGACTCCCAGCTGGCGACGCTGGAGCCGCTCGGACCGGACGAGCGGGGCGCCTCGCTCGACGCCGGGCCGGACACGGAACACCTCGTCGAGATGGCCGCGGGCATCGTGCCGCGGCCCGTCAATGGAGACCTCGAGTGACCATCGCCCTCACACCCGGGACGGCCTCCCTGCTGGCCGCCGCGGACACCCTGCCCCACAGCGGCAACTCCGGCAGACTCGTCGCCGCCATGCTGATCGGCATCGCGGTGATCGTGCTGCTGATCACCCGGCTGAAGCTGCACCCCTTCCTGGCCCTCACCCTCGGCTCCGGGGTGCTCGCCGCCGTGGCCGGCGTGCCCTTCGACCAGCTGATGAGCAGCTTCACCACCGGCCTGGGCTCCACCGTGGCCAGCGTGGGCGTGCTGATCGCGCTGGGTGCCATGCTCGGCAAGCTGCTCGCCGACTCCGGCGGCGCCAACCAGATCGCGGACACCATCCTGTCCCGCTCGGGCCGCCGGACCCTGCCCTGGACCATGGCCCTGGTCGCCGTGGTGCTCGGCCTGCCGCTCTTCTTCGAGATCGGCGTGGTGCTGCTGATCCCGATCGTGCTGCTGGTGGCCCGCCGCGGCAATCTGCCGCTGATACGCGTCGGCATCCCGGCGCTGGCCGGTCTGTCGGTGCTGCACGGCCTGGTGCCGCCGCACCCCGGCCCGCTGGTCGCCATCGACGCCCTGCACGCCGACCTGGGCCCGACCCTGGCGCTGGGCCTGCTGGTCGCCGTCCCGACCGTGGTGATCGCCGGTCCGCTGTTCTCCCGGGTCGCCGAGCGCTGGGTGGGTCCGCTGGAGATCCCGGCCGCCATCGCCACGGACAGCGACGCCGACCAGGCCCGCAAGCAGGACGGGGTGCGCACCCCGAGCTTCGGCGCCACCCTGGCCACCATCCTGCTGCCGGTCGTGCTGATGCTGATCAAGGCGTTCTGCGACGTGGTGATCGACGACGACAAGGCGCTGGCGCAGCGGATCTTCGACTTCGTCGGCTCCCCGCTGATCGCGCTGCTCGCCGCGGTGCTGCTGGGCATGGTCACCCTGGGCCGGGCCGCGGGCTTCACCAGGGACCGGATCTCCACCACCGTCGAGCGGTCGCTCGCGCCGATCGTCGGCATCGTCTTCATCGTCGGCGCCGGCGGCGGCTTCAAGCAGACCCTGGTCGACGTCGGCATGGGCAATGTGATCGCCGACTGGTCCGACAAGTGGCACATCTCGGCGCTGCTGCTGGGCTGGCTGGTCGCCGTCCTCATCCGGCTGGCCACCGGCTCCGCCACCGTGGCGACCGTCACCGCGGCCGGCATCGTCTCCCCGCTGGCCGCCAACATGACCTCCACCCACGCGGCGCTGCTGGTGCTCGCCGTGGGCGCCGGGTCGCTCTTCCTCTCCCATGTCAACGACGCCGGCTTCTGGCTGGTCAAGGAGTACTTCGGGATGAGCGTCGGCCAGACGTTCAAGTCCTGGTCGGCGATGGAGACGGTGATCTCGGTGGTGGCACTGGTCTTCATCCTGCTGCTGGGGCTGGTGTTCTGACCCCTGCGGGCAGCACGCCCGCACACAGACGGCGGTGCCCTCCCCCCGGCCGGAACCGGGGCGGAGGGCACCGCTGTCCGCGCATCCCGGCGGGTTCAGCCCAGCTCGGCGGCCAGGCGGCCCAGCACCTCGTCGTGGATGCGGTTGATGCCCTTGGGCGCGAAGGTGCGCTCGAAGAAGCCGCCGATCCCCCCTGCCCCCTGCCAGGTGGTCTCCACCGCGACCTTGGCCCGGCCCTCGCCCGCCGGGGTCACCGTCCAGGTGATCACCATGCTGGAGTTGGCGTCGGTCTCCACCAGCTCACCGGGGGTGGGCTCGGAGACGGTGAACAGGCAGTCGCGGACCCGCTTCTCGGTGGCCTGGAGCTTCCAGTGCACCCGGGTGCCGGCGCCCTTGCCGCCCTCGCGCACCTCGTACTCGCTGTACTGGACGGGCAGCAGCCGGGGGCGGGTCTGCTCATAGTCGGCGAGGGCCTCGTAGACCCGCTCCGGCGAGGCCTCCAGCACCCGCTGCGTTGCGGCGTACACCTGCGACATGTCGTGCTCCTCACTGGGCTCGGCGGCCCGCACGGGCGCCGCGCCACAGCCAACCACCGGCGGTACGCGGCCACCAAACGGGCCCACCGCGGCATGGCGCGCCCCGATCTTCGAACTTGTGTTCTAAACTTGCGCCCCAAGCACCACCAGCGGCAAGGAGGAACCCCCATGCGCTGGGACAACCTGCAGCTCGAGACCACCACCGCTGCCACCACCGCCCTGCTCGGCCCCGGCACCGTCACCCGGCGCTTCGACACACCCGAGTTCCGCGGCATCACCTTCCATGAGGTGCGCGCCCGCTCCATCGTCAACCGGGTGCCGGGCGCCTCACGGATGCCGTTCGAGTGGACGGTCAACCCCTACCGGGGATGCACCCACGCCTGCGTCTACTGCTTCGCCCGCCGCACCCACAGCTATCTCGACCTGGACACGGGGCTGGACTTCGACTCCCAGATCGTGGTCAAGGTCAACGCGCCCGAGCTGCTCCGCCGCGAGCTGGGCTCGCGCCGCTGGCACGGCGACCACATCGCCATGGGCACCAACGTCGACTGCTACCAGCGCGCCGAGGGCCGCTACCGGCTGATGCCCGGCATCATCGAGGCGCTTCGCGACTACGCCAACCCCTTCTCGGTGCTCACCAAGGGATCGCTGATCCTGCGCGACCTGGAGCTGCTCCAGCAGGCCGCCGCCGTCACCGATGTCGCCGTCAATGTCTCGGTGGGCTTCACCGACCGGGAGCTGTGGCGCAGCGTGGAGCCCGGCACCCCCTCCCCGCAGACGCGGCTGGAGGTCTGCCGCACCCTCACCGACGCCGGCATCCCCTGCGGGGTGCTGATGGCCCCCGTGCTGCCGTACCTCAGCGACTCCCCCGAGCAGCTGCGCGCCACCGTCAGGGCCATCGCCGAGGCCGGCGCCGTCTCGGTCACCCCGCTGGTGCTGCATCTGCGGCCGGGCGCCCGGGAGTGGTACACCGCCTGGCTGCGACAGCACCACCCGCAGCTGCTCCCCCGCTACGAGGCGCTGTACGGCGATGCGGTGTACGCCCCGCGCTGGTACCAGCGCCGGATCACCCGGGCCGTCCACGAGATGGCCGCCGAGTACGGCTGCGGGCCCTCGGGACCGACCGGCACCCGCCGCATCCCCCCGGCCCGCCCGGAACCCGGTCCCGAGCCCGCCCAGCTCACCCTGCTGTGACCGGACCCGGCACCTCCGGCCGCGAACGGCCGCGGAGGCCGCCCGGTTACCCTTGCACGGTGCTGAACGAGGTGACCGCTCTCCGCTATCTCACGCCGCTGCGTGCGGGCGGCTCGGTACCCGGGATCACCGAGACCGACGACCTGGGCACCTATGTGGTGAAGTACACCGGGGCCGCGCAGGGCCGCAAGGCGCTGGTCGCCGAGGTGATCGTCGGGGAGCTGGGCCGCCGGCTGGGGCTGCGGGTGCCCGACATGGTCCGGGTCCGCTTCGACCCCGCGGTGGCGGAGGGCGAGCCCGACCAGGAGATCCAGGACCTGCTGCGGGCCAGCAGCGGGCTCAACCTGGGCATGGACTTCCTCCCCGGCAGCCGCGACTTCAGCCCCGGGGCCCTGCGGGTGGACCGGGTGGAGGCCGGCCGGATCGTCTGGCTGGACGCACTCACCGCCAATGTCGACCGCACCTGGCGCAACCCCAACATGATGGTCTGGCACGACCGCCTGTGGCTGATCGACCACGGCGCCGCCCTGGTCTTCCACCACCGCTGGTCCGACGCCCCGGCCGCGGTGACCCGCCGCTACGCCCTGGGCGACCATGCGCTGGGCGTCTTCGGACCCGATGTGACGGCGGCCGACCGTGAGCTGGCACCGCTGGTCACCGAGGAGCTGCTGCACGAGGTGGTCTCCCTCGTCCCCGAGGAGTGGCTGGCGGACGAGCCCGGCTTTGACTCCGTGGCGCAGCTGCGGCAGTCCTATGTGTCCCACCTCGCGGCCAGGGCGGCCGCATCGGGGCTGTGGCTGCCGGACGGCTTCGCCACCCCCGAGCAGCTGCGCGCCGCCGAGGCCCGCCGCACCGCCGCCACCCAGGCCGGCCGCCCCGCCTGGCTCCAGCACATACCCGGCTGACCTCAGGCACCTCCGGCACACCGGCCCGCCCCGGCAGAGCCGCACTGCGGCGGTTGTCACGGGGTGACAACCTGGCGTCGGCTCCGCTGAGCCTCCTCTGGACCGGGGCGTGCGGTCCGTACCAGGATCATGGTCCGGCAGTGAAAGCGAGCGAGAGGTTGGGCGCCATGCAGGGCAGGGACTGGTCGGCGTTCCAGTTCGAGATCTACCTGGGCGGGATGAACGGCACCGTGCCCCGGCTGCCCACCGACCTCACCCGGCTGGAGGAGATGGCCACCAGGCGTCTCGGCCCCGGGCCGGTCGGCTATGTGGCCGGGAGCGCGGGCAGCGGCCGCACCGAGCGGGCCAACCGGGAGGCCCTGGACCGCTGGGCGATCGTGCCGCGGATGCTGCGGGACGTGCACGAGCGCGACATGGGGGTGGAGCTGTTCGGACGGCGGCTGCCCGCACCGGTGGCGCTGGCCCCGGTGGGCGTCCTGTCGATCATGCATCCGGAGGCCGAACCCGCCGCCGCCCGCGCCGCGGCCGCGCTGGGCCTGCCGTTCACCTTCTCCTCCGCCGCCTCCACCACCATGGAGCAGGTCGCCGAGGCGATGGGCGAGGGGGCGGAGCGCTGGTTCCAGCTGTACTGGCCCAAGGACCGGGAGGTGTGCAAGTCCTTCCTGCGCCGGGCGAAGGCCGCCGGGTACTCCGCGCTGGTGGTCACCCTGGACACCTGGCTGCTGGCCTGGCGGCCGCGCGACCTGGACCAGGCGTACCTCCCCTTCCTGCACGGCGTGGGCACGGCCAACTACTTCTCCGACCCGGCCTTCCGGGCCGGCCTGGCCAAGCCCGTGGAGGAGGACCCGCAGGCCGCGGTGCTGCACTGGGCCCAGATGTTCGCGGATCCCTCGAAGACCTGGGAGGACCTGGCGTTCCTGCGGGAGAACTGGGAGGGCCCGATCGTCCTCAAGGGCATCCTGCACCCCGATGACGCCCGCCGCGCCGCCGATGCCGGCATGGACGGCGTGGTGGTCTCCAACCACGGCGGCCGTCAGGTCAACGGCTCGATCGGTGCCGCCGACGCGCTGCCGGGGGTGGCCGACGCGGTCGGCGACCGGCTGACCGTGCTCTTCGACAGCGGAGTGCGCACCGGCGACGACGTCCTCAAGGCGCTGGCGCTGGGTGCGCGGGGGGTGCTGCTGGGCCGCCCGTACGCCTACGGCCTGGGGCTGGACGGCGAGGCCGGGGTCACCCATGTGCTGCGCAGTCTGCTGGCCGAGTTCGACCTCACCATGGCGCTCTCCGGCCACACCCGGCCGGACGAGCTGACCCGCGAGACCCTGACCCGGCACGGAGCCTGAGGAGAACCCCCGATGAGTGAGCGCAAGAACCTGCTCGCCGTGGTCCCCGCCCACCTCGGCGGACGGGATGTGGGCGCCGGGCTGGCCGCGGGGTTCGCCGAGCGGGCGGACGTCACCGTGGTGGAGGCGGTGGGCGAGGACCCCGCGGCCCTGGCCCGCGCCCAGGTGGTGATCACCGCGCTGGCCCCGGTGACCGCCGGGGACATCGCGGCCGCACCCGCCCTGGAGTTCGTCCAGTGCACCAGCCACGGCTTCGACTACGTGGACCTGGAGGCCGCCCGCGCCCGGGGTGTCACCGTCGCCAACATCGGCTCCAGCGGCGCCGAGAACCACGATGTCGCCGAGCACACCTTTGCGCTGATGCTCGCCCTGGCGAAGCAGATCGTGCCCGCACACACCGCGCTGGCCGCCGGGGACTGGGCGACGCCCCGGCTGCAGCCCGCCCTCACCGAGCTCACCGGCAAGACCCTCGGCCTGCTCGGCTTCGGCGCGATCGGCCGGCAGGTGGCGCGGCGCGCGACGGCCTTCGACATGACCGTCCGCTACACCGCCCGCAGCTCCCACCCGGAGGCCGAGGAGCGGTACGGCGCCCGGCGGGTGGAGCTGGAGGAGCTGCTGCGCACCGCCGACTACCTCTCCCTCCAGCTCCCGCTCACCCCGGAGACCAGGGGCCTGCTGAACGCCGAGCGGCTGGCGATGCTGAAGCCCACGGCCTTCCTGATCAACACTTCGCGGGCGGCGATCGTCGACCAGGAGGCGCTGGCCGACGCCCTGGAGGCGGGCCGGCTCGCCGGTGCCGGCCTGGACGTCTTCGACCCCGAGCCGCCCGGCCCGGGTCTGCGGCTGCTGCGGGCGCCCAACACGGTGCTCACCCCGCACATCGCCGGGGTCACCCGGGAGACCCTGGTCAGGATCGCCCTGGCCGCGATCGAGAACACCGCCGCCTATCTGGAGGGCAAGTCCCCCCGGGACGTGGTGTCCTGACCGACGGCGCGGTGTTGGGGGCGTCGTGTCCCGGACACCGCGCCCGTGAGTGCCTGCGAGCACGGAGCGGCTTCCGGTGGCGGCGGTCCGGGCCGCCGAGCCGAGGTCAACGGGCGGGACCAGGCTGCCCCGCCCCGCCTTCGGGCAGGGTGTGATGGCGGATCACCAGGGAGGCGTGGACGTCCTCGGCGGTCTCGGTGGCATAGATGTGGGGCACGTCGGAGACCCAGCTGACGTGGCCGCCGGGCGGCACCACCAGCGGGGCGGTGGCCGGGCCCACCCGGGCGGTGCCGCTGAAGACGGTGAGGTACTCGGTGGCGCCCAGGGGGTGGGCGGGTGAGGTCTGCACCCGGCCGGGGCGGATGCGCAGCCGGTACAGCTCGGTGATCACCGGGCCGTCGGTGAAGGTCTCCAGCAGGGTCGCGGTGACCGCCGTGCCGTGGACGGCCGCCGGGGGTTCCGGGCGGCGGGCGGCCGGATCGACCAGCACCGCCGCGAGCGGGACGGCCAGCTGCGCGGTGATCGCATAGAGGGTCTCCACGGTCGGGTTGCGGGTGCCCGCCTCCAGCCCGGAGAGAGTGGCCTTGCCGACGCCGGCGCGCAGGGCCAGCTCCGACAGGGACAGTCCGCGCCGGGTGCGCAGCTGCCTGATGCGCCGGCCGATCTCGGCGGCGTACGGCTCGGTGTGCTGGTTCACGGGGCAAGTATCCGCGACGGTGTTCCGTTTGCGGAACGCAGCGGTCTAGACTCGCGTTCCGTTTACGGAACGGCCCAACCACGGGGGAGACCGGATGCCACGCACACGCACACTGCAGCCCGTACTGGCCGGAGTGGTGCTCGCGGTCGTCGGCTTCGCCAGCTCCTTCGCCGTGGTGCTGGCCGGGCTGCGAGCCGTGGGCGCCGACCCCCGGCAGGCGGCGTCGGGGCTGCTGGTGCTCTGCCTCACCATGGGTGTCACCGCCATCGCCCTCGGCCTGCGCTACCGCATACCGCTCAGCATCGCCTGGTCCACCCCGGGTGCCGCGCTGCTGGTGGCGGTGGGTCCGCAGCACTCGGACTACCGGGAGGCCCTCGGCGCCTTCCTCACCACCGGGGCACTGCTGCTCGCAGCCGGGCTCTCCGGACGCTTCGCCCGGCTGCTGCACGCCATCCCCGCCCCGCTGGCCGCCGCCATGCTCGCCGGGGTGCTGCTGCCGCTCTGCCTGGCCCCGGTCCAGGCCGTGGCACAGCTCCCCCGGCAGGCGGTACCGGTCGTGGCCGTCTGGGCGGTGCTCCTCCGCTACGCCCGGCGGTGGGCCGTACCGGGGGCACTGCTGACGGCCGTGGCAGCGATCCTGCTCACCGGGCCGCGCGGCCGCTCCGCCGCATCGCTGTGGCCGGTCCTCACCGCGCAGACACCCACCTTCTCGGCCGGCGCGGTGATCGGCATCGCGGTCCCGCTCTTCATCGTCACCATGGCCTCGCAGAACATCGCCGGGATGAGCATGCTGGCCTCCTACGGCTACCGGCCGCCGCTGCGCCCGGTCCTGGCGACCACCGGGATCGCCACCATGGCGGGCGCACCCTTCGGCGGACACGCCGTCAATCTGGCGGCCATCACCGCAGCGCTGGCCGCCGGGCCGGACGCCCACCCGGACCCGCGGCGTCGGTGGATCGCCTCCGTCACCGGCGGCGTCGTCTACATCGCCCTCGGCCTCTCCACCGGTCTGACGCTCTCGCTGATCACCGACTCACCGCCGCTGCTGATCGAGACCGTCGCCGGGCTGGCGCTGCTGGGCACCCTGGGCTCGGCCGTCCACTCCGCCGTCCAGGACTCCGGACAGCGGGACGCAGCCGTGGTGACGCTGGTGGTCACCGCGTCGGGCATCGCCCCGTTCGGGATCGGGGCGGCGCTGTGGGGCCTGCTGGCGGGGCTGGCCTTCCGCGCCTTCTTCGGCGGCACGCCGCAGCCCGCCCCGACGGCCGAACCCGAGCGGGAACCCGCGGCCCGGTGAGCGGCGCAAGGCGCCCAGGCATGACGACTGCCCGTCACTCGTCCGCGACACTGGCCTCAGAAGCCGACCGAGGAGTTGCCCGTGCCGCATCCGGAGCCCGGCCACCTGAGCGAGAACGGCGCAACGGGATGTCAGCAGCTGGACCGCCACGTCCCGGCCCTGGCGTGACGTCAGCTAAATATTGCGTGACGCGCAAACTTGCGCACCACGCAAGTTCGGTTACAGTGATGGCATGGCAATCGACCCGCCACCGGACCCCGCACCGCGGACAGGGCTTCGGGAACGCAAGAAGCAGGCCACCCGGGACGCACTGACCTGGGCGGCGCTGCGGCTCGCCCAGGAGCGCGGGCTGGAGAACGTACGGGTCGAGGACATCGCAGCCGAGGCGGGGGTCTCACCTCGGACGTTCAACAACTACTTCTCCAGCAAGTACGAAGCCATCGTCTCCCGCCAGGGCGACCGGGTGCGGCAGTCCGCAGCCGAGCTGCGGGCCCGGCCCGCGGACGAACCGCTGTGGACCGCCGTGGTCCACGCCGCGCTGGCCCCCTACGGGGTCTCGGAGCGCATCCCGGACCCCGAGTGGACCGCCGGCGTCCGACTGCTGCTCGGCGAACCCGCCCTGCAGAGCGAACTGCTGAGGGTCAGTGCGGCCGCGGGTGCCGAGTTCACGGCCGCCGTGGCCGAGCGCACCGGCACCGACGCCCGGCACGACCTCTACCCCGGCCTGCTGGCCGCTGCGGTACTCGCCGCCCAGCAGACCGCACAGGAGCAGTGGCTCCGCGCCGATCCACCGGTGCCGCTGCTGCCTCTGATGCGCGCCGCCCTGCACCTCCTCGCCGACGGGCTTCCCGACCCGTCGGCCGGCCGCACCGGCTGACCTCGGGCAGCCCCCGCACCGCCGCACCGCCGCACAACGGGCCCGGCACCGGGCCTTACTCCGTCATGCCTTCACAAGGGAGAAATATCGTGACATGGGATGTGGTCATCGCCGGCGGCGGCCCCAATGGGCTGGCCCTGGCCTGCGAACTCGGCCTGGCCGGGGTCCGGCCGCTCGTCCTGGAGTCGCTGACCGAGCGCAGCACCGTACCCAAGGCCAACGGGCTGGTCGGACAGGTCATCAGACTTGTGGACCACCGCGGTCTGTACGAGCGGTTCAGCGGCAGCACCGGGGCACCCCGGCCGACACCCTGGTACATGTTCGGCGGGTTCCCCCTGGACCTCGGACAGCTGGACAACAATCCGATCCACACCCTCCCCATACCGCAGCGCCGCCTGGAGCAGCTGCTGGAGGAGCGGGCCGAGGAGCTCGGCGTGGAGATCCGCCGCGGCCACCGGCTCACCGCGTTCACCCAGGACGACGACGGGGTCGCCCTGGAGGTGGCCGGCCCGGACGGCCCGCAGCGGCTGCGCGCCGCCTATCTGGTCGGCTGCGACGGCGGCCGCAGCACCGTCCGCAAGCAGCTCGGTATCGGCTTCCCCGGGGTGTCCGGGGACGGCCTGGTCTCCCGGGCCGCGCATGTCTCCCTGCCCGAGGAGCTGTGGGTGGCGGAGACCGGCGAGCTGGAGGTGCCCGGATACGGCAGGGTGCGGCCGATGATGCACACCCGCACCGACCGCGGGGTCTTTGTGGTTGCCATGCTGGAACCCGGCAAGCCGCTGGTCAGCACCCTGGAGTGGGACCCCTCGGCCATCGGGGACGCCACCCCGATGACCATCGCCGAACTACGGGAGAGCGCATCGCGGGTGCTCGGCGCGGACCTGCCGCTCGGACCGCCGACGGCCCCTGGTCCGTATGTGCTGCGGCGCGTCGAGGGCGGCAACACCCGGCTGGCGGAGCGCTACCGGATGGGGCGCGTGCTGCTGGTCGGCGACGCGGCCCATGTCCACTCCGCCGTCGGCGGCCCCGGCCTCAACCTCGGTATGCAGGACGCGGCCAACCTCGGCTGGAAGCTCGCGGCCCAGGTGCAGGGCTGGGCGCCGCCCGGGCTGCTGGACACCTACCACGACGAGCGCCACCCCGTCGGCGAGCGCGTCTTCATGCACTCCCAGGCGCAGTTGACGCTGCTCTCCCCCGGGCCGGGTGTCACGGCACTGCGCGAACTCTTCGGCGAGCTGCTGGGGCGTACGGAGAATGTGCAGCACATCGCCGACACCATGGCCGGCAGCGACATCCGCTACCCCGTCGCCTGCGCCCACCCCCTGGCCGGCCGCTTCGCCCCCGACCTCCCACTGGTCACCGAGGCCGGACCCACCCGGGTCGCGGAACTGATGCGCGGAGCACGGCCACTGCTGCTCGACCTCACCGGCGAGCCGGACCTCCGCGACACGGCGGCGGGCTGGAAGGACCGCGTGGACACGCTCTCCGCCACCACCCCGGAACCGGCCCCGGCCGCACTGCTCATCCGTCCCGACGGCTATGCCGCCTGGGCGGCCTCCGCCGACGAGCCCGCGGCGGCGATGCAGAGCGGACTCCGCGAGGCCCTGACGGCCTGGTTCGGGGCACCCGTCGCCTGACCGGGGCGAGCAACCTCGCGCCGGAAGGACTGGCCATCAGATTCCCCACGCCCCCTTGACCGCCCAGGTTTCAGCACGGTGCAGGCTCGATGGCCGCCATGGCCATGTGGTCCGCGGCGCCCCGCCGTCGGCGTGATCAGCGGAACTCCCCCGCCCGGCACTAGACCCGGTCGAGGGGGCGGTGGGGCTCTGCGGGGAGGTCGACACCGACGGCGTCCCCGGGGTGGATGTCGCCGCCGGTGAGGACGATGCCCATCACGCCGGCCTTGCGGATCAGGTTGCCGTCCTCGTCGCGCCCCAGCACGGCCTTGAGCATCCCCTGCCGGTAGTGGTCGATCTGCAGGCAGGGGTTGCGCAGGCCGGTGACCTCCACCACCGCCTCCGGGCCGAGCCGCAGCCGGGTCCCGGCCGGGAGGGCCAGCAGATCGACGCCCCGGGTGGTGATGTTCTCCCCCATGCCGCCGGGCGGCACGTCGAAGCCGGCTTCGCGGAGCTCGTCGTGCAGCTCCGCGTGGATCAGGTGCACCTGGCGGAGGTTCGGCTGGGTGGGGTCCTGGGCCACCCGTGAGCGGTGCTGGACGGTGACGCCGAGGTGGGTGTCACCCTCGACCCCGAGTCCGGCCAGCAGGCGTATGCGGTCCCGGCACGGCTTGCTGAAGGTGTGTTCGGGATTGCTGCTCACGGCTACTACGGTTGCGGTCATCGGCTGACGACTCCCCTGCTCGAACGTCCGTCCCAGTACCTGCATCATCGCACCGGCACCGCCCTGGCGGCGGGGTCAGCCGCGGCCGGCCGCGGCGGTCGGTCCCCCGGCCTCGGACACCCGCCCTGCGAGGCGTCCTGCGGCGCCCGGCCGATCGCCCGTCATTCGGCGTTCTGCCGGAACGCCGGAACGCCGGAACGCCGCCGCAACGAGCACGAAGTCCTGTGGTGTCGTTCAACGGCGGTGCGCAGTAAGCATCACAGGGATCAAGCGGCACACCGCTCCCGTCCGCATGCACCGCGGCCGATTCCCCTGGGGCTCCGTCGGTCTCAGCCCGGTTCGGCGACGGCGTACTCGATGAGCCGGTGGGCGGCCGCGTCGGTACGGGCGACGTCATGGGTGACCAGGCGGTCCTGGCAGAGTCCACGCAGCCCGGAGACCACCAGCGTGGCCCTGGCCCGCGCCTGCTGCGGGGAGTCGCCCAGCCGGACGCAGGCGGCGGCGATGGGGTCGATCATGACCTCGACGGTGTCGGCGGCGAGGTCGCCGTACTGCTCCGGCTCCGTCGCGGCCAGGCTGAGCAGCTGAAGCAGCATCCGGATCGCCCCGGCCTGCTCGCCGACGGTCATCGCCTCCCACAGCGCTTGGGCGGCCCGCTGCAGGCCGGCGGTGTCCTGGACGTCGCCGAACATCCGCCCGGCATCGGGGCGGTTGGCGGCCAGTGCCTGGGCCAGCAGGTTCTCACGGCTCCCGAAGTAGTACAGCAGCATGCGCTTGGTGGTGCCGATCGCCTCGGCGAGCGGGCTGAGCGACATCTGCGCGAGGCCGTGGTGCTGAAGGTGGTGGACCACCTGCCGCAGCAGTTCTGCGCGCTTCTCGGTGTTGACGGGTCGGGGCACACCTTGACTGTACCGATCGGTACGCGTATCGTCCAGCGAATAGATGTGCCGATCGGTACGGTAACGGGCGGCCAGGTGAACCGGCAGCACGACCATGGCGACGGCCGAACGCGAGGAACGGAGAGGGACGCCATGGAGATGGCTGCACGGCGGGCGACGATCGCGGGCGGAGGGATCGCAGGACCGGCGCCCGCGCCCGGCCGGCGAAGGCCCGGACCCGGCGCCTTCGGACCGGCGGCGCAGACGGAGGGGGTCACTGCGGCCCGCGGTGGCGCCCATGGGGCGAGCCGGTGACGGAGCGGATCGCACACACCCACCGGGGCACGTCCCCCGCCAGGAACCTGACCGACGCCCTGTGGTTCCCGGCGGCCCTCTTCCTGGGCTTCCTCTTCTGCTTCGCCCCGGCCCTGCACGCGCCGCAGCCGCACCATGTGAAGGTGGTGGTCGCCGGGCCCGCCGAGGCAGCGTCGGTCGAGGCGGTCCTGCAGCGGCAGCATCCAGGCGGCTTCGACGTCACCGCGGTGGCCGACGGCCGCGCGGCCCGGCGGGCGGTCCTGGACCGGGACGCCATGGCGGGCTTCACCGGCGGCCGGCATCCGCTGCTCTATGTGGCCAAGGCCAACGGCGCGTCCCTGGAGCAGGCACTGACCACCGCTTTCACCCCGGTCGCGGCCGAGGAGCGGCACCACCTCTCGGTCAGCGACGTGGCACCCACCGCGAGCAAGGACCTGCTGGGCTCCACCGTGCTCTACTTCGGGATCGCCTGGAGCGTCCCCGGCTACATCCTCGCGACCACGCTGCTGCGCGCCGTGGCGCTCAACCGGCGCCGCAAGCTGCTGACGATCACCGGCGTCGCCGCACTGTTCAGCGTCGCCGGCTTCCTGGTCGCCGTGGGGCTCGGCTACCTCCCCGACGACCCCTGGGCCATGGCGGTCGCCTTCCTGCTCACCACGGCGGTGGCCACGGCCTCCTCCGGCCTGGCGCCGTTCGCCAAGCAGTTCTTCCCCATGGCGGGCATGGGCCTGTTCATCGTGCTGTCCGTCCCCACCAGCGGCGGCGCGGCGCCTGCCCCGCTGCTGCCGGTGTTCTTCCAGGACCTGCACGCCGTGATGCCACTGGCCAACGGGATCGACGCCCTGCGGGGAGTGCTGTACTTCGACGGGGCGGGGGTGCTCAGGCCGGTGCTGGTGCTGTGCGGATGGATCGCGGCCGGCGCCGCCCTGCTGGGGCTCGACGCCTGGCTGCACCACCGCGCCGCCGAGCGGCGCCGCGAGGACGAGACGCCGGAGGAGATCGAGGAGCCGCCGGTGGACGACCCGGCGCTGGAGATGCCGACACCCACCGCGCTCCCGGTCCACCCCCACCACTTCGGCGAACCGGTGCCTTCGCTGATCGGGATCGTCCACGACACCGATCGGCAGCCCGTCCACGGCGTCTCGGTGACCGTCATGGACGCCAAGGGACACCAACTGGTCCGCACCTCGACCAATGAGCGCGGGCAGTACGCCGCGACCGGGCTGCCCGAGGGGTACCTCAGCATCGTGGTGTCGTCCGCCGGGCACGGTCCGCTGGTCCACCAGAAGCTGCTGCGGCCCGGTGCGCCCCTCCGGGCGGACTTCACCGTGCACATGCGGCACGACACCCCGCCGCAGCCGGCGCTCTCCGGCCGGTAGCGGCCGGTCCCGGGCGCATGCCGCCCACGACCGGCCGGGCCGCTCCGATCCCGGGGAGGTCCCTCCCCCGCGCCCAGCCCGGGGGAGGGACCTCCCCGGGCGCTCGGGACGGAGGTTTGGCGGGTGCGGGGGAATTCCGGCCGCACCCTTCCTACTCGACGGTAACCAGCGCTACAGTGGCGGCACCACCACCGCCGGGCCTCGGGAGCCGCACCGGCGGGGTCCCGTCCGCCGCGCCACCGCGCGGTCAGTGCGGACGGGACGGTGTGCTCGCTCCCGTTGCCGCCCCCGTGGTCCATCGGGAGGCGTCGTCCCCAGCCCTGCGCGACTCGGCGGGACGACAGCACAGCCCTCAGCAGCATCACGTCACCACACGTCACCACCGGGCTCCGGCCGGAGCGGAACGGCCCCCCGGTGCGGTGTCGCCGCCGTGTTCCCTCCCCGTCAGCCGCAGACCCTCCTCCCCTGTCACCGGGAGTGCGCCGCGCGGGGCCATCACGAGGAGCCAGGACAATGGACCGTCCCATCCCCACCTCCGCCCCCTTCCCCACCGTGGCCGTGATCGGCCTGGGCACCATGGGTGCCGGTATCGCCGTGGCCGCCGCCCGCAGCGGGCGCCGGGTCGTCGGCATCGAGCTGGACGGCGCCGCCGCGGCGGCGGCGTTCACCAGGATCGAGGAGTCCACCGCCCATGCGGTGGCCCGTGAGCGGATCACCGCCGAGGAGCGCACCGCGCTGTTGGAGCGGATCACCTGCACCGACCGGCTGGCCGACGCGGCCGCGGCCGACCTGGTGATCGAGGAGGTCCCGGAGCAGCTGGAGCTCAAGCGGGAGCTCTTCGCCGAGCTGGACCGGATCTGCCCGCCGGAGACCGTACTGGCCACCGGCACCACCGCGCTCTCGGTGACCCGGATCGCCTCGGCCACCTCCCGCCCGGAGCGGGTGCTGGGGCTGCACTTCTTCAACCCGGTGCACTCCATGAAGCTGGTGGAGGTGGTGCGCACGGTGCTCACCTCGGCCCAGGTGGCCGAGGACGCCGCGGAGTTCGCCCGCGACCTGGGCAAGTCCCCGGTGGCCGCCGGTGACCGGGCCGGTTTCATCGTCAACGGGCTGCTCTTCGCGTACCTCAACCAGGCCGCGGCGATGTTCGAGTCCCGCTATGCCTCCCGTGAGGACATCGACGCGGCGATGCGGCTGGGCTGCGGCCTGCCGATGGGCCCGCTGGCGCTGCTGGACCTGATCGGCATCGACACCGCCCGCACGGTGCTGGAGGCGATGTACGCCCAGTCCCACGACCGGCTGCACGCCCCGGCCCCGATCCTCGGCCAGCTGGCCGCGGCGGGCCTGCTGGGCCGCAAGTCCGGCCGGGGCTTCTACACCTATGCGGCGCCTGGCTCCTCGCACCCGGCGGCCGAACCCGCCTCGGCGGCCGCGGCCGGACGGGCGCCGGGCCGCGAGGTGCGCTCGGTGGGCGTCTGCGGCTCGGGGACCATGGCGACCGGGATCGCCGAGGTCTTCGCCAAGGCCGGGTTCGAGGTGGTGCTGGCCGCCCGCAGCCAGGAGAAGGCGGACCGGGCCAAGGCCGCGCTGGCCGCGTCGCTGGACCGCTCGGTGGCCAAGGGCCGGATGGCCGGGCCGGACCGCGACGCCGCCCTCGGACGGGTCACGCCCACGGGGCTGCTCACCGACCTCGACCAGGTGGACCTGGTGGTGGAGGCGGTCGCGGAGGACCTGGCGGTCAAGCGGGAGCTGTTCACGGCGCTGGACAAGATCTGCCGGCCGGGCGCGGTGCTGGCCACCACCACCTCCAGCCTGCCGGTGATCGAGTGCGCCACCGCGACCTCCCGGCCGCAGGACGTGGTGGGCCTGCACTTCTTCAATCCCGCCCCGGCGATGAAGCTGGTGGAGGTGGTCTCCACGGTGCTCACCGGGGACGATGTCACGGCGACCGCGCTGGAGGTCTGCGCCGGGGTCCGCAAGCACCCCGTGGAGTGCGGTGACCGGGCCGGTTTCATCGTCAACGCGCTGCTCTTCCCGTACCTCAACGACGCGGTGCGGATGCTGGAGGAGCACTACGCCACGGTGGACGACATCGACACCGCGATGAAGCTGGGCTGCGGCTACCCGATGGGGCCGTTCGAGCTGCTGGACGTGGTGGGCCTGGATGTCTCGCTGACCATCGAGCGGGTACTGCACCAGGAGTTCCGCGAGCCGGGCCTGGCGCCCGCTCCGCTGCTGGAGCACCTGGTGGCGGCCGGCTGCCTGGGACGCAAGACCGGCCGCGGCTTCCGCGACCACGCCCGCCGATGACCGAGGTCGGGAACGGACGACCCGGCCAGGTGGCGTCCCGCTGGCCCCGGCCGGCGGTCCGGCCGCAGCCGCCGCGCCCGCCGGCGCCGCCGGTACCGGGTGACGGCCGGGGCGGTACAGGCGCCGGGGCGTGTAGCGTTCCGCACATGGATCGGGAGCGTGCCGCTGTGCAACACGAGGTGACAGGTGGGGCCGGGCACGGCAGCGCCAACGGCCGGCGGGCCACCGCCCAGCGCCAGCAGATGCGCCAGGATCTGGCGGCGGCGGCGATGGAGCTGTTCGCCGGACAGGGCTACGAGGAGACGACGGTCGATCAGATCGCCGCCGCGGCCGGAGTGGCACGGAGGACGTTCTTCCGCTACTTCCGGTCCAAGGAGGAGGCGATCTTCCCCGACCACGACGACACCCTGATCCGGGTGGCGGACCTGCTGGCCAGCGCCTCCCCCGAAGAGCACCCGCTGGATGTGGTGTGCCGGGGGATCAAGGAGGTGCTGCGGATGTACGCCTCCACCCCGGCCGTGTCCGTGGCCCGTTACCGGCTGATCCGCCAGGTGCCCACGCTGCGCGAGCGGGAGATCGCGGTGGTGGCCCGCTATGAGCGGCTGTTCACCCGCTATCTGCTGGGCCGCTTCGACGCGGCGGCCGAGCTGTCGCCCACCTGGCAGCGCGGCGGGGACGACGACCCGATGCTGGCCGAGGTGTCGGCGGCGGCGGTGGTGGCGGCGCACAACCATGTGCTGCGGCGCTGGCTGCGGGCCGGCGGCCGGGGTGATGTGGAGGCGCAGCTGGACCACTCCTTCGAGGTGATCCGGCAGACCTTCTGGGCGCAGGCCCCGACGGCTGCCCGACGCCGCGGCGGCCCCATGGCACCCAGTGCCATCCAGGAGTCCCAGGCGGCTCTGGAGAATGCGGTGGGAAGCGCGGTGAGCGCCACTCCCGGCGGTGAGGTGCTGATCACAGTGGCCCGCACCGACGCTCCGCTGGAGCAGGTGCTGGACTCGATCCGGACCGCTCTGAGCGGTTCCGGGGTGGACCACAAGGACTCCTCCGACATGTGATCCTCCCAGCTCACAGCCTTTTCAAGGGCCAGCTCACAGCCTTTTCAGGGGCCTGCTCCGCACTGCCGGAGCAGGCCCTTCGCCTTCCCTGGGGCGGCACTTGCGAGTACTCGTGTTGCGGCAGGACGGCATACGGGTGACGCTGGACGAAACTCATGGCACGCGGTGTCTTTACGAGTGGCACAGGGTGCCAGTACGTTGTTACCCACCGGTCGCGGCGCCGCGGCTCCCCACCCTGGCGCGCCGTGCCCAGCCACCGCTCCCGCAACCCGGGACGGCCCACAGCCAACCCTGAACCCTCAAGCCGGTGTCCGCTCCCGGCTCCCCCAGACGCCCTGCGCCCCTCACGCAGGTACGCCTTCGGAGGCAGCCTTGAAGGAAATCCTCGACACGATCCTCAACCCCGACGCCACGGCCGCGGACTTCGCCGCGCTGCCGGTGCCGGAGTCCTACCGGGCGGTCACGCTCCACCGGGACGAGGAGCAGATGTTCGACGGGCTCGACAGTCGCGACAAGGACCCCCGCAAGTCCCTGCACCTGGACGAGGTCCCCGTCCCGGAGCTCGGCCCCGGCGAGGCCCTGGTCGCGGTGATGGCCAGCGCGGTCAACTACAACACGGTGTGGAGCTCCATCTTCGAGCCGGTCTCCACCTTCGCCTTCCTCAAGCGGTACGGGAAGCTCTCCCCGCTGACGGCCCGTCACGACCTGCCGTACCACGTCGTCGGCTCCGACCTGGCCGGCGTGGTGCTGCGCACCGGCCCGGGAGTGAACGCCTGGAAGCCGGGCGACGAGGTCGTCGCCCACTGCCTGTCCGTCGAGCTGGAGAGCGCCGACGGCCACAACGACACCATGCTCGACCCCGAGCAGCGCATCTGGGGCTTCGAGACCAACTTCGGCGGTCTGGCCGAGCTGGCCCTGGTGAAGACCAACCAGCTGATGCCCAAGCCCAGGCACCTCAGCTGGGAGGAGGCCGCCTCCCCCGGCCTGGTCAACTCCACCGCCTACCGGCAGCTGGTGTCGGGCAACGGCGCCGGGATGAAGCAGGGCGACAACGTCCTGATCTGGGGCGCCAGCGGCGGCCTGGGCTCCTACGCCACCCAGTACGCGCTGGCCGGCGGCGCCACCCCGATCTGCGTGGTCTCCAGCGACCAGAAGGCCGACATCTGCCGGGCGATGGGCGCCGAGGCGATCATCGACCGCAATGCCGAGGGCTACCGGTTCTGGAAGGACGAGAACACCCAGGACCCCAGGGAGTGGAAGCGGCTCGGCGGCCGTATCAGGGAGCTGACGGGCGGTGAGGACGTGGACATCGTCTTCGAGCACCCGGGCCGGGAGACCTTCGGCGCCTCGGTCTATGTCACCCGCAAGGGCGGCACCATCGTCACCTGCGCCTCCACCTCCGGCTATATGCACCAGTACGACAACCGCTACCTGTGGATGTCGCTGAAGCGCATCGTCGGCTCGCACTTCGCCAACTACCGCGAGGCGTGGGAGGCCAACCGTCTGATCGCCAAGGGCAAGATCCACCCGACCGTCTCCCGAGTCTACTCCCTGGAGGAGACCGGCCAGGCCGCCCTGGACGTGCACAAGAACGTCCACCAGGGCAAGGTCGGCGTGCTCTGCCTGGCCCCGCAGGAGGGCCTGGGCGTGCGCGACCCCGAGCTGCGCGAGAAGCACCTGCCCGCGATCAACCGCTTCCGCAACATCTGAGAGCGGGGGACACCGACATGACCGAGCAGGACCAGACGCCGAGGCCGCAGCGCGACCGGCCGTGGCTGATGCGGACCTACGCGGGGCACTCCTCCGCGAAGGAGTCCAACGCGCTCTACCGCCGCAACCTTGCCAAGGGCCAGACCGGCCTGTCGGTGGCCTTCGACCTGCCCACCCAGACCGGCTACGACGCCGACCACATCCTCGCCCGCGGCGAGGTGGGCCGGGTCGGCGTCCCGGTCGGGCACCTGGGCGACATGCGGGCGCTCTTCGACGGGATCCCGCTGGAGCGGACCAACACCTCCATGACGATCAACGCCACCGCGATGTGGCTGCTGGCGCTCTACCAGGTGGTCGCCGAGGAGCAGGGCGCCGACATCGCCAAGCTCACCGGCACCACCCAGAACGACATCGTCAAGGAGTACCTGTCGCGCGGGACGCATGTCTTCCCGCCCGGCCCGTCGGTGCGGCTCACCACCGACATGATCGCCTACACCGTCGCCCACATCCCCAAGTGGAACCCGATCAACATCTGCAGCTACCACCTCCAGGAGGCCGGGGCCACGCCCGTGCAGGAGCTCGCCTATGCGATGTGCACGGCGATCTCCGTCCTGGACGCGGTCCGCGACTCCGGCCAGGTGCCGCAGGAGCGGATGGGCGAGGTGGTCGCCAGGATCTCCTTCTTCGTCAACGCGGGCGTCCGCTTCGTCGAGGAGATGTGCAAGATGCGGGCCTTCGCCCGGCTCTGGGACAAGGTGACCCAGGAGCGCTACGGCATCGCCGACGCGAAGCACCGCCGCTTCCGCTACGGGGTGCAGGTGAACTCGCTGGGCCTCACCGAGGCGCAGCCGGAGAACAACGTCCAGCGGATCGTGATGGAGATGCTGGCCGTCACCCTCTCCAAGGACGCCAGGGCCAGGGCGGTGCAGCTGCCCGCCTGGAACGAGGCGCTCGGCCTGCCCCGGCCCTGGGACCAGCAGTGGTCGCTGCGCATCCAGCAGGTGCTGGCCTACGAGTCGGACCTGCTGGAGTACGGCGACCTCTTCGACGGCTCCCATGTGGTGGCCGCCAAGACCGACGAACTGCTGGCCGGCGCCGAGGCGGAGATCGCCAAGGTGCTGGGGATGGGCGGGGTGATACCCGCCGTGGAGTCCGGGTACCTCAAGGCCGCGCTGGTGGCCTCGCACGCGGAGCGCCGCGCCAGGATCGAGGCCGGCGAGGACAAGGTGGTCGGCGTCAACTGCTTCGAGACCACCGAGCCCAACCCGCTGACCGCCGACCTGGACGCCGCCATCCAGCAGGTGGACCCCTCCGCCGAGCAGGCCGTGCTGGCCTCGCTGGAGGCCTGGCGCGACGGTCGCGACGAGGCCGCGGCCGTGGCCGCCCTGGACCGGCTGCGGGCCGACGCGGCGGCCGGGGACGTCAACCTGATGGAGGCCACCTTGGCCTGCGCCCGGGCCGGAGTGACCACGGGAGAGTGGTCCTTCGCCCTGCGCGACGTCTTCGGTGAGTACCGCGCCCCCACCGGTGTCGGCTCCGCCCCGGTGGCGGTCGCCGCCGAGCCGGGCGGCGAGCTGGCCGCCGTACGGGAGGCCGTCGCCGCCACCGCGGCGGAGCTGGGCGCGGGCAAGCTGCGGATGCTGGTCGGCAAGCCCGGTCTGGACGGGCACTCCAACGGCGCCGAGCAGATCGCGGTACGGGCCCGCGACGCCGGGTTCGAGGTGGTCTACCAGGGCATCCGGCTGACCCCCGAGCAGATCGTGTCCGCCGCGGTCGCGGAGGACGTCCACTGCGTGGGACTGTCGATCCTGTCGGGCGCGCATGCCGAGCTCGTCCCCGATGTGCTCCAGCGGCTGCGCCGCGCCGGGGTGGAGGACGTACCGGTGATCGCCGGTGGCATCATCCCGGCAGCGGACGGCGAGGCGCTGAAGGCCGCGGGGGTGGCCGCCGTGTTCACCCCCAAGGACTTCTCCATCACCACCATCATCGGCCGCATCGTCGACGAGATCCGCCTCGCCAACAGGCTCCAGCCCTGGCACAGCCCTGCGGACACCGTCTCCGCCCGCTGACGCTCCGCCCCAAGCACCGGAAGGACGAACCCACCCTCATGACGACCGTCAACCGCCTGCGCCCCCGCCGCTCCTGTCTGGCTGTGCCGGGCTCCAACCCGCGCTTCCTGGAGAAGGCCCAGGGCCTGCCGGCCGACCAGGTCTTCCTGGACCTGGAGGACGCCTGCGCACCGCTGGTCAAGGAGAGCGCCCGGCACACCATCGTGGACGCGCTCAACAACGGCGACTGGGGCGGCAAGACCCGGGTGGTGCGGGTCAACGACTGGACCACCCACTGGACCTACCGCGACGTGGTCACCGTCGTCGAGGGCGCGGGGCCCAACCTGGACTGCATCATGCTGCCCAAGGTGCAGGACGCCACCCAGGTGAAGGCGCTGGACCTGCTGCTGACCCAGATCGAGAAGACCATGGGCTTCGAGGTCGGCCGGATCGGCATCGAGGCACAGATCGAGAACGCCAAGGGCCTGGTCAACGTGGACGAGATCGCGGCCTCCTCGCCGCGGATCGAGACCATCATCTTCGGCCCCGCCGACTTCATGGCCTCCATCAACATGAAGTCGCTGGTCGTCGGCGAGCAGCCGCCCGGCTATCCGGCGGACGCCTACCACTACATCCTGATGCGCATCCTGATGGCCGCCCGCATGCACGACCTCCAGGCCATCGACGGACCCTATCTGCAGATCCGCAACCAGCAGGGCTACCGCGAGGTGGCGCAGCGCGCCGCCGCGCTGGGCTTCGACGGCAAGTGGGTGCTGCACCCGGACCAGGTCGCCGCGGCCAACGAGATCTTCTCGCCCACGCAGGAGGACTACGACCACGCCGAGCTGATCCTGGACGCCTACGACTGGTGCACCTCGGAGGCCGGCGGCGCCAAGGGCTCCGCGATGCTCGGCGACGAGATGATCGACGAGGCGTCCCGGAAGATGGCGCTGGTGATCTCCGGCAAGGGACGCGCCGCGGGCATGCAGCGCACCTCCAAGTTCGAGCCCCCGCAGGCCTGACCCACCGCCCCCCAGGAGACCACTGAGATGCAGTTCGGACGGACCTACGAGGAGTTCGAGGTCGGGGCGGTGTACAAGCACTGGCCCGGAAAGACGGTCACCGAGTACGACTCACCTCTTCTGCCTCCTCACCATGAACCACCACCCGCTCCACATGGACGCCAACTACGCGGAGCAGACCACCGACTTCGGCCGCAACGTGGTGGTGGGCAACTACATCTACTCCCTGCTGCTCGGCATGTCGGTGCCGGACGTCTCCGGCAAGGCCATCGCCAATCTGGAGATCGAGTCGCTCAAGCACGTGGCGCCGACCTTCCACGGCGACACCGTCTACGGCGAGACCACCGTGCTCGACAAGTGGCCGTCCAAGTCCAAGGACGACCGCGGCATCGTGTACGTGGAGACCAAGGGCTACAAGCAGGACGGCACGCTGGTCTGCGTCTTCCGCCGCAAGGTGATGGTGCCGACCGAGACCTACACCAAGGCGCGCGGCGGCGAGCAGCCCGGCCGCCCGGAGCTCCGCTCATAGCTCCGCTCCCGGTCCCCGGCAGGGGCGGCCGCCGTCATCGGCCGCCCGCCGGACCCACGGGGGCTCCGCGGCCGCCACGCCTGCGGAGCCCCCGCACCCCACACCCCTTCACTTCCCACGACAGGAGCCGCGCCATGGGACGCCTCGCACAGACCGACGGCCTCACCGAGATCCAGCGGGACATCCTCGCCACGGTGCGGGACTTCGTCGACAAAGAGATCATTCCGGTCGCCACCGAGCTGGAGCACCGGGACGAGTACCCCGCCCAGATCGTCGAGGGCATGAAGCAGCTGGGCCTCTTCGGCCTGACCATCCCCGAGGAGTACGGGGGCCTCGGGGAGTCGCTGCTGACCTACGCCCTGGTGGTGGAGGAGATCGCCCGCGGCTGGATGTCGGTGTCGGGCATCGTCAACACCCACTTCATCGTCGCCCACATGATCAATGCCCATGGCACCCAGGAGCAGAAGGACTACTTCCTGCCCCGGATGGCGACCGGGGAGGTCCGCGGCGCCTTCTCCATGTCGGAGCCGGGCCTGGGCTCGGACGTCTCCGCGATCCGCACCAAGGCGGTCCGCGACGGCGACGAGTACGTCATCAACGGCCAGAAGATGTGGCTGACCAACGGCGGCACCTCCACCCTGGTCGCGGTGCTCTGCAGGACCGACGAGGGCCATGACGCGCCGCACCGCAATATGACCACCTTCCTGATCGAGAAGGAGCCCGGCTTCGGGCCCAACGCCAAGGTCCCCGGCCTCACCGTGCCCGGGAAGATCGAGAAGATGGGGTACAAGGGCGTCGACACCACCGAGCTGGTGCTCCAGGACGTACGCGTCCCCGCCGACCGGGTGCTGGGGGGCACCAGCGGCCGCGGCTTCTACCAGATGATGGACGGTGTCGAGGTCGGCCGGGTCAATGTCGCCGCACGCGGCTGCGGCGTGGCCCGCCGCGCCTTCGAGCTGGGCATCTCCTACGCCCAGCAGCGGCACACCTTCGGCAAGGCGATCGCCCAGCACCAGGCCATCCAGTTCAAATTGGCCGAAATGGCGACCAAGGTCGAGGCCGCCCACCAGATGATGGTCATGGCCGCCCGCAAGAAGGACTCCGGGGAGCGCAACGACCTGGAGGCAGGGATGGCCAAATATCTCGCCTCCGAGTACTGCAAGGAGGTCGTGGAGGACGCCTTCCGCATCCACGGCGGCTACGGCTTCTCCAAGGAGTACGAGATCGAGCGGCTCTACCGCGAGGCCCCGATGCTGCTGATCGGTGAAGGTACTGCGGAGATCCAGAAGATGATCGTGGGCCGCCGGCTGCTCGAGGAGTACCGCATCGCCGAGTGACCGGCCCTTGGGCCAGGGCAGTCGGCTGACCGCCGACCGGTCGAATTCAAGCCACCTCCAAAGCCGGCGGGGACGTGCGGGTCCCCGTCGGAGCTCCCTCCGAGGGTCCTCCGGAGGGGGCGGTCGGCGGCCGCAGGGTGTGCACGAGCCCCTTGGGGCTCCTGGGAAACCAGGGCACGCCCGGCGGTCGCCGACGCCTGCCCGCGCCACCTGAGACGAGACTCACCCCCCGCGACCGTCCACTTGGGGAACCGCACGGCCACCCGCTACGGTCGTAGACAGAGCAGGGGTAGAGCAGCGAGTAGCAGGTGAGTTCCGGATCCCGGCGCTTGCCCACTCACCACCTGCTGCCGATAGCATCCACCGGGACAGCTGCCGTCCCCAGTACCACTCGTCCCCGCGGTGCCCCCCGCGACAAAGGTCTTCGATGCCCTACAGCCCGTCCCCTTACTCCTCCGCCGCGGACCGCAATGCCCTTGCGTCCCCGGAGGCCGGCCGACGTCCCCGTGTGACCCTCGCGCGCGGCGCCTCGCCCTGGCTCGTCCCCACCCTCGCCACCGCTGCCGCCTGCACCGCCCTCACCCGGCGCAGCGGCAAGTGGGCCCTGGCAGCGGTACCCGCCTCCGCGCTCGGCGCGGGCATGCTGTGGTTCTTCCGCGACCCGGAGCGGGAGATCGGCACCGGCCGGGTGATCTCGCCGGCCGACGGCGTCGTGCAGTCCATCGACGCCTGGCCGGACGGCCGCGCCCGGGTGGCGATCTTCATGAGCCCGCTGAATGTGCATGTGAACCGCGCACCGCTGCCGGGCACGGTCACCTCGGTCGATCATGTCCCCGGTGGCTACGTTCCGGCGTTCAACAAGGACAGTGACCGGAACGAGCGCGTGGTGTGGCACTTCGACACCGAGCTCGGCGACATCGAGATGGTGCAGATCGCGGGCGCGGTGGCCCGCCGCATCGTCCCGTACCTGCAGCCGGGCGCCAAGGTCGAGCAGGGTGAGCGGGTCGGACTGATCCGCTTCGGCTCCCGCGTCGACACCTACCTGCCGTCCGGCGTCGAGGTCGGCGTCCGGGTCGGCCAGAAGACGACTGCCGGGGTGACACGCCTTGACCGTGACTGATCCCGAGACACTGGACTGCGAAGAGGACGAGGAGACGGCGATCCGCCGCCGCCGCTGGGCGCGCGACCGTGAGCTGCGCGCTCCGCGGTCACCGCAGACCCTCTCCACCGCGGACTTCCTCACCCTGGGCAACGCCGTCTGCGGCTTCCTCGCCATCTACTCCATGACCACCGGTGTGCTGATCCCGCACATCACCGGTGACGGCTCCGCCCCGACCAACCGGCACAGCGCGGCGATGGCCGTCACCCTGCTGCTGCTCGGCTCGATGTGCGACCTCTTCGACGGGCTGGTGGCACGCAAGCTGCGCAGCTCCGCGCTGGGCGCCGAGCTGGACAATCTGGCCGACCTCACCAGCTTCGGCATCGCCCCGGCGTACTTCGTGGCGGTGTGGGGCATGGTGTCGCCCGACGGCAACCAGCGGGTGTCCGCGTTCATCGCGCTCACCGTGCTGCTCGCGGTGGTGCTGCGGCTGGCCCGGTTCTCGGCCGTGAAGATGCGGCCGGGGGTGTTCCAGGGCATGCCCTGCCCGATGGGTGCCATGACGGTGATCGCCATCGTGCTGCTGGCCCCGCCGTTCCTCCCCGCGATGGTGGCGATCTTCGGAGTCGCGTACCTCATGGTGAGCCGCATCGAGTACCCCAAGCCGCAGGGCCTGCTGGCGACCGCGACCCTCTGCTGGATCGTGGTCTCCATCGGCTGCCTGGCCGCCTGGGCGGCCGGGGTGCCCGGCGGCGACGTGCTGCTGCGCGTCGGTGCCACCGCGCAGATCGGCCTGGCGGCCATGGCGCCGATGCTGGTCATCCGGCGCAAGGTCAACCAGAAGGTGTGCGACGTCCGCGCCCGCCGCGCGGAGTCCCGCCTCGGCTGATCCCGAACCACCCCGAAGGGGCCCGGTCCGCACTCACAGCGGCCGGGCCCCTTCTGCATGGGTGCGGCAGGCCTCCGCCGGGACGGGGCGCCCCCGCCCGCGGACCGCCCTTGGCGCACCGGTCAGCCGCCCGGGAGGGCGCAACCGGTCAGCGGCCCGGGAGGGCGCAACCGGTCAGCGGCCCGGGAGGGCGTAGAGGCGCCGGGCGTTGGCACCGCCGATCAGGGCGGCCACCCGGTCCGCATCGGCGGCGGACCAGGAGCCGTCGGCCGTCCAGCCGTCGAGGAGGCCCGCCAGGGCGTGGCGGAAGAGCGCCGCGCCGACCGGGTAGAGCTCCGGCAGGCCGTAGGCGTCGGTGGAGAAGAGCACCTTGCCGAACGGCACCACCTCCAGCACCTCCGCCAGCACCGCCCCGGCCCGTGCGCCGCTGTGCGACAGGGTGAGGCCCACGTCCGCGTACACATGCGGATACACGGCCGCCAGATAGGCCGCCTGGCGGTGGTACGGATAGCCGTGCAACAGCACCAGCGGCACCCCGCGCGGCTCCACGGCCCGGATGAAGCCGGTCAGCAGCGAGGGGTCGGCACGGTGCAGCGTGAGGTCGGGGTCGCCGAACCCGGTGTGCAGCTGGATCGGCAGCCCCAGGTCGACGGCGGTCCACAGCAGATGGCGCAGCAGTACGGGGTGGGTGAGCCGGAGCGGTCCACCGTGCTGGTCCAGCTGGGCCAGCCACTCCCCCGCGGCATGCGCCACCGCGGCCTCCGAGGGCCGGTCGGGCTCCACGTCCAGGCCGTGGCGGTAGGCGAGGACCGACTTCACCGCGACGGTGCCGGCGTCCTGTACCGCCCCGGTGAGCGCCCGGACGCAGTCGTCGCCGTAGGAACGGGCGGAGACCCAGCCCTGCGCCACCTCCTCCGCGACCGTCTCCAGCCGCACCACCCGGTGCACCTCGGCCGAGGCGGCCGAGGCCAGCTCGGGCAGGGACAGCAGCGGACCGGCGCCGGGGACCTCCACCAGTCCGGTGTCGACCAGCAGGGTCCGCAGTCCGGCCGCGCGCAGCAGCCGCCGGGTGGCCTCGGCCGCGCCGAGGGAGCGGCGCCGTTCCAGGTACGCCTCGGGCGGGCAGTGCGGCTCCAGGTCCAGCAGGGGGGCGCAGTGGCGGCGTACCGCGAAGCCGAGCTGGGTGTCCAGATAGTCGGTGCCGGGGGCGGGCGGGCGGTCGGACTCGGTGAGCAGCCGGGCGAAGGCTGCGGCGGAGAGATCGCCCCCCAACACGCTGTGGCAGTGGTGGTCGACCAGGGGGAGGTCGGGCGGGAGCACGGCTCAGTACCGCCAGCGGGTCGCCGCGACGACCTGTTCGGGCGGGCTCCCGGCGAACAGCTCCGTCTCCGCCTGCCGCACCGCGCAGACGATGTCGTGCAGCACCTCGCCCATGGCCTCCTTGAGCAGTCCCGAGCGCTGGAAGTGCGCCAGGGACTCGGCGACGGTCTGCGGCAGCCGCTCCACCCCCAGCTGCTCCAGCCGCCCCGGCGGCCAGGTCGCCGGGTCGTCGCGGGACTCCGGCGGCAGGGTGCGGCCGGCGGCCAGGCCGCCCAGTCCGGCGGCCAGCACGGCGCCCGTGACCAGGTACGGGTTGGCGGCGCCGTCGAAGCACTTGACCTCGGCGTTGGCGGCGGTGCTCTCCTCGCCGCGGCCTCCGGTGACCAGCCGCAGCGCCGCCTCACGGTTCTCCCGGCCCCAGCACCGGTAGGCCCCCGCCCAGTGGGAGGGCACCAGCCTGAGCGGGCTGCCTGGCGCGGGCGCGCCGACCGCCAGCAGGGCGGGCAGCTCCGCCAGCACGCCGGCCAGGAAGGCCTCCGCTTCGGCGGTGAGCCCATAGGGGCCCGTGCCGCCGTGGCAGAGGTTCTGCCCGTCGCGCCACGGGGAGAGGTGCAGGTGGCTACCGTTGCCCACCCCGCCGGCCTCCACCGCCGGGGCGAAGGAGACCCGCAGGCCGTGCCGGGCGAAGACGGCCCGGATGGTCTGCCGCACCAGGACGCAGGTGTCGGCGGCGCCCACCGGGTCCTCGGGGGCGACCGACAGCTCGTACTGTCCGGGTGCGTACTCGGGGTGCACCTGGTGCACGGCGACACCCTGGTCGTCCAGGGCCTGCAGCAGGTCGCGCAGGCAGTCGGAGAGGTCGATCATGCGGTCCATGCCGTAGGCCGCGCCCTGCGTCGGATAGTCCGGCTCCTCGGCGGGGCCGCCGGCCCTGGCGGCCACCCACTCCACCTCGAAGGCGCAGCGGAGCTCGATACCGGACTCCAGCGCCCGCTCGGCCATCCGCCGGGCGAACCGGCGCTGGCAGCCCGGGTGCGGCTCACCCTCCTGGGTGTAGCGGTCCGCGGGCGCCCACGCCCAGCCGGGCTGGGCGGCCAGCGGCACCGCGCGGTCCAGGTCGGGGTGGAGCCGCAGATCGCCCTCCGGGCCGCCGATGAAGCGGCCGCGGGTCATGGAGTCGTCGACCAGGAAGGCGTCGAAGACCGGGGAGGCGCCGACACCCCAGGCCGCCGCATGCTCCAGCCTGCGCACCGGGACCCCCTTGACCCGGGTGATCCCGGCGTTGTCCACCCAGGTCAGCAGAACACCGCCGACCCCCTCGGCATGCAGCCGGGCGGCCACCTGGCGGGCCTCCTGGGCCCGGGCGCCCCGGTCACGGAGCCACTGCTGCTGATCGGTCACGCCCGGCGTCCCTTCGTCGGCTCCGGGTCCTCCCGCCATGGTCGCCGGTCGGGGCGGGGATCGGGTAGCCCTCCACCGGGTGATCGCCGGGCGCGGCCGGGTCGAGCGAGGCACAGCGGGGCCGGGCAGGGGCCGGCTCCGCAGACGGGCGCCAGGGGCCGGGGGGGCGGGCGCCAGAGGCGGCGGCAGGGAAGGCTGCCACCGCCCACGGCGCCCGTCCTCAGGCGCCGCCCTCGTGGACGCTGAAGGCGGAGCGGCGGGCCGCGCGGGCCACCGCCGGATCCGGGTGGGTCGAGGCGACCGCGGTGAGCACCGAGGCGGCACGCGGGTGCCCGGACTGCCGGGCCCGGGTGAACAGCCGGTTGGGATCGCCGACCGCGGCCGCCTCCACATGGCCGACCAGCAGTGCGGTGTCACCGTGGTCGAGCACCGCGGCGCCGGTGTCCACCCAGAGCCAGGCGGCGTCCTCCCGGCTGAGCACATCGGCGGGCACCACCCCGCCCTCGTCCGACTGCTCCGCCAGCCACAGCAGCGCATACGGGCGCAGCACCGGCTCCTCGGCCGCGGCCCGTACGGCCTGCTCGGCCGTGCCGCCGGCCACCCGCAGCGCCTCGAAGGCGAGCCCGCGCACCAGCGCGTCGTCGCCGCGGGCCGCCTCCAGCAGCTCGGAGACCGCCCGGTCGACCGGCCTGGCCGCCACCCATGCCCGGTACTCGGCACGGGCCGGGCCCGGCGAGTAGCGGGCGCAGGCCGTGAGCAGCTCCAGGGCGCTCTGCTCGATGTGGCCGGCGGCGGTCTGCGCCACCGTGCAGATCTCCTCCAGCTTGGCCCGTACCGCCCAGTGGCCCAGCGGGGAGAGCCGCACCGACGGCTCGCCCTCGCCCGGCTCGCGGACCACGGCGCCGACGGCGGTGAGGCCGTCCAGCATCCACTCCAGCACGGCGGCCACGTCGGAGGGCGCCGGCGGGGCGCCGGCCTGCTGCTCGTCGTCGGGCTCGCTGCCGCGTACGGCGGAGACCGCGGAGGCGGCGTGCGGGACCGGGGAGAGCGCGGCCAGGCCGGCCCCCGCCCCGTGCCGGCGCTCGTCCAGGCCCCGGCGCAGCAGCTCCATCAGCTCCCCGTCGGGGACGGGGGCGTCCACCAGGTGCAGAAAGGAGAGCAGCTGCGGTGCCTGGTCCACCGCCTGTCCCGCGAGCACGGCGAAGACGCCGCGCAGTGCGGCGGGAGGCACCGGGGCCAGCAGCGTCCAGGCGTCGAAGAGCGCGGACCAGCCGCGGACCACGGCCTCGTCGTCGTGGTCCCAGGCGTGCAGCCGCCAGCCTGGCCCGGAACCGCCGTCCCGCAGCTCCACCAGGCCGGTGAGCAGTGCCTGCCCCCATGCCTTGGCGGCGGCGCCGACGGTCATCGCCAGAGCGCGGCCGGCGGCGCGGGCGTCCTCAGGGAGGAGCTCGCCGCGTTTGTCGACCCGCTGCAGTTCACCCGACCAGCGAGCGATCCGGACCGCGTCGGCGAGCATCCGGCGGGCCAGCGGTGCCAGTTCGGCCGGCACCGGGAAACCCTCGGGCGCGGGGGTCCTGCCGCGCCCGCCGGGACGGCGGGGCGCTGTCTGGCGGCCTGGTTCGGGGTGGGCCCCGGGGCCGCGTCGGCGGGGTGCGGAGGCGCCGGGCAGCCGGGTCACGGTGGCGCCCGCGCGGCGGCCCGCAGCGGGGGTGCCACCGCCCCTGGAGCCGGGCGGCGCGGCGCTGCCGCGGCCGCCGGGGGCGGCCGGTGCAGGCGGGCCGTCGCCGGCCGCGGCGTCCGCCTCCAGATCGGTGGCGGGGCGTTCGGGTCGGCGTGCTGAGGGGAGCGGGGCATCACGGTCGCGCGGGTTCCGAGACGTCACGCCGAGCAGTCTTCCCCGTACACGGGCCTTCTGTCACATCGTCCGCTGCGGGCCGGTGCGCGGGGCCCGGAAGCGAGGGGGCAAGCAGGACGAATCCCTGCACACCAACCCCGGTTTCGGTCGGTCCGGCGGGGTGCGTGAACGGCTCCGCGACCCCGGGGACGATGCGTCCGGGCAGCACTCATCGACGGCCGGGGCCGCCCGCGGCACCGGGCGGCTGCGCACCGGGCCGCCCGCACCCGGGCGCGGGTCACCGGCGGCCGGGGGCTCGCGCTCCGACCGGCGGGGACATCCCGGACGGTCGGGGCACCGGGCCTCACACCAGCGGGGTGAGGAAGCGGCGCAGGGCCTCCTCGTACCCGCGGGGGTCGGCGTTCCACATGGCGGTGTGCTCGGCGCCCGGCACCGTGTGCAGGGTGACCAGGTCCTCCCGCGACCCGGCCAGCCGCTCGGCGGCCGCGGCCGAGGTGACGGTGTCGTCGGGGCCGTGCACCAGCAGCGTGGGGACATGCAGGCTGTCGCCCCTGGAGAGCCGGTCCAGGGCGTCCACATCCACGCCGGAACGTCCCTCGGCCGCCCTGACACCCAGTTCGGCCAGCGCGGCGGGGACGCCTCTGCGGGTGGCCTGGCGGCGTACGGTGGAGTGCCAGTCCAGGACCGGGGAGTCCAGCACCAGTCCCCGGACCGTGTCGCTCCAGGACGATCTGGCGGCGGCCTGGAGCGCCATGGTGGCGCCCAGCGACCAGCCGTAGAGCAGGACGTGCCGGGCGCCGTCCTGCAGGGCGAGCCGGATGGCCGCCTCGACGTCGCGCCACTCGGTCTCGCCGAAGTGACCGATGCCGTCGGGCGACGGCGGGGCCCCGTCGTCGTTGCGGTAGGTGATGGCCAGCACCGGGAGTTTGAAGGAGTGCAGCAGCGGCAGCACCGGCAGCACCTGCTGCCGGTCCGCGCCGGGGCCGTGCACCGCGATCACCCACATGTCGCGGATCCCGGGGACGTACCAGGCGGGCATGGGGCCCAGTTCGCCGCGGACCCAGGTCTCGACGAAGTCCAGGCCGAGCGCGGTCCGCGGGTCGCCGGTCAGCACCTGGGGGGTGAGCCGGACCTTGGTACCGGCGGTCGGCGGGGTGCCGTCGACCCGTTCCAGGCGGCGGACGACGGTCTGCGAGGTCGTTTCCAGCACCTCGCCGACCACGGCGTGGCCGCCCGGCCACTCCACGGCGTAGGTGCCCCGGCGGGTGCTCTGCGGCGTACGGGTGAGCGCCACCCGGCCCGCCGCGGTGGAGTGGACCCGCAGGACGCCGGCGCCACTGCCGACCCGGCGCGGCCGCAGCGAGATCTCGGACACCACGCGCCCGGCAAGCAGCGCGGCGCCTGCGGCGCCCGCCACGGAGGCGGCCACTACGGCCACCACGGTTCCCCGTCGCATATCGCTCCCCGGTCTCGTCCTCACCACAGTCCACTACCCAGGCAGCGGCCCGGCCATCGGTGCGGGTTCCTCCGGGTGAGCAGCCGGCAGCGCCGGCCGACGCTCTGCAGTGCCGGGCGCCGGATACCTGGCACTGTGCCTGTTGCCGGGGTGATCTTGCGGGGATAGCTTCCGGACACGGCACAAACGCAAGGCAGGTTCTCCCGTGGCACCCTCCGGCACCGCTCCGCTCCGCAACGGCGGGGTCTCCTTCTGGTACTCCTCCCTCGGCCTGCCCGAGGCCCGCCCGGCGCTGCCGGGTCCGGCCGAGGCCGATGTCTGCATCGTGGGCGGCGGCTTCACCGGGCTCTGGGCGGCGTACTACCTCAAGAAGGCGGACCCGGGGCTGCGGGTGGTGGTGCTGGAGAGCCGCTTCTGCGGCTACGGCGCGTCCGGCCGCAACGGCGGCTGGCTGTACAACGGCTTCGCCGGCCGCGGTGTGTTCGCCAGGCGGTACGGGCACGAGCGGGCCCGGGCCATGCAGCGGGCCATGAACGACGCGGTGGCGGAGGTGGTACGGGTCGCAGCCGCGGAGGGCATCGCGGCGGACGTGGCGCCCGGCGGCGTGCTGGAGGTGGCCCGCACACCGGCGCAGCTGGCCCGGCTGCGGTCCTTCGTCGAGGAGGAGCGCACCTTCGACGAGGCCGACCGGGTGATGCTGACGGCTGTCCAGACGACGGAGCGGGTGCGGGTGGCAGGCGCCCTGGGCGGCACCTGGACGCCGCACGGTGCCCGGATCCAGCCCGCCGCCCTGGTGCAGGGCCTGGCGCGGACGGTGGCGTCCCTCGGGGTGGTCATCCATGAGTCGACCCCGGTCACGGAGATCCACCCGGCGTCCGGCGCGTCGCGTGCCCGGGCGGTCACCCCGTACGGGGCGGTGACCGCCGACTACGTCCTGCGGGCGACCGAGGGCTTCACCGCGCAAATCCGCGGGGAGCGGCGCACCTGGCTGCCGATGAACTCGGCGATGCTGGTCACCGAGCCGCTGCCGGAGTCCTTCTGGGCGGAGACCGGCTGGGAGGGCAGGGAGGTGCTGGGCGACTTCGCGCACGCCTACATGTACGCCCAGCGCACCGCGGACGACCGGATCGCGCTGGGCGGGCGCGGGGTGCCGTACCGGTTCGGCTCCCGCACGGACACCGACGGGGGCACCCAGCAGCGGACGGTGCGTCAACTGCGGGAGATGCTGCTGCGTTTCTTCCCCGGCGCGGCGGACGCGCGGATCGAGCAGGCCTGGGCGGGAGTGCTGGGTGTGCCCCGCGACTGGTGCTCGACCGTGGAGCTGGACCGCTCGTCGGGTCTGGGCTGGGCGGGCGGCTATGTCGGCAGCGGGGTCACCACCGCCAACCTGGCCGGCCGCACCCTGCGCGACCTGGTGCTGGGTGAGACGACCGAGCTGACCGGGCTGCCGTGGGTCGGCCACACGGTCCGCCGCTGGGAGGTGGAGCCGCTGCGCTGGCTGGGCGTCCACGGCCTGTACGCCGCGTACCACGCCGCCGACCGCCAGGAGGCCGCGGGCCGTCCGACCACCTCTCCGCTGGCCAGGATCGCCGACGCGGTCTCCGGCCGGCACTGAGGACCGGCCGGCATCGACCCCGTCGGTGCCGGGCACGGCCCGACGACGGCGGCTCCGGGCCGGGTCAGTGGTGCACGACGGGGCCGGTCAGGGTGACCCCGGCGAGGTCGGCGACATAGCGGGCACCGAAGGCGCTGGAGGGGGTGTGTGCGCCGGGTTCGGCGTCACCGGCCAGGACGCGGGCGACCGCGTGCAGGGCGCTGTCCGCGGTGAGGTCGTAGGGGTCGGGGCAGCTGAGGGTGGCGGTGGCGCTGCCGCCGGAGGGGGAGGTGGCGCGGGCCCAGGCCTCGGCGCGGGAACGGGCGCGGCGCTCCTCGCCGGGTCCGGGGACCAGGCGGTCCACCAGGCGCCCGGCGGCGCGCCGTACCGCCGGGCGGCGCAGCAGCGGGGCGGCCAGCGTCTGCAGCCGGCTGCCGGGGGGCAGCACGGTGTAGGTGGTGATGCCGGGTATGCCGGTGGAGTGGTAGGCGGTGGCGATGTCGCCCCAGGGCAGGGAGCCCACGGTGCGCGGTCCGGAGGGGAAGTCCGCCCGCAGGGTGCGCCAGCCGGCCGGGACCGCCACGATCCGGCCGCCGACCCGGGCCCGGCCGCCGAGGGCGATCCCCTCCAGTGCGGTCTTGGCGGTGCCCGGGCTCAGGGTGCCGCCGACGGTGAAGGCCAGATCGAGGTGGTCGGCGTCCGGGACCTCCGCGGCCACCAGGGCGGCGAGGCAGTCGGTGGGCACCACGTCGAAGCCGGCGCCGGGCAGCAGCACCACACCTGCCTCGCGGGCCTCCGCGCCGCGGGCGTGGATCCACTCGAAGACGTCGATCTCCCCGGTGATGTCCAGGTAGTGGGTGCGGGTGGCCAGGCAGGCGTCGACCATGGGGGCCGCGGTGGCCGAGAACGGCCCGGCGCAGTGGACGACCGCGTCCACTCCGGCCAGTGCGGTGTGCAGGGCACCGGTGTCGGCGAGGTCGACCACCCGGTGCTCCAGACCGAGCCGCTCGGCGAGAGCGGTCACCTGCGCCGCGGACCGGCCCGCCAGGATCGGGCGCAGCCCGCGTTCGACCGCCAGCCGGGCGATCAGCGTGCCGGTGTATCCGTTGGCTCCATACAACATCCACGTCGTGTCCATGCCGCACAGCATGCCGGGCTGTCAGACGGTGGGCCAGCGGTGGAGGCCGGTGCGGCGACCCGCGTCGCGGCGGAAACCGGTGGGGCGGGACGCCGCAGCCGGTGGCGGGCCGGTACGGGGGCAGCGCTTCCCTTTCCCGCGTGCCCCGGCGGCGCCCCGTCGCTGTGACGCACCGCTCCCGAGGCCGTGTTGACGCTGCGACCGGGCACGTGGTGGGATCTTTGCGCCAATACGGAGGCATGGAGAGGAAGCCGGTGCGAATCCGGCGCGGTCCCGCCACTGTCACCGGGGAGCGCCCTCGACCCATGGTCACGGCGGCCGGATTCACGGCCGTTGGAAGGCCCGGGGGTGTGCTGATCCGGGAGCCAGGAGACTCTCGCCTCCGCTCGTCGATCCAGGGCGCGGACCCTGAGTGAGGACACGCACGCGATGCAGCCTGCCCTGGGCGCCCTTCCCTCCCTGACGTCCACCACCTGTCGCTGCACCGGCTGACCGGCGTGCGTGCCCACACCGCCTTCGCGGTGGGCGCGGTGGCCGGCTATGCCGCGGACACCGTCCTGGCCGATCCGCGCCGCGGCCACCCTGTCGCCTTCTTCGGCTCGGCCGCCGCCGCACTGGAGCGCCGGCTGTGGCGCGACCACCGGGCTGCCGGGTCCGCCTTCACCGCGCTCTGCGTGGGCGCCGTCGCCGCCGGAGCGATCGCGGCCGACCGGGCCGCGGGCCGCAGCGGGACGGCCCGGGCACTGCTGGCCGCCGGGGCCACCTGGACCGTGCTCGGCGGTACGTCGCTGACCCGGGAGGCCCGCACCGTCGCCGCGGCGCTGGAGGCCGGGGATCCGGCCGCGGCCCGGGCGCGGCTGCCGCACCTGTGCGGACGCGACCCCCGGGGGCTGGACCGCGACGGCCTGGCCCGCGCCGTGGTGGAGTCCGTCGCCGAGAACACCGCCGACGCCGTGGTCAACGCGCTGACCTGGGGGGCGCTCGCAGGCACCCCGGGGCTGCTGGCCTTTCGCGCCGTCAACACCCTGGACGCCATGGTCGGGCACCGTTCGCCGCGCCACCGCCGCTTCGGCTGGGCCTCGGCCCGGCTGGACGATGCGGTGGGCTGGCCCGGGGCCCGGCTGACCGCGCTGCTCACCGTCGCCGCCGCGCCGGACCCGGGCCGCGCCTGGCGGGTGTGGCGGCGGGACGGCTCCGCGCATCCCAGTCCCAACGCCGGGCAGGCGGAGTCCGCCTTCGCGGGTGCGCTGGGCGTGCGGTTGGGCGGGACCCTGGCGTACGGCGGCCGGGTGGAGCACCGGCCGGTACTGGGCGGGGAGTTGCGGCCGGTGCAGGTCGCGGACATCGAGCGGGCGTGCCTGCTGTCGCGCCGGGTGGGGCTGCTGGCGCTGGGCGCCACCGCCGCCGCCCGGTGGGCGGCCGGGGCCTGGTGGGGGAGGCGGGGATGAGCGGGGCGCTGCTGGTCGCGGGGACGACCTCGGACGCGGGCAGAGCGTGGTCACGGCGGGGATCTGCCGCTGGCTGGCCCGGCAGGGGGTGCGGGTGGCGCCGTTCAAGGCGCAGAACATGTCGCTGAACTCCATGGTCACCGCCGACGGTGCGGAGATCGGCCGGGCGCAGGCGATGCAGGCGGCGGCGGCCCGGGTGGAGCCGGAGGCGGCGATGAACCCGGTGCTGCTCAAGCCCGGCGGCGACGGCCGCAGCCAGGTGGTGCTGCTGGGCCGCCCGGTGGCGGAGGTCGGGGCGCTGGACTACCGGGAGCGCAAGCCGCTGCTGCTGGAGCGGGCCCTTGAATGCCTGGCCGATCTGCGGAGCCGCTTCGAGGTGGTGGTCTGCGAGGGCGCGGGCTCTCCGGCCGAGATCAATCTGCGCGACCGCGACATCGCCAACATGGGCCTGGCCACCGCCGCGGGGCTGCCGGTGGTGGTGGTCGGCGACATCGACCGCGGTGGGGTCTTCGCGTCGATGTACGGGACGCTGGCCCTGCTCTCGGCCGAGGACCAGCGGCATGTGGCGGGGTGGATCGTCAACAAGTTCCGCGGCGACGGCCGGCTGCTCCAGCCCGGCCTGGAGATGCTGGAAAAACTGACGTCACGTCAGGTGATGGGTGTACTGCCGATGCTGTCCGGTCTGTGGCTGGACGCCGAGGACTCCCTGGACCTCGACAGCGCCGTCGACCGTGGGGGCTCCGCCGCCCCGTACGGCGCCGAGGTGCTGCGGGTCGCGGTGGTGCGCCTCCCCCGGCTGTCCAACTTCACCGATCTGGACGCCCTGGCGCAGGAGCCCGGCGTGCTGGTCCGGTGGGCGTCCCGGCCGGAGGAGCTCGCCGACGCCGATCTGGTGGTGCTGCCCGGCACCCGCGCGACCGTGGCCGACCTGGCCTGGCTGCGCGAACGCGGGCTGGCCGCGGCGGTCACCCGGCGCGCGGAGGCCGGGCTCCCGGTCCTCGGGGTGTGCGGGGGTTTCCAGATGCTCTCCCGGCTGATCGTCGACGATGTGGAGTCGGGCGCCGGTGCGGTGCCGGGCCTCGGGCTGCTGCCGGTACGGGTGGAGTTCGCCCGCGCCAAGACCCTGGGCCGCCCGGTCGGCGAGGCCTACGGGGAACGGGTGGCCGCCTACGAGATCCACCACGGCGTGGTCTCGGTGGAGGGCGGCGAGCCGTTCCTGGACGGCTGCCGGGCCGGCTCCGTCTGGGGCACCACCTGGCACGGCGCACTGGAGAACGACGGCTTCCGCCGCGCCTTCCTGCGGCAGGTGGCCCAGCTCGCGGGGCGCGACTTCACCCCCGCCCCCGACTCCTGCTTCGCCGCCGCCCGTGAGCAGCGGCTTGACCGGCTGGGCGATCTGATCGAGGAGCACGCCGACACAGACGCCCTCTGGCGGCTGATCGAGAGCGGCGTACCGCAGCAGGCGGGGCCCTTCGTCCCTCCGGGTGCGCCATGACCCTGTTGAACCGAGACCCTGGAGAGGCCGCCATGTCCGCCGCCACCGTGCTGCTGCTGTCCACCGCGGACACCGATCTGCTGGCGGCCCGCGCCTCCGGCGCCGACTACCGGATCGGCAACCCGGCCAGGGTCGACCCGGCCGTCGATCTGCCCGCCCTGCTGCACGGCGCCGATGTGGCCGTGGTGCGGCTGCTCGGCGGCCGGCGGACCTGGGAGGAGGGGCTGGCCGCGATCGCCGCCGCCGGGGTGCCCACCGTGCTGCTGGGCGGCGAGTCGGTGCCCGACGCGGAGCTGATGGCGCTCTCCTCGCTGCCGGCCGGTGTGGTCGCCGAATCGCTGGCGTACCTGGTGGAGGGCGGGTCCGGCAATCTTGCCGAGCTGGCCCGGTTCCTCTCCGACACGGTGCTGCTGACCGGCGAGGGCTTCGCCCCGCCGCAGCCGATGCCGCAGTTCGGCCCGCACGGGGAACGCGCGCTGCTGAAGGGGCGGCCCACTGTGGGGGTGCTCTTCTACCGGGCGCACGAACTCTCCGGCAACACCGCCTTTGTGGAGACGCTCTGCGATGCGGTGGAGGCCCGCGGCGGCAATGCGCTGCCGGTGTACTGCGGTTCGCTGCGGGACGCGGACCCGGCGCTGTACGACCTGCTGGCCCGGTGCGACGCGCTGGTGACCACAGTGCTGGCGGCCGGCGGCACAGTGGCGGCCGAGGCCTCGGCGGGCGGCGAGGAGGAGAGCTGGGACGTCGGGGCGCTGGCGGAGCTGGACATCCCGGTGATCCAGGGACTGTGCCTCACCACCAGCAGGGCCGCCTGGGAGGCGTCGGATGCGGCGCTGTCCCCGCTGGACGCGGCGATGCAGGTGGCCATCCCGGAGTTCGACGGCCGGATCGTCTCGGTGCCCTTCTCCTTCAAGGAGACCGGGGAGGGCGACGTCCCGGTGTACCGGGCCGACCCCGAGCGGGCCGCCCGGGTGGCCGGGATCGCGGTGCGGCATGCGGCGCTCCGGCACCGGCCCGACGCCGACAAGCGGATCTGCCTGATGTTCACCGCCTACCCCACCAAGCACTCCCGGGTCGGCAACGCCGTCGGACTGGACACCCCCGCCTCGGCGGTGCGGCTGCTGGACGCGCTGCGCGACGCGGGCTACACCGTGGACGGCTACCCGGACAACGGGGACGAGCTGATCCACCGGCTGATCGCCGCGGGCGGCCACGATGTGGAGTGGCTGACGGAGGAGCAGCTGCGCCAGGCCCCGGCGAGGGTGCCGCTGGCGGACTACCGGCAGTGGTTCCAGGCCCTGCAGCCCGGACTGCGGGAGTCCGTCCGGGAGCACTGGGGGGAGCCCCCGGGCGGGCTCTATGTCGACGGCGACGAGATCGTGCTGGCCTCGCTGCGGTTCGGCAATGTGGTGCTGATGATCCAGCCGCCGCGCGGCTTCGGCGAGAACCCCATCGCCATCTACCACGACCCGGACCTGCCGCCCTCCCATCACTATCTGGCGGCCTACCGCTGGCTGGAGCAGTCCTTCGGCGCCGACGCCGTCGTCCATCTGGGCAAGCACGGCACCATGGAGTGGCTGCCCGGCAAGGGCCTCGGCCTGTCCGCGGAGTGCGCACCCGACGCGGTGCTGGGCGAGCTGCCGCTGGTCTACCCCTTCATCGTCAACGACCCGGGCGAGGGCACCCAGGCCAAGCGGCGCGGCCACGCCACCGTGGTGGACCATCTGGTGCCGCCGATGGCCCGCGCCGACACCTATGGCGACCTGGCCAAGCTGGAGCAGCTGCTCGATGAGTACGCGCTGGTCAGCGATCTGGATCCGGCGAAGGCCCCGGCGGTGCGGGCGCAGATCTGGACCCTGGTGAAGGCCGCCGAGCTCCATCACGACCTGCAGGTGGACGAGCAGCCGGACGACGCCGCGTTCGGCGAGTTCGTGATGCACATCGACGGCTATCTCTGCGAGATCAAGGATGTGCAGATCCGCGACGGCCTCCATGTGCTGGGCGCCGGCCCGGTCGGCGAGGCCCGGGTCAACCTGGTGCTGGCGGTGCTGCGGGCCGCCCAGGTGTGGGGCGGCCGGGCGGAGGCTCTGCCGGGGCTGCGGGCCTCGCTGGCGGCGGAGTTCGGGCTGGTGGAGCGGGAGCTGCTGGCGGAGCCCGGCGCCGCGGTGAAGGTTCCGGACGGCCTGAGCTCGCTGGTGGCCGGGCCCTCCCGGACCGCGTCCGACGCGGTGGACCTGCTGGAGCAGCTCTGCCGGCGGCTCGCCGAGGCCATGGAGCAGCGCGACTGGGCGGTGGACGCCGCGCCCCCACTGGTGGCCGAGGTGCTGGGCCGCCATGTCCCGGACGCGGTGCGGGTGCTGGAGTTCGCCGCCGGCGAGGTGGTGCCGCGGCTGGGGCGTACCGGCGACGAGATCGCCCATGTGCTGCGGGCGCTGCGCGGCGGCTATGTGCCGGCCGGGCCGTCCGGCTCGCCGACCCGGGGGCTGGTCAATGTGCTGCCCACCGGCCGCAACTTCTACTCGGTGGACCCGAAGGCCATCCCCTCCCGGCTGGCCTGGGAGGTCGGGCAGTCGCTGGCCGACTCCCTGGTGGAGCGGTACCTCCAGGACACCGGGGACTTCCCCCGGTCGGTGGGCCTGACGGTGTGGGGCACCTCCTGCATGCGTACCCAGGGCGACGACATCGCCGAGATCCTGGCGCTGCTGGGCTGCCGTCCCGTGTGGGACGACGCCTCACGCCGGGTCACCGGCTTCGAGGTGGTCCCGCCGGCGGAGCTGGGCCGGCCGCGGATCGATGTCACGGTACGGATCTCCGGGTTCTTCCGCGATGCCTTCCCGCATGTGGTGGCGCTGATCGACGACGCGGTACGGGCCGTGGCGGAGCTGGACGAGCCCGCCGACCGCAACCATGTGCGCGCCCACGCCGATCAGGACACCGCCGAGCACGGGGACCGGCGGCGGGCGACGGCGCGGATCTTCGGCTCCAAGCCGGGGGCGTACGGCGCGGGTCTGCTGCCGCTGATCGACGCCCGCAACTGGCGCTCCGACGCGGACCTGGCCGAGGTGTACGCGGTGTGGGGCGGCTACGCCTACGGCCGCGGCCTGGAGGGGCGGGCCGCGCGCGGCGACATGGAGCAGGCGTTCCGGCGGATCTCGGTGGCCGCGAAGAACGTCGACACCCGTGAGCACGACCTGGTCGACGCGGACGACTACTTCCAGTACCACGGCGGCATGGTGGCCATGGTCAGGCATCTGACGGGCACCTCGCCCGAGGCCTATGTCGGCGACTCGGCGCTGCCCGACCAGGTGCGGACCCGGACGCTGTCCGAGGAGACGCACCGCGTGTTCCGCGCCCGGGTGGTGAACCCGCGCTGGATGGCCGCGATGCGCAGGCACGGCTACAAGGGCGCCTTCGAGATGGCCGCCACCGTGGACTACCTCTTCGGGTACGACGCCACCGCGGGCGTGGTGGACGACTGGATGTACGAGCGGCTGGCGGGCGAGTACGTCTTCTCGCCCGAGAACCAGGAGTTCATGAGGCGCTCCAACCCCTGGGCGCTGCGCGGCATCACCGAGCGCCTGCTGGAGGCCGCCGACCGCCGGCTGTGGGCGGAGCCGGACCAGCAGACCCTGGACCGGCTGCGCGAGATGTACCTGGAGCTTGAGGGCGACCTGGAGGGTGAGGACCGATGAGCGACGCGAGGTACCCGTTCACCGCCGTCGTCGGGATGGCCGACCTGCGGCTTGCGCTGCTGCTCAACGCGGTCTCGCCGGCCGTCGGCGGGGTGCTGGTGCGCGGCGAGAAGGGGACCGCCAAGAGCACCGCGGTGCGTGCGCTCGCCGGACTGCTGCCGCCCATCGAGGTGGTCGGCGGCTGCCGTTTCGCCTGCGACCCCGGCGCCCCCGACCCCCGGTGCCCGGACGGGCCGCACGAGGGCGCCGCCGCCGACCGCCGGCCGACCCGGCTGGTCGAACTGCCCGTGGGTGTCTCCGAGGACCGCATCGTCGGGTCGCTGGACCTGGAGCGGGCGCTGTCCGAGGGCGTCAGGGCCTATGAGCCGGGGCTGCTGGCCGCCGCGCACCGGGGCCTGCTGTACATCGACGAGGTCAACCTGCTGCACGACCATGTGGTCGACCTGCTGCTGGACGCTGCTGCCATGGGCCGCTCCTATGTGGAGCGCGAGGGGGTCTCGGTGCGGCACGCCGCCCGTTTCCTGCTGGTCGGCACCATGAACCCGGAGGAGGGCGAGCTGCGTCCGCAGCTGCTGGACCGGTTCGGCCTCACCGTGGAGGTTGCCGCGACCCGGGAGCCCGAGCAGCGGGCCGAGGTGGTGCGGCGGCGGCTGGCCTACGACGCCGACCCGGAGGGGTTCGCCGCCCGCTGGGCCGCCGAGGAGCGGGCGCTGGCCGAGCGGATCACCGCTGCCCGGGAGCTGCTGCCCGAGGTGGTGCTCACCGATGCGGCGCTGCGTCAGATCACCGCGGTCTGCGCGGCGTTCGAGGTTGACGGCCTGCGGGCCGACATCGTGATGGCCCGCACCGCCGTCGCTCTTGCGGCCTGGGCGGGCCGGACCCTGGTGATCGCGGAGGACGTCCGTACCGCCGCACAGCTGGCGCTCCCCCACCGCCGCCGCCGCAACCCCTTCGACGCCCCGGGGCTCGACGAGTCCACGCTGGACGAGACCCTGCGGCAGCACGCGGACGAGCAGTCGGACGACGACCCGGACCCCGACGGGCCCGGCGGCGGACCGGCCGGCGGCCCGGACGGCAGCGGCGAGGACAGCAGCGGTGAGGACGGCAGCGGCGAGGACAGCAGCGGTGAGGACCGCGGCGGTGAGGACCGCGGCCCGCAGCCCGACGGTGCTCCCGAGGAGGCCCCCGCCCCCGCGGCGTCGGGTGCGACAGCCCCGCAGGAGTCCGCTCCGGTCGGCGCAGGGGAGCCCTATCGCACCAGGGTGCTGAAGGTGCCGGGGCTCGGCCGGGGCGCCCAGGGCCGCCGGTCCCGGGCGGAGACCGACGGCGGGCACACCGTGCGGGCGCGCCGCCCGGCCGGGGTGCTCGGCAGTCTGCATCTCACGGCGACCGTGCAGGCCGCCGCCCCGCACCAGCTGGGCCGGGGCCGCAGCGGCCGGGCGCTGGTGCTGCGGCACGACGACTTCCGGGAGAAGGTCAGGGAGGGGCGGGAGTCCAACCTGGTCCTCTTCGTGGTGGACGCCTCCGGGTCGATGGCGGCCCGGCAGCGGATGGCCGCCGTCAAGGGCGCGGTGCTCTCGCTGCTGATGGACGCCTATCAGCGCCGCGACAAGGTGGGCCTGGTGACCTTCCGGGGCGCCGAGGCCGCACTGGCGCTGCCGCCGACGTCCTCCGTGGAGATCGGCGCCGCCCGACTGGAGCGGCTGCCCACCGGCGGCCGCACCCCGCTGGCGGCGGGGCTGCTGCGCGCCCATGAGGTGCTGCGGCTGGAGCGGCTGCGCGACCCGCACCGGCGCCCGCTGCTGGTGGTGGTCACCGACGGCCGGGCCACCGGGGGCCGCGATCCGCTGGGCGACGCCCGCCGGGCCGCCGGGCTGCTGGCCGCGCAGGGGACGGCGGCGGTGGTGCTGGACTGTGAGTCCGGCCCGGTCCGGCTCGGTCTGGCCGCCTCGCTCGCCGGGGACCTGGGTGGCGTCGCCGTGGCCCTGGAGGAGCTGCGGGCGGACGGCGTGGCGGCCCTGGTCCGGGACGCCCGAGCCGCATACTCGACCACTCCGACCAGGAAGGCGGCCTGAGCAGATGCCGCAAGGACAGCCGACCGCAGTCCCCGACGACGGCCTGACGACCCGTCAGCGGCGTACCCAGCCGGTGCTGGCCGTGCACACCGGACCGGGCAAGGGCAAGTCCACCGCCGCGTTCGGCCTGGCCCTGCGTGGCTGGAACCAGGGCTGGCCGATCGGGGTGTTCCAGTTCGTCAAGTCGGCCAAGTGGAAGGTCGGCGAGGAGCGGGCACTGCGCGTCCTCGGCGCCTCCGGGGAGGGCGGGCCCGTCGTCTGGCACAAGATGGGCGAGGGCTGGTCCTGGGTGCAGCGGCATCCGGAGTCCAACGAGGAGGCCGCCCGGGAGGGCTGGGAGCAGGTGAAGCGGGATCTGGCCGCCGAGACCCACCGGCTCTACGTCCTGGACGAGTTCACCTACCCCCTGCACTGGGGCTGGGTGGACACCGACGAGGTGGTCTCGGTGCTGCGGGACCGCCCCGGCTCCCAGCATGTGGTGATCACCGGCCGGTACGCCCCGCAGGCACTGCTGGACGCGGCCGACCTGGTCACCGAGATGACCAAGGTGAAGCACCCCATGGACGCGGGCCGCAAGGGACAGCGCGGCATCGAGTGGTGAACCTGCCCCGGATCGTGGTCGCCGCCCCGTCCTCCGGGGCGGGCAAGACCACCGTCGCCACCGGTCTGATGGCGGCGCTGACCGCACGCGGTCTGGCGGTCTCCCCGCACAAGGTGGGCCCGGACTACATCGACCCGGGCTACCACGCCCTGGCCACCGGGCGGCCCGGCCGCAATCTGGACGCCTTCCTGTGCGGGCCGCAGCGGCTCGCCCCGCTGCTGCTGCACGGTGCCCGCGGCGCCGACGTGGCGGTGGTGGAGGGGGTGATGGGGCTCTTCGACGGCGCGGCGGGGCAGGGCGAACTGGCCTCCACCGCCCAGGTGGCCAAGGTGCTGCGGGCCCCGGTGGTGCTGGTGGTGGACGCCTCGGCGCAGTCCCGCTCGGTGGCGGCGCTGGTGCACGGCTTCGCCTCCTGGGATCCGCAGGTGCGCCTCGGCGGGGTGATCCTCAACCGGGTCGCCTCGGACCGCCATGAGCAGCTGCTGCGCGAGGCCCTGGAGGAGGGCTCGGGGGTGCCGGTGCTGGGGGCCGTCCGCCGTACCGACTCGGTGGCCACGCCGTCGCGGCATCTGGGCCTGGTCCCGGCCGCGGAGCGGGACGCCGAGGCGGTGCACGCGGTGGGCGACATGGGCCGGCTGGTGCGGGAGAGCGTCGATCTGGACGCCGTCCTGGCACTGGCCCGCTCCGCCCCGCCGCTGCCCGACCTGCCGTGGGACCCGGCTGCGGAGATCGCCGCACTGGGCGGGCCGGTGGCCGGGCGCCCGCGGATCGCGCTGGCCGGCGGAGCGGCGTTCACCTTCTGCTACGCCGAGCACGCCGAGCTGCTCACCGCCGCCGGGGCGGAGGTGGTCCCCTTCGATCCGCTGCGGGACGAGGCACTGCCGGAGAGCGTCGCGGGCCTGGTGGTCGGCGGTGGCTTCCCCGAGGTGTTCGCCGCGCAGCTGTCGGCCAACCGCCCGCTGCGCGGCGCGGTGGCCGCGCTGGCCGCCTCGGGCGCGCCGGTGGCGGCCGAGTGCGCCGGACTGCTGTATCTGGCGCGGTCGCTGGACGGCCGGCCGATGTGCGGGGTGCTGGACGCCGACGCCCGGATGGGCGAGCGGCTCACCCTGGGCTACCGGGAGGCGGTGGCACTGCACGACAGCCCGCTGGCCGCGGCGGGGACCCGGGTGCACGGCCACGAGTTCCACCGCACGGTCTGCGAGCCGGGCGCGGGCGGGGTCGCGGCATGGGGCTGGCGCGGCCCGGACGGGCCGCGCACCGAGGGGTTTGTGCACTCCTCGGTGCACGCCTCCTATCTGCATCTGCACTGGGCGGGCGTGCCCGGTCTGCCGCTTCGGCTGGCCGGGCACGCCGCGTCCGGCACTACTTGAGGGCCTTCATCGCCGCCACGAACTGTGTCGCGCTGACCTTGCCGGCGAACAGCCCGCTGATCTCGGTGAGCATGGTGGTGGCCTGGTCCGCGGGCAGCGCCTGGTCCCAGGAGAGGGTGAAGCTCGGGGCCCGCTGCACCGTCACATACTGGAAGGAGGCAAAGTCGGGGTTGGGCGAGGAGGTGAGCATCACCCCGGCGATGGCAGTGGTGGGGACGTCGCCGTTCTCCACCAGCGCCTCGGCGTAGTTCTGCGAGGCCATGGACTTGACGAAGTCCAGGGCCGCCTTCTGGTGCTTGGCACCGGAGTTGATGGACCAGTAGTTGCTGGGGTTGCCCACCACGTCCGCGACGTTGCCGGTCCCGTTGCCGACGCTGGGGAAGGTGGTCCAGCCCAGGCCGCTCTTGGCGAACTGCGGGTTCTTGGACAGCTGGGTGGAGTACTCCCAGGAGCCCATCAGCTGCATCGCGGCCTGGCCCTTGGCCAGGAGGGTCGAGGCGACACCGCCGTTGTAGGGGACGGAGCCGAAGCGGCTGCCGAAGTCACCCTCGCTGACCATCTGCCGCACCAGCTGCGCGGTCTTGAGCACCGCAGGGTCGCCCCAGGCGGAGGAGTCGCCGTTCGCGATCTTCTGGAAGACCTTGGGGCCGCCGAGCCGGTCCAGCAGGTACTCCAGCCACATCAGCTCGGGCCAGGTGTCCTTGCCGCCGAGCGCGAACGGGGTGATGTTCCTGGACCTGAGCGTGGCCGACACACTCTGCAGCTGCGACCAGGTGGTGGGCGGCTTGAGGTGGTTGGCCGCGAAGAGGGTCTTGTTGTAGAAGAGCACCACGGGCTGCATGCCCCGCATGGGGATGCCGTAGATCTTCCCGTTGAGTCCTCCCGCGGCCATGACGGAGGCCAGGAAGGCGTTGGTCAGCGAGCGGTCGTCGTTGACCACCTGGGTGAGGTCGACCAGCTGGTTGCCGTCCACGTAGGACTTGATGGAACCGCCGCCCCAGTTGAAGAAGATGTCCGGCGGGCTGGCGGACGCCATGGCGGCCCGCAGCTTGGTGGCGTACTCGGCGCCTGGCACGATGACCAGCTTCACCTTGACACCTGAGGTTTTGTTGAACTCCTTGACTGCGGCCTGCTGCACCTTCACCGAGTCGTCGCCGTAGATCCAGGCGGTGAGAGTGCCGCTCTCCTCGTCCGCGCTGCTGCTGCCCCCACTCTGGGAGGCGCAGCCGGAGACGGTCCAAGCCAGCGCCAGTGCGACTGCCCCCGCGACCCATCTACCTCTGCGCGAAGTGGTCCCCGCATTGGCCGATCCCATGGTTGCGCCCCTCCGAATGTTTCGCCGATATTGCGAACGACCTCGCGAAAGTAAGGGGTGCATGACAGCGCGTCAAGGCCTCTGACAGAACTCGCAAAATTACCCGCATGATCCGCCAGACCTCGGCAGTCTCAAGGCCTGAGGCGGCGTCCGAAATATTTCGGGATTCTCTCCAGGCCTCGACGGTAAAACTTTCGACGATGTTTCGGAAATGGATCGTTGACCCCACATCCTCAACCGACGCATACTCTCCAGCAGCCAAAGCCTCACCGTCACACCGCCGCACACCGGCAGCCGCCGGTGACGGCGGGACAGCTCTCCGACCGGTCCACCCACCCCTGCCCGGACGGCCCCGCGCCCGCCATCGGGACCCGAGCACCAAGGCCGAAGTGATCACCAGGCACTCCCCCGGCCGGACGGCGCCGGCCCCGCCCGGCGCGGCACCGACGGCCACGGCAGGCGCCGCCGCACTGGCGGGACCCGCCAAATCGACGAGTCCCCTCGACGCTGCGGCCTCGCCGGTCGTCCCGCCGTCGGTGCCCCGACCGTCGGCACCCTGACCGTCGGTGCCCCGACCGTCGGTGCCCTGACCATGAACACCCCGCCCTTGGGCGGCGCCACCTCCTGACCCGGCGCCGCCCACGGCCGGCGCGGCGGCCCCACCCGGCCGCCGCGCCAACGCCGCACCCGGCCTCAGCGGTGGGCGGTGCCCGCGGACGGAGTCGCCGTCAGCCGGTCCGGGGCGGACCCGGCATGCAGCACCCGGCCCGGGATGCTGCGGTGTCGCGGCGGCACCGCACCCATGCCGTCCTCCTCCGACACCGGGCCGGGGGTGGTCCGGCTCAGCCACTCCAGCGCGGTGGGCAGCATCGCCGACCACACCGCGGTGTTGTGCCCGCCGTGCGCGACGGTGAGCGTGGTGCCGTGCGCGGGACGGGACAGCTCGGCCAGCAGCGTCCGGGCGTCCGCCACCGTACGGCCGTCCTGCAGGGAGCCCGCCAGCAGCAGGGCGATGTCCGGCTGCACCGTCATCCGGCGCAGCCGCTGCACCGGGCTGTTGGCGGCGCGCAGCGCCGGATTGCGGACCACGAACGGGGACTCCGGCGTGTTGTAGCCGGAGAGGCTGACCGCGGCGCGGAAGACGTCGGGGTGCTTCACCGTCAGGTCGACGCTGCAGTAGGCACCTGCCGAGTAGCCCATCAGCGCCCAGTGCCGCGCGTCGGACGCGGCCCGCAGGCTGTGCTCGACCAGCCAGGGCACATCCCTGGTCAGCCAGGTGTCGACCCGTGGCCCGCGCGGGACGTCCACACAGCCGCTGTCCTTGGTCCCGGTGTAGTTCATGGTGGCGGAGACCAGGATGAAGGGGTGCACCCGCTGCGCGGCGATCAGCCCGCCCAGGACACGGTCGACGTCCATGGGCCCGAACCAGGTGCGCGGCGAGCCGGGCTGCCCGGGCAGCAGCTCGATCACCGGGAACGCCTTGGTCCGGTAGGCGGTCTGCTGGTACTGCGGCGGCAGCCAGACATAGAGCTCACCGCGCAGCCGGGAGCGCGGGCCGACCGCGGTGGCCTCCAGCACCCGCCGCTTGAAGGGAGTGAAGGAGAGCACCGAGCGCACACCGCCGGACGGCCCCCCGGCGAGCGCCGAAGCACCCACGACCGGTGAGCCGCCGTCCGGGCCCAGCGCGACCTGGTTGCCGTTGGTGCCCAGCAGGTCGTCCCAGCTCTCGTAGAAGGCATAGGTGTTGTTCAGCCACACCAGCGCCACCAGGACCGCCACCGCCTGGTTGAGCACCAGCAGGCCGAGTCTGCCGCCGTAGCGGGCCGCCCGTGGACCGGGTATCCGGTTCCACAGGGTCAGTACCAGCACAGTGAGCACCACCAGCACCACCATGATGAGCGCCAGGAACGCCCCGCTCGTCAACTCCATCCCCACAGGCCTTTCCGATGACGGCTCCGAGCGTCCGTCGGACGCACCGATTCGGCTCCGCACCTGAGGTGAGGACGCAACCGGTCGCAATCAGGTTCCGATCGGGGTGAATCAGACACCCGGACGGAGCAGTGGCTTCCCCCGTCCGGGCGGCTCGTGCCCGGATCCTGTTTGACACATCACGCCGGTCCGGCGCGCGTACCTGCCGGGCGCCGCGTACCTGCCTGGCGCCGCGCGCCGGACGGGAACCGCCGGACCGGACCTGGCCCGCACACCGGGCCCACCCCCCGTCGGCCGGCGTCCGCCCGGGGCCCGGCGCGTGCCGCGCACCACCCCCTCGTCCGGTCCGGCCGCCGCAGCCGTGTGCGGTGCACGCCACAAGGGGCGTTGTTGACCGGGCAGCCGGGCGCGTGATGGGATTTCCGGGCCATACACGGCGGCATTGACGAGGAAGTCCGGTGCGAATCCGGCGCGGTCCCGCCACTGTCACCGGGGAGCACCCCCGGCCCCGCGGCAGCGTCTGCGGGAGTCGGCCACGGCCGTGCACATGCGGTTGGAAGGCCCGGGGGTGTGCCGATCCGGGAGCCAGGAGACTCTGGCCGCCGTCACGTCGACCGGGGCGAGGACCCCGAGTGAGGACTCCGTCATGCGTGTTGCGCATGCCGCCGCAGCGCGGCCTGCCCTTTTCCACCCTCCGGGCCCTTCCGTATGAGCCGCCGCCTGGTCGGCGTGGGGATGGGTCCGGGCGATCCGGAGCTGGTCACGGTGAAGGGCGTCCGGGTGCTGCGCGAGGCGCGGTTCGTGGTCGTCCCGGTGATGGACAGCGGTGAGACGGGCCGGGCCGAGGCGACGGTGCTGCACCACACTGATGCGCACAAGGTCGTCCGGGTGGTGTTCGCCCTCAATGAGCGCGCCGACCGGGCCCGCCGCGAGGCGGCCTGGGACGCGGCCGGGGAGCGGGTCGCCGACCTGCTGAGGCGGACCGGCGGGGGCGGCACCGTGGCGTTCGCCACCATCGGCGACCCCAACGTCTACTCCACCTTCACCTACCTCGCCCAGACGGTCCGTCAGTCCCTGCCGGACACCGTGGTGGAGACCGTCCCGGGGATCACCGCGATGCAGGACCTGGCCGCACGCAGCGGCACGGTGCTGGCCGAGGGCGTGGAGCCGCTCACGCTGGTACCGGTGACCGCCGGTTCGCAGGTGCTCCGGCAGGCCCTGGCGGGCCCGGGCACGGTGGTGGCGTACAAGTTCGGCCGGATCGCCGCCGAGGTCACCGCGGCGCTGCGGGACACCGGCCGCACCCCGGGCGCGGTGTGGGGCTCCTCGCTGGGCCTGCCGGAGGAGTCGATCCGCCCGGCGGCCGAGCTGGACGGCTCCCCGCAGCCCTATCTGTCCACCCTGATCTGCCCCGCCCCGCGGGGCGAGCGAGGGAGCAAGCTGTGACCGGTGGGACCGTTGGCAAGGTGACGTTCGTCGGCGCCGGGCCGGGCGCGGCGGACCTGCTGACCTTCCGGGCGGCACGGGCGATCGCGGCGGCAGACACGGTGGTGTGGGCGGCGAGCCTGGTGCAGCGCGAGGTGCTGGAGCACGCCCGCGAGGACGCCCGGATCGTGGACTCCTCCCTGGTGCCCATGGAGGACGTGCTGGCCCTGTACGAGGAAGCCGCCCGCGACGGCCTGCGGGTGGCCCGGATCCACTCCGGCGACCCGTCGCTGTGGGGCGCGGTGCAGGAGCAGCTGGAGCGGTGCCGGGCGCTGGGCCTGGAGACCGAGATCGTGCCCGGTGTCTCGTCCTTCTCCGCGGTGGCGGCCATCGCCCAGCGGGAGTTGACGGTGCCCGAGGTGGCGCAGTCGGTGATCCTCACCCGGCTGGGCGGCGGCAGGACGCCGATGCCGCCCGGCGAGGAGGTACGGGAGTTCGCCCGGCACGGCACCACCATGGCGGTCTTCCTCTCGGCGGCCCGCAGCGGGCAGCTGGCCGCCGAGCTGCTGGAGGGCGGCTATCCGCAGGAGACCCCGGTGGTGGTGGCCCATCAGGCGACCTGGCCGGAGGAGCTGGTGCTGCACTGCACCGTCGGCACCCTGGAGGCCACCGTCAAGGCGCACAGGCTGTGGAAGCACACCCTGTTCCTGGTGGGTCCGGCGCTGGGCGCCGAGGGGACCCGCTCGCACCTCTACCACCCCGGCCACTTCCACACCTTCCGCAAGGCGGACCGGCGTGCCCGGCGCACCCTGCGCACCGACGGGGCGAGCGCCGCACCGCTGCCCGCGGAGAGCTGAACCTCGGATGACCTCCCCTCGGATCACGGTCCTCGGGCGTGGCCGCCACCCGCTGCCGCCCGAGGACAGCGCCGTGCTGTCGGCGGCGACCCTGGTGGCGGGCGCCCGGCGGCATCTGGAGTCCGCCGCCGTCCCCGCGGGTGCACACCGGGTCGTCCTCGGGCCGCTGGCACCCGCGCTGGACGCCATCGAAGAGGAGTCGGCCCGCGAGGGCTCCAGGATCGTGGTGCTGGCCAGCGGCGATCCGGGCTTCTTCGGGATCGTCCGGGCGCTGGGCGAGCGGTTCGGCCCGGAGCGGCTGGAGGTGCGGCCCGGCACCTCGTCGGTGGCGGACGCCTTCGCCCGGCTGGGCCTGTCCTGGGACGACGCCGTGGTGGTCAGCGCCCACGGCCGCGCCCCGCACACCGCGTACAACCTCTGCCGGGCGCACCGCAAGACCGCGGTGCTGACCGCGCCCGGCGCCGGCCCCGCCGAGCTGGCCGCGGAGCTGCTGCGCACCCCGGACATCGAACGGCGTCTGATCGTCGCCTCCGATCTGGGCGGGCCCGCGGAGCGGGTGGAGGAGCTGACCCCGGCGGAGGCCGCCGGCCGCGACTGGCCGGCCGTCAATCTGGTGCTCTGCCTGGGCGGCCCGCCCGGGGTCGGCCCGATGCGGGCGCTGGCCGGGCACAGCGGGGGTCCGCCCGGCTGGGCGCTGCCCGAGGACGCCTTTGCGCACCGTGACTCCATGGTCACCAAGGCCGAGGTGCGTGCCCTGGCGCTGGCCCGGCTCGGCCCCCGGCCGGGTGACCTGGTGTGGGACGTCGGCGCGGGCAGCGGCTCGGTCGCCGTGGAGTGCGCACGGTTCGGCGCCGCCGCGGTCGCGGTGGAGCAGGACGCCGAGGCGGTCGCCCGGATCAGGGCCAACGCCCGCACCCACGGGGTGGACATCGCTGCGGTCCACGGCCGGGCCCCCCAGGCGCTGGCCGCGCTGCCCGACCCCGACGCGGTCTTCGTCGGCGGCGGGGGTACCGACCTGCCCGCCGTGGTCGGCCACTGCGCCGCCCGGGCCCGCCGGGCCGTGGTGGTCACCCTGGCCGCGGTCGACCGCGTCCCCGCGGTGCGGGAGGCCCTGCACACAGCCGGTCTGGCCGCCGACGGCGTGCTGCTGCACTCCTCCCGGCTGGCCCCGCTGCCCGGCGGAGTGAGCCGCCTGGCCGCCACCAATCCCGTCTTCGTCCTCTGGGGCACCCGCCCATGACCCCGTACCGGCAGCCGTCCGGCCCCCGGTGCGGCGACCGGCCCGCCCGCACGACAGCACAGCACCGCCCCCCGAGGAGGCTCCCCCAGTGATCGGCCTGATCGCAGTCACCGCCGCCGGACGGCGCGCCGCCGACCGGCTCGCCGCCGCATGGCCCGCCCGCACCGCCGTGTACGAGGGACCGGCGGCCGAGGCCGTGGGCCGGGCGTTCGCCGAGTGCGAGCAGCTGGTCTGCTTCCTCGCCGCCGGGGCCACCGTACGGCTGGTCGCCCCCCTGCTTGCGGACAAGGCCACCGACCCGGGGGTGGTCTGTGTGGACGAGGGCCTGCACTTCGCGGTGCCGCTGCTGGGCGGCCACGGCGGCGGCGCCAACGCCCTCGCGGAGCAGCTCTCCGAGGTACTCGGCACCCGGCCGGTGGTCACCACCGCCACCGACGCCACCAGCATCCCGGGCCTGGACACCCTGGACCTGCCGGTGGAGGGCGAGGTGGCGGCGGTCTCCCGGGCGATCCTGGACGGCTCCCCGGTACGGCTGGAGGCCGACCGCCCCCATCCGCTCCCCGCGCTGCCCTCCTGGGTCGACGCCCACGCCCCGGCCGACGCACCCGTCCTGCGGATCAGCGACCTCGTCCGACCCGACGGCGGGACCACCGCCACCCTGCGTCCCGCGTCCCTGGTGGTCGGCGTCGGCGCCAGCCGCGGGGTCACCGCCGAGGAGGTGCTGGACCTGGTGGCGGAGGCGCTGGCCGAGGCCGGGCTGTCACCGGCCTCCGTCGCCCTGCTGTCCACCGTGGACGCCAAGGCCGACGAGGAGGGCATCGTCCAGGCCGCCCGGCAGCTGGGCGTGCCCGTGACGACCCACACCGCCGAGGCACTCGCCACCGTCCCGGTGCCCAACCCCTCCGCCGCCCCGCTGGCCGCGGTCGGCACCCCCAGCGTGGCCGAGGCCGCCGCCCTGGCCGCCGCCCCCGGTGGCACGCTGATCGTCCCCAAGCGGAAGTCACGGCCCGAGGGCCGCCCCGCGATGTGCACCGTCGCGGTCGCCCGCCGGGCCGTACGCGGCCGGCTCGCCCTGGTCGGTCTGGGCCCCGGAGCCCGGGACCTGCTCACCCCCCGGGCCCGCACCGAACTGCGCCGGGCCTCGGTCGTGGTCGGCCTGGACCAGTACCTCGACCAGATCCGCGACCTGCTGCGCCCCGGCACCCGGATCGAGGAGTCCGGCCTGGGCGCCGAGGAGGAGCGGGCACGCACCGCCGTGCGGCTGGCCCGCGAGGGCCTGGCCGTGGCGCTGGTCGGCAGCGGCGACGCCGGGGTGTACGCCATGGCCTCACCGGCGCTGGCCGAGGCCGGGGACGACATCGACGTGGTCGGGGTGCCCGGGGTGACCGCGGCGCTGGCCGCAGCGGCGCTGCTGGGCGCCCCGCTGGGCCACGACCATGTCTCCATCTCCCTCTCCGACCTGCACACCCCGTGGGAGGTCATCGAACGCCGGGTACGGGCGGCGGCCGAGGCCGACCTGGTGGTGACCTTCTACAACCCCCGCAGCCGGGGCCGCGACTGGCAGCTGCCCAAGGCCCTGGACATCCTGGCCGCGCGCCGCACCCCGCAGACCCCGGTCGGGGTCGCCCACGGGGTCTCCCGGCCCGACCAGTGGCACACCGTCACCACCCTGGCCGAACTGGACGTCACCACCGTCGACATGACGACCGTGGTCACCGTCGGCAACACGGCCACCCGCCGGGTCGCCGGCCGCATGGTCACCCCGCGCGGCTACCGCTGGCAGCGGTGACCCCCATCCTCCCGACCCCTGGAGACCTGACGTGACCCCACCTCCCCAGCCGCCCGCGCTGCTCCTCGTCGGACACGGCACCCGTGACGACGCCGGCGCCGAGGCGTTCCGCTCCTTCGTCGCGGGCCTGCGCGGCCGGCTGCCCGGGGTGCCGGTCGGCGGCGGCTTCATCGAACTCTCGCCGCCGCCGCTGGCCGACGCGGTGGCGGAGCTGGTGGCGGCCGGGGTGCGGCGGTTCGCCGCGGTGCCGCTGGTGCTGGTCTCCGCCGGGCACGCCAAGGGCGACATACCGGCGGCGCTGGCCCGCGAGAAGGAGCGCCACCCCGGGATCTCCTACCGCTACGGCCGTCCGCTGGGCCCGCATCCCGCGCTGCTGACCGTGCTGGAGCGACGGCTGGACGAGGTGCTGGACCGGGCCGACCGCGCCGCCACCACGGTGCTGCTGGTCGGGCGGGGCTCCACCGATCCGGACGCCAACTCCGAGGTCCACAAGGCCGCCCGGCTGCTGTGGGAGGGCCGCGGGCTCGCCGGGGTGGAGACCGCCTTTGTCTCCCTCGCCGACCCCGATGTGGCGGCGGGCCTGGAGCGCTGCCGCCGGCTGGGCGCCGAGCGGATCGTGGTGCTGCCGTACTTCCTCTTCACCGGGGTGCTGCCGGACCGCGTGGAACGGCAGGCCGCCGAGTGGGCCGCCGCCCACCCCGATCTCCAGGTGCGCTGCGCCGGGGTGATGGGCGCCACCGAGGAGCTCGCGGAGCTGGTACTGGAGCGCTATCGCGAGGCTCTGGAGGGGGATGTACGGATGAACTGCGACACCTGCGTCTACCGCATCGCCATGCCCGGCTTCGAGGACAGGGTGGGCGCAGCACAGCGCCCCCACCACCACCCCGACGACCCGGGCCATGACCACCACCATGGACAGAACCACAGCCATGCACACTGACGCACCGTCACACCGGGCCGGGGCCGAGCCGGATCTGCGCCACCACGGTGATGCGGAGGTGCGCGACGGCAGCCTGGTCGACCTGGCCGTGAACGTCCGCACCGGCACCCCGCCGCCCTGGCTGCGCGACCGGCTGGCCGCCGCGCTCGACGGTCTGGCCGCCTACCCCGACGGCGCGGCGGCCCGCGCCGCGGTCGCCGCCCGGCACGGCAGGCCGCCCGGCGAGGTGCTGCTGACCTCGGGCGCCGCCGAGGCGTTCGTCCTGCTGGCCCGTACGCTGCGGCCGCGCCGCGCCGTGGTGGTGCATCCGCAGTCACCGAGCCGGAGGCGGCGCTGCGGGACGCCGGGCACCGGGTGGAGCGGCTGCTGCTGACGCCCGCGGACGGCTTCCGGCTGGACCCGGCCGCCGTACCCGCGGACGCGGATCTGGTGGTGGTGGGCAACCCCACCAACCCCACCTCGGTGCTGCACCCGGCCGCCGCACTGGCGGCACTGGCCAGGCCCGGCCGCGTCCTGGTGGTGGACGAGGCGTTCGCCGACACGGTGCCCGGCGAGACAGGCAGCCTGGCCGCCCGGTCGGAACTGCCCGGCCTGGTGGTGCTGCGCAGCCTCACCAAGACCTGGGGACTGGCCGGACTGCGGATCGGCTATCTGCTGGCGGCCGAGGCCATGGTGGACCGGCTTGCCCGCAGCCAGCCGCTGTGGCCGGTCTCCACCCCGGCACTGGTCGCGGCCGAGGCCTGCTGCTCCCCCCGCGCCCTGGCCGAGGCCGAGCAGGCCGCCCGCACCACCGCCGACCACCGCGCCCAACTGCTCGCCGGACTCGCGGCCGTCCCCGGGGTCCAGGTGCACGGCGAGCCCGCGGCCTCCTTCGTCCTGCTGCGGCTCCCCGGGGCCGCAGCGGTGCGCGAGCGGCTGCGCGCCGCCGGTTTCGCCGTCCGCCGGGGCGACACCTTCCCCGGGCTGGGTCCCGACTGGCTGCGCGTCGCCGTCCGGGACCCGGCGACCACCGAGGCGTTCCTCGCCGCCCTGGCCGCCGCGGTGGACGGCTAGGCCCGGCACCTCCGCACCGCCGGCCGCACCCGCCGCCCCGCCCCGGCTCACGGCGGGGGCAGCGCCCGGCACAGCGCGCCCAGCGCATCCGCGAACGCCCGGTCGGGCGGCGCCGAGTACCCCACCACCAGACCGTCGACCACCGGTGACGCCGCATCCGGATGGCGGTAGCCGGCCAGGCCCTCCAGGGCCAGTCCCTGCCAGGCGGCGGCGCGGACCGCGGACCGCTCGGTGCCGGGCGGCAGCCGCAGCACGGCATGCAGCCCCGCAGCGACACCGGTGACCCCGATGTGCGGGGCCTGCTCCGCGAGCACGGCCGCCAACTGCCCGCGACGCCGTCGATAGCGCTGCCGCATCCGCCGGACATGGCGGTCATAGCCGCCGGAGTCGATGAAGTCGGCGAGCGTGAGCTGCTCCAGAGCCCCGGCGAAGGGCTCCCGCTCCCCCTTCGCGGCAAGCACCCCGTCCACCAGACCGCCGGGGAGCACCGCCCAGCCCAGCCGCAGCGCGGGGCTCAGGCTCTTGCTCACCGAGCCCAGATAGACGACCCGGTCAGGGTCCAGTCCCTGCACCGCACCGACCGGCTGCCGGTCGTAGCGGAACTCGCCGTCATAGTCGTCCTCCAGGACCAGCCCCCCGGCGGCCCTCGCCCACTCCACCACCGCGGCCCGCCGCCGCGGATGCAGTGGACCACCGGTGGGGAACTGGTGCGCGGGGGTGAGCAGCACCGCACGCGCCCGGGTCGCCGCCAGCTCCTGGGTGAGGGCGCCCCGCTCGTCCACCGGCAGCGGCAGCGTGCGCAGCCCCGCCGCGGTCAGCAGTCCGCGGTGGAAGTCCAGCCCGTACTCCTCCACCGCCACTGGTCCGCGCAGCACCTGCCCCAGCAGGCGCAGCGCCCCTGCGACACCGGAGCAGACCACGATCCGCTCCGGATCGCAGCGCACCCCCCGCGCCCGGGACAGATAGCCGGCCAGGGCACGCCGCAGCTCCGGCCGCCCCCGCGGATCGCCCGGGCCGAAGGCGTCGTTGGGGGCCGCCGTGAGCGCCCGGCGGGTGGCGGCGATCCAGGCCGCGCGCGGAAAGGAGGAGATGTCCGGCCGCCCCTGCCGCAGATCGTGGCGGGCCGGCTGTGCCTCGCGGGCGGGCGGCACCGGACGGCGGACGGGGGCGGGCGGCGCGGGACGCTGCGCCACCCTGGTCCCGGATCCCTGACGTGCCGTCAGCCATCCTTCGGCGACCAGCTCGGCATAGGCGTCGGCTGCGGTGTTGCGGGCGATGCCCAGATCGACGGCGAGGGAGCGGTAGGGCGGCAACCGCGTGCCCGGGGCCAGCCGCCCGCTGCGGACCGCCTCCCGCAGCGCCCGGGTGAGCGCGGCACGGCGACCACCGCCCCGGGCCAGCTCCAGATGCAGGTCAACGCCCAGCACCACCGCCTGATTGACCCGCGATTCCGCCATGGAAATGCACCCTACAACCGGTCACCTGGCGCCATAGATTGAACGTCATGGACACCACGCAGAACACCCCCCGGGTCGAGTTCGCCAAGGCCGCCCCCAAGGCCTTCCGAGCCCTCATCGGCTTCGACGCCGCCGCCCGCGAAGGCCTGGACCCGGCCCTGGTCGAACTGGTGCAGATCCGCGCCTCGCTGCTCAACGGCTGCGCCTACTGCCTGCACATGCACACCAGCGACGCCCGCAAGGCGGGAGAGAGCGAGGAGCGACTGCACCTGGTGGGGCTGTGGCGGGAGGCCCCGCACTTCTACACACCCAGGGAGCAGGCAGCCCTGGCGCTCACCGAGGCGGTGACCGTCCCCTCCGGAGGCGTCAGCGACGAGGTGTACACACGGGCCGCCGAGCACTTCGAGGAGGAGGAGCTCGCCCGGCTGATCGCACTGATCACGACCATCAACACCTGGAACCGGATCGCCGTCGCCACCCGTAGGACCCCGGGGACCGACCAGCGGGCGAATTCCCGTTGAGCCCGCCCCCGGCCGCTGCGACCATGGGGCCGCCCACCGCCCACCGCCCACTCCACAGCGAGGTGCCATGACCGCCGAACTCTTCCCCCCGTCACTGCCGGTCATGACGACCCTCGGCGGCAGCGACAGCGGACGGGACTGGCTCACCGCGCTCCCCGCCCTGGTCGAGGAGTTCCGCGACCGCTGGTCGCTGCGGCTGGGGGCGCCGTTCCTCGGCGGCAGCTGCGCCTGGGTGGCCCCGGCGGAACTGCCCGGCGGGGAGCGGGCCGTGCTCAAGCTGAGCTGGCCGCACCCGGAGGCGGCGGGTGAGGCCGAGGCGCTGCGGCTGTGGGACGGGCGCGGCGCCGTCCGGGTGCTGCGCCATGACACCGAGCGCTATGCGCTGCTGCTGGAGCGCTGCGAACCCGGCACCGAACTGCGGGCCGCGGAACAGCTGGGCGCCGAGGAGCGGCTGCTGCTCGCGGCCCAGGTGCTGAACCGGCTGTGGACCGCCGACCCCGGGCTCGCCACCGGGCTGGAGCCGCTGGAAGCGGTCGCCGCCTGCCGGGCCGACCAGGCCGAGGAGCGGATGGCCCGGCTGCGGCCGGACTTCGACCGCGGACTGGTGGCCCACGGGGTGCGGCTGTGGCGTGAACTCCCGGCCGGGGCCGGGCGGCGGGTCGTCCTGCACGGCGACTTCAACCCGGGCAATGTGCTGCTCTCAGGGCGGGGTCCCTGGCTGGCGATCGACGCCAAGCCGATGACCGGCGATCCGGCGTACGACCCCTGGCCGCTGCTGGCGCAGATCGACGACCCCTTCGCCCACCCCGACCCGCGGCGGGTGCTGTCCCGGCGGCTGGCGCTGCTGGCCGACGCACTGGGCGAGGACGCCCGCCGGCTCGCGGCCTGGGCGATGGCCCGCCAGGTGGAGTCCGCGCTCTGGGCGCTGGACGAAGGCCGTCCGGACGGCGGGACGATGGATCCGGTGCCCCTGCTGGCAGAGCTGGCCGGGCTCTGACGGTCACCGCGGGCGGCGGGGACCGCGCGGAGCGCGGGCGGTCAGGGGCCCGGAGCACGGATGCCCGCCGGACGGGGGCGTCCGGCGGGCATGGCGCGCAAAGGGTGCGCGGCTGAGGATCAGACCTGGTCGGCCTTCTCCAGCGCGGCGCAGCAGGTGTTGACGATCAGCCGGGTGACGACATAGGGGTCGACGTTGGCGTTGGGCCGGCGGTCCTCGATGTAGCCCTTCTTGTCGATCTCCACCTGCCACGGGATGCGGACCGAGGCACCGCGGTTGGAGACGCCGTAGCTGTACTCGTTCCACGGGGCGGTCTCGTGCAGACCGGTGAGGCGGCTCTCGATGCCGAAGCCGTACTCCTTGACGTGCTCCAGCGGCTTGCCCTCGGCGCCGAGCGACTCGCAGGCGGTGATGATCGGGTCGTAGCCCTCACGCATCGCCTTGGTGGAGAAGTTGGTGTGGGCACCGGCACCGTTCCAGTCGCCCTTGGCCGGCTTGGCGTCCAGGGTGGCGGAGATGCCGAAGTCCTCGGCGGTGCGGTAGAGCAGCCAGCGGGCCACCCACAGCTGGTCGGAGACCTCCAGCGGGGAGAGCGGGCCGACCTGGAACTCCCACTGGCCGGGCATGACCTCGGCGTTGATGCCGGAGATGCCGAGGCCCGCGGCGAGGCAGTTGTCGAGGTGCTTCTCGACGACCTCACGGCCGAAGATCTCGTCGGCACCGACACCGCAGTAGTAGCCGCCCTGGGGCGCCGGGAAGCCGTTCTCGGGGAAGCCGAGCGGACGGCTGCCGTCGAAGAAGGTGTACTCCTGCTCGATGCCGAAGATCGGCTCCTGGCCGGCGAACTGCTCGGCGATCGGGCGGAGCAGGGCACGGGTGTTGGACTCGTGCGGGGTGCCGTCGGTGTTGTAGACCTCGCAGAGCACCAGCTTGTGGTCGCCGCCGCGGATCGGGTCGGGGCAGGAGTAGACCGGCTTGAGCACGCGGTCGGAGGCGTGGCCCTCGGCCTGGTTGGTGCTGGAGCCGTCGAAGCCCCAGTCCGGCAGCGCGGCACCGTCAGCAAGGATCTTGGTCTTGGAGCGCAGCTTGGCGGTCGGCTGGGTGCCGTCGATCCAGATGTACTCGGCCTTGTAGCTCACTGGCGGAATCCTCGCGGGGTGGGGTGGTGGGGTGCACCCGGAGCATTGCAAGGTGCCGTTTCCCAGTTGTTCCTCCAATGTGAACACCATGTGAACCGACGTGAGACGGCCCCGGGTGCCCCCGAACCCCAGCTCGCGAAGGCCTGTTATACGGAGCCTCGCCTGCGGCGCACCACCAGCAGTGCCGCGGCACCCGCGACCACCAGCACCGCGGCGCCGCCCAGCAGCAGCGGGCTGACCGAGCCACCGGTCTCCGCCAGACCGGCGCCGGCGGTCTGCGGTGCGTTCGGCGCGGCCGAGGCCGACGCGGAGGCGGACGGCGCAGCGGAGGCGGACGCCGGGGGCTGCGAGGACGGGGCCGTGGTCGTGGTGGAGGTGTCCACCGCACCGGGCTTGGAGCAGCTCACCGAGGCCACCGTGACCCGGCCGGAGACCTTGGCGACGTTCAGCTTCAGCGGGTCGACCGTGACATCCAGCTCCAGCGCGGTCGCGGCCGCGCTGGTGGAGGTGACGGCCCGGCGGGACAGCTCGGCCGAGACCACGCCCACACCCGGCACGGCGATCCGGGTCGGACCGGCGGCGGTGAGGGTGACCCGGCGGCCCAGAACGCGCAGCGTGCCCAGCACATCGACATCGGCCGTGGGCCGCCCGTCGACCGGGCAGTCGACCTCGGCGGTGACCGCCTCCAGGCCGAGCAGTGCGGTGAGCGGCAGTCCGGGCACATGCACATCGGCGCCCACCAGCCGCACCGAGGCCCTGGCACCCTTGCGGTCCACGGTGGCGCGGGTGGTGCCCAGCTGCGCCTTGACCAGGGTGATCGGGGCGCCCTGGGCCACTCCGTCGACCCGGGCGGTGAGCATGGTGCCGCCGCCCTGCCCGGGAGCGCTCACCTTGTTCAGGGAGACGTCCACCGGCACGTCGACGGTGCGGTTCAGCAGGCCGACGTCCAGCCGCACCTCGGCGGCGGTCGCGGCGGCCCGGCCGCTCCCGGTGGCGTGGGCGGGCGCGGTGGCGTGGGCGGCGGCCGGCAGCCCCGCGACGACCAGACCTGCGGCGACCACGGCGACGGCACCCGGCCGGAGCCCGGGTATGGCGGAGAAGACGGAAGACACGAGGAAACTCCCACACATGGCGGATGGAATCCCCCGGCTCATGGGCATCACACCGCGCTCGGGGGTGCAGCCATCCTGTCGAACAGACCGTCACCGTGTTGACACGGACGGTCAGTTCACTCGTACGAGTGATTCAACCTCAGGAGTGGACTTCTGTCACGGAAACTGCCTCCTCGGACGGCCCACAGCCCACGACCTGTCGACCGGCCCAGCGGCAGGGTCGGAACACCCGGCGCCCGCCGTTCCCGTAGCCGGTCATCACGTTGTGGCCTCGTACGCAGACCGTGGGCGGCTGTCCCGGGCCCGGCTCAGGCCGAGCGGCCGACCGCCCTGACCAGCAGATCGACCAGGTCGTCCACGAACTGCGCGTCCGGCAGCTCGGGCTCCGCCAGCAGGCGGTACACCAGCGGCGCCGCCACCAGGGTGGCCGCGGAGCGGATGTCCACATCGGACCGCACCTCGCCGCGGGCGATACCGCGCTCCAGGATGCTCCGCGTCTCGCCCATCATGCGGTCGGCGTATGCGGCGTACTCCCCCCGGACACCGCTGTCCCCCGCCGCGGCCCCGATCAGCTCGGCCAGCAGCCGGCCCGTCCCCGGCCGGCGGTACGACGCCAGCCGCGCGGTGAGCACCTCGCGCAGCTCGGCACGGACATCGCCCAGGTCCGGCACCGACAGGGCCCCGATCCGGGTCTCCGCAGCCGCGATGATCAGGGCCTGCTTGGAGGGCCAACGCCGGTAGATGGCGGGCTTGCTGACCTCCGCGCGGGCGGCCACCGCGTCCATCGTGACCGCCTCGACGCCGCCCTCGGCCACCAGCTCGATCACCGCGTTCAGTGCGGCGGTGGTGACGCGCTCCTCCCGCGGACGCCCCGGCCCCCGCTCGACCCTCTGCGCCCGTGTGCCGACCATGACCCGAGCATACGGGCTGCTCCAGGCCGTGCGGCACCCCAGCCGCCGGTGCCGGGCGAGTGCACCGCGGCCACACACCGGCGTGTGCCGCGGACTCCCGCGCAGCACCCCCAGCGGGCGCGCCCCGGGCGGACGACGGTCGACGGACGACGGACGGCTGCGGCCCAGCCCGGCCTTCCCCCGGCCCGCAGCCGGGGCGCCCGGCACGCTGCGCGGCCGACGGGTCGACGGCGCCCTGCGGTCCGCAAAATCCGAGTGGGCGCCTTCGGCACCCGCACAGATGTACCGGTCGCACCACCGGCCGCCCAGGGCCTGCCCGACGGCTCACGCCGGTCACGCGGGCGGTGTCCGGTGCAGGGCCCCTCCTCGCCGGAGACGGGCAGGGAGGGCGCACGCCAGGGCGGAGGAGCGACCTCGTACCGGGCCGCCCCCGTCGGCTCCGGCGCTGCCGTGCCAGGCGTCGCCCGCCAGGCGGGAACGCCGGACAGGAACGGTCGGGCGGGAACGGTCGGGCGGGGACGATCAACCGGGAACGCCGGACAGGAACGGTCGGACAAGCCCTACGGCAGGCGCCAGTCCACCGGCTGGCCGCCCTGCCCGACGAGCAGCTCATTGGCACGGCTGAACGGCCGGGAACCAAAGAAGCCGCGGTCCGCCGACATCGGGCTGGGATGCGCCGACTCGATCGCGGGCACCGAGCCCAGCAGCGGCCGCAGCCCCCGGGCGTCGCGCCCCCACAGGATCGCCACCAGCGGCTTCCCCCGGGCCGCCAGCGCCCGGATGGCCTGGTCGGTGACCTCCTCCCAGCCCTTGCCCCGGTGCGCGGCCGGCTTGCGCGGGGCCGTGGTGAGCGCCCTGTTGAGCAGCAGCACCCCCTGCCGGGTCCACGGGGTGAGGTCACCGTTGGTGGGCGGCGGGAAGCCGAGGTCGCGCCCGTACTCCTGATAGATGTTCAGCAGACTGCCCGGCAGCGGCCGCACCTCGGGCGCCACCGAGAAGGAGAGACCCACCGCATGACCCGGCGTCGGATAGGGATCCTGACCGACGATCAGCACCCTGACGTCGTCGAAGGGCTGCTGGAAAGCGCGCAGCACATCTGGCCCTGCCGGCAGATAGGTCCGGCCGGCGGCGATCTCCGCCCGCAGGAAGTCCCCCATGGCGGCAATCCGCCCTGCCACCGGATCAAGGGCCTTCGCCCAGCCGGCCTCGACGATCTCACTCAGCGGTCGCGCAGCCATGCGCTCAGCCTAGGGCCTGCCACCGACGGCGCATGCCGCGCCCCCGCACCCCGGCCACCCCTTGCGGCCCCGGTCCGCCGTCACCACACAACGCCGCGGAGCACCACGGCCGAGGGTGCGGCCAGCACCCGGACGTCGGCGCGCGGGTCCGCCTCGTACACCACCAGATCCGCCGGGGCCCCCTCGGCCAGGCCCTCCCGGCCGAGCCAGGCGCGGGCGCCCCAGCAGGCCGCGGAGAGCGCCGCCGCCACCGGCAGCCCGGCCTTCGCCAGCTCGGCGACCTCCTGGGCGACCAGCCCGTGCGGCAGCGAGCCGCCCGCGTCGGTGCCCACGTAGACCGGCACCCCCGCCTCGTACGCGGCCGCCACCGTCTCATAGCGGCGCTCGTGCAGCCGCCGCATGTGCGCCGCCCAGGCGGGGAACCGCTGCTCGCCGCCGTCGGCCAGCCCGGGGAAGGTCGCGATGTTCACCAGGGTGGGCACAATGGCGATCCCCCGCTCGGCGAACAGCGGCAGCAGGTCCTCGGTGAGCCCGGTGGCGTGCTCGATGCAGTCGATCCCGGCCGCCACCAGGTCCGGCAGCGCGTCCTCGGCGAAGCAGTGCGCGGTGACCCGCGCCCCCTGCGCGTGCGCCGCGGCGATCGCCGCCGTCAGGGCCTCGCGCGGCCAGCAGGGCGCCAGGTCGCCGCGCTCCCGGTCGATCCAGTCGCCCACCAGCTTCACCCAGCCGTCGCCGCGCCGTGCCTCACGGGCGGTGTGCTCGGCCAGCTGCTCCGGCTCGATCTCATGGGCGTAGTTGCGGATGTACCGGCGGGTACGGGCGATGTGCCGCCCGCCCCTGATGATCCGCGGCAGGTCCTCGCGGTCGTCGATCCAGCGGGTGTCGGCGGGTGAGCCGGCGTCCCGGATCAGCAGGGTGCCCGCCTCGCGGTCGGTGAGGGCCTGCTTCTCGCTGGTGGCGTCGTCCACCGCGCCGTGGGCGTCCAGACCGACATGGCAGTGGGCGTCGACCAGGCCGGGGAGCACCCATCCGGTGAGGGTGCGGACGTCCCGGGCCAGGGCGGGGCGGTCGAAGGTGACCCGGCCGTCCACCACCCAGATCTGGTCGCGGACGTCCTCGGGTCCGACCAGGATCCGCCCCTTGATGTGCAGTACCGCGCGCTCTCCCATGGCGGCAGCCTACGACCGGCGGGCCCGCACCGGGCGGCCGGTCATCCGCGCAGCTTGGACAGGTCCACCGCCGCACCCATGGCGGTGTAGCCGGCCCGGTTGGGGTGCAGATGGTCGCCCAGGTCGTAGGCCGGGTTGTAGCGGCCGGGGTAGTGGGGGTCCCGCAGCGCATGCTCGAAGTCGATCACGCTGTCGAAGGCGCCGCCGGTGCGGATCCACTGGTTGACCTGACGCCGGATCTGCTCGCCCTCGTTGTGGTAGTAGCTGGCGCCCTCATACGGCGTCAGAGTGCCGCCGTGCACGGCCGCACCGGCCGCCCTGGCCTGCGCGATCAGTGTGCGGTAACCGGCGATCAGCTCATCGGCGGTGAGCCTTCCGCCGCCGGCGCCGCGCCGCGAGCCGATGTCGTTGATGCCCTCCAGCAGGATGACATCGGTGAGCCCGGGCTGGGCCAGCACATCGCTGCGGAAGCGGGAGAGTCCGGAGCGGCCGGAGTTCTCCTTCTCGTCGTTGAGCAGCTTGTTGCCCGCGATGCCGAGGTCGACGACGCCCAGCGGGCGGTCCGGCCGGGCCTTGGCGATCCGGGCGGCGAGCACGTCCGGCCATCGCCCCCCGACGCGGTTCGCCACCGGTTCCGAGCCGTCGGTGATGGAGTCGCCGAAGCAGGCCACGGTGCCGGTGGCGCTGGTGGAGACCAGGTCGAGGCCGCTGAGGTAGTACCAGCCGTTCTCCCGGCCGGTGAACCGCTGGGAGCCGGCCAGCCGGGTGCAGTCGCCGGCGGCCGTGCAGGTCGCGTCCTGGGAGCGCGGATGCCAGGTGGCGGGCCCGGTTGGCCCCGGCACATAGAGGCTGACCAGCAGCGCCTCCCGGGCGGTGATCGGGCGGGGCAGCGCCACGGGGTCGCTCAGCAGCTCCCCGCCGGGCGGTACCACCGCCCGTACCGAGCCGCCGAAGCGCACCCGGGCGAGGCTGCCGAGGACCGCCTGCGCGCCCCGCTGCCGCACCCCGATCGACGCCGACTCGACCAGCAGCGGCGAGGTCCCGAAGCGGTTGGAGAGCCGGATCCTGGGGTTGGTGCCGCCGACCGAGGCCCGTATCGTCAGCCGCAGGGTGACGTCGACGAAGCCCAGCAGCGGTCGGCCGCTCTCCGCGGGCACCGGCGCAGCGGCCCAGGCGCCGACCCGCTGCGGTCCCAGGACCACGCCCTGCACCGAGCTGCGCAGGCCGGTCACCGGCGCTGCCCGTCCGGGGGCGCTGTCGGCATGGGCCGCGTTGCGGCCGAGCACCGAGGTCATCCCCAGTGCGGCCGCGCCTCCGAAGAGTCTCAGCGCGTGCCGCCGTGGCAGGGACGCGGGCATGCTGTCCACCTCTGTTCGGGCCTGGACGGTCCGCCGTGGCGCTCTCCGCGCGGCGGCCGGGATCAGGATACGGATCCGTGCGGGGACGCCGTCCGCGTCGCGGACGGTGCCCCGCTCACCTGTGCAGTGCAGCCAGTGCCGTGAGGTCCACGGCCCCGGCGAGCATCGCCGCACCGGCGTCGCTCGGGTGGAGATGGTCGCCCGAGTCGTAGGGCACCGCGATGCGCGTCGGGACCTCCGGGTCCAGCACGGCTCGTTCGAAGTCCACGACGCTGTCGAACGCGCCGCCGTTCCTGACCCAGGCGTTGAACTGCTGGCGGACCTGCTCCCCCACGGGGGTGAAGAACTTGGCGCCCTCGAACGGCAGCAGGGTGCAGCCGTGCACCCGCAGGCCGGACCGCCGCGCCCTGCCGATCAGCGTCCGCTGCGCGGTGATCAGCTGCTCGGCGGTGATCGGCAGACCGTCGGTGTCCCTGCCGAAGCCGATGTCGTTGATCCCCTCCAGCAGGATCAGGTCCGTGGCCCCCGGCTGTCCCAGCGCGTCCTGGTCGAACCGGTCCAGCGCCGCGACACCGCCTCTGGGCGCGCTCTGCAGCAGCCGGTTGCCGGCGATGCCGAGGTCGACCACCCCGTACGGGGCCCTGGGGCGCTCCACGGCGATGCGCTCGGCCAGCAGATCGGGCCAGCGGACGGTGGTGCGCTTGGCTGCGGTGGACGGGCCGTCGGTGATGGAGTCGCCGAAGCAGACCACCGTGCCCGCGGCCCGGTCGGAGAGCAGGTCCAGCCCGCTGAGCCAGTACCAGCCGGTGAACCCGGTCCAGCGCTGCCTGGCCCGGGCGGCGCTGCCGGCCGCGCGGGTGGGGCGGGTGGGGCCGTCGAGGAGGTAGCTGACGTCCCGGGAGCGCGGATGCCAGGTGACGGGGCCGGTCGAACCGGAGACCGTCAGGCTCACCAGCAGCGCCGTCCGGGCGGCCACCGGCGACGACAGCGCCACGGCGTCACTCACCAGGTCCTGCCCGGGCTGGAGTACCACGGAGCGCGAACCGCCGAAGGTCACCACCACCCGGGTGCCGGGCTTCTCGTCCGGCCCCTGGGCCCGCGGCGCGATCCAGGCCCCGGCGATCTGCAGCGGGGCGGTGCCGTAGCGGTTGGAGATCCTGATCCGGGGGTGCGTACCGCCGATGGTGGGCCGGACCACCATCCGCAGCTGCGCGTCGTGCAGCCCGGTGGCCGACAGGGTGCCCTCCTCCGGCGGCAGCGGCGCCGCCGCCCAGGAGGCGATCCGCGGCGGGGGCTTGGGGGTGGCCTTGGCCGCGGGGGACTGCCGGGCCCGGGGCGGCTCGGCATTCGCCTCGCGGAATCCGTACTCCCCGGCCACCACGGTGAGCCCCAGGGCGACGGACGCAGCACCGGCCAGCTTCAGCACGCGTCGGCGCGACACGGCAGCGGACATACTTCCCCCCTGTACGGACCCGGGCAGTGGCCGTGCGGGCCCGGACGGCTTCACCGACGGGCCTTGGCCCCGCGGGGCGGCGTCCTGGGCGGTCGCGGCCGGGTACAGGATACGGATCAACGGTGAGAGTCCGCGAACCACCCTTCCGCCGACACGCCGCCGAAGCCGTCGGCGGCGTGCGGGCGGCGCGGCGCACCCCGCCCACCTGCACGATCTCGCACCACGGAGCCCCATGTGACCGTCAGCCAGCCGTCGTCCGCCACCCGTTCCCCGCACCCCCTGCTCGACCTCCCGCCGCTCACGGCACCGCGGTTCGCCGCGATCGAGGACCGGGTCGCCGCACTGCTGCGCACCCGCAACGATGTGCTGATCACCCAGGGCGAGGCACTGCTGCCGCTGGAGGCGGCGATCCGCAGCGCGGTGCGGCCCGGCAGCACCGCGCTCAATGTGGTCACCGGCCCTTACGGGGAGACCTTCGGCGGCTGGCTGCGCTCCTGCGGGGCAACCGTGGTGGACCTGGTGGCGCCCTTCGAGGGCGCGGTGTCGGCGGAGCGGGTGGCCGGGGCGCTGCAGGACCACCCGGAGATCGACTTCGTCAGCCTGGTGCACGCGGAGGCGGCCACCGGGAACACCAATCCGGTGGCCGGTATCGGCGCCGCCGTGCGCGCCCACGGCGCCCTGCTGATGCTGGACGCGGTGGCGTCGGTGGCGGCCGAGCCGCTGGAGACCGACGCCTGGGGCGTCGACCTGTGTGTGATCGGCGGCCAGAAGGCGATGGGCGGCCCCGCCGGGGTCTCCGCGGTGGCGGTCAGCGACCGGGCCTGGCAGCGGATCACCGACAACCCCCAGGCCCCGCGCCGTTCCTACCTCTCACTGCTGGACTGGAAGGAGCGCTGGACGGACGCCGGACGCACCGCCCTGCTGCCGCACGCCCCGGCCCAGTTGGAGATGCTGGCCCTGGAGGCCTGCCTGGACCGGATCGACGCCGAGGGCCTGGACGCCGTGATCGCCCGCCATCGCGCCGCCTCCGCGGCCACCCGGGCGGGCGCCCGCGCACTGGGGTCGCTCGGCTGCTTCGTGGTGCGCGACCAGGACGCGGCACCCGTGGCCACCACCCTGCGCGCCCCTGCGGGCGTCGACGCCCGGGAGTTGGCCGCCGCGGCACTGCGCAGCAACCCGGCCGTACCGGTCCAGGCCGCGGCGGGCGCCCTGGCCAAGGAGATGCTCCGGGTCAACCACTACGGTCCCGCGGCCACCCGCTCCACGGTGCCGGCCACCCTGCGCGCCCTCGCCGACGGCCTCACCGCACTCGGCGCCGCCGCTGACGCCTCCGCAGCCGCCCAGGCGGCGGATGAGGCCTGGGAGGCCGCTCTGGCGCGCTGACCACGCGGGTTCCCCGGCGGACGCACGGACGCCCGGCCCCTCCGAGGAGGGGCCGGGCGGGTCTGCTGCGGACCGCCCCGCTGCCCGCGCCGGCGGGCGGCGCCGGCCCTGGGGGAGGGTGCTGCGGTGCATCACGGCGAGCGGCGCACCACGGCGAGTGATGCATCACGGCGAGCGGCGCATCGGTTCAGCACCCGGTGGTACCCGGCGGGCGCCGCCTGCCGCGCGGTCCAGGCGTCCGGGGGCGGCGCAGCGTCACCCCGTGGTGAGGGCGTCCGACTTCACGGCGGCGACAAAGGCCGCCCAGGCGTCGGCGCGGAAGAGCAGCGCCGGGCCGTGGGGGTCCTTGCTGTCGCGGACGGGGACGGCACCGGGGACGCCGTCGGCGATCTCGACGCAGTTGCCGCCGTCCTGGTTGCTGTAACTGCTCTTGCGCCAGCGGGCGGTGCTCAGGTCCGTGGTGGTACGCATGGCGGATGGCCCTCCATAGCCGAGCGGATGAACGCCGCCGAGTCCCTGGGCGACAGGGCGCACGCACGCAGGACATCGTAGGCCCGCGTGCGCTCCGCCACAGCTGACGGATCCTCCAGCAGCTGCCCGGAGTCGCTGCCCTCCAGATAGGCGTAGCGGGAGCCGCCCGGCATGGTGTGCAGGGTGAGCGAGCAGCCCAGCTGGAAGTGCGCACCATGGGCGAACGGCAGCACCTGGATCTTGGTGGTCGCGGTGTCCACCAGCGGCAGCAGGGCGGCGAGTTGGTCCCGCATCACGGCCGGTCCGCCGATCGGCCGGCGCAGCACCACCTCGTCCAGCACCGCCCACAGATACGGCGGCTCCTCCCCGCGCAGCCGCTCCTGCCTGCCCAGCCGGGCGCAGACCTTCTCCTCCAGCCGGTCGTCGCAGCCGTCCGGGGTGCCGAAGCGCAGCAGCGCACGGGCGTACTCCTCGGTCTGCAGCAGGCCCGGCACGGTGTGGGCCGCGTACTCGGCGACGGACGAGGCCTGGGCCTCCAGCTCCATGAAGCGGCGGTACTTGTCGGGGTGCGCCTCCCGGCGGGCCAGCGGATAGAGCCGTACGAAGTGGCCGCCCGTGCCGAAGGCCGCATCGAGCTTGGCGGACAGGTCCGGTGGGACGACCCGGTCGGCCGTCTCGATGTTGGCGAGATGGCTCTTGCTGTAGTTGAGGACCCCGGCCAGCTGCACCAGCGAGAGCCCTGCCTCGGTCCGCAGCCTGCGGACCTCCGCGCCGTAGAAGTCCCGGGCCGAGCGGCCCGGCTTGAGTTCCCTCGGACGAGCGGCCATGGCGCCCACCCCCATGTCCTCACAGAGTGCTGTGGATATGTGACCCCTGGTGAGCGTAGTGCCCGGCGGCGATGCTCTGCGTACAGAACGACCGACCTCACCCAGCAGGGAGCGACACCGCCATGCAGCAGCGCCGCGCCGGAACCAGCCGACTCGTGGAAGCAGCCGACGCCGTGCGGGAGTTGGCCGACGCCCTGGCCCTCGCCGGCTTCACCCTCCCCTCGCTGCGCGGGGACCAGCCCGTCCTGGACCGCGCCCATGTCCAGCTGGGCGGCGCCCCCGCCGAACTGGTCCGGCAGCTCGCCGGCTGGATCAGGGAGCGGGCATGACCAGCCGGATGACCCTCGGGGTGTACATCCGCACCGGCGACGGCCGGACCCTGCGCCTGCGCCCCACCGGCCCGGTCGCCCCCGTCACCCACCCCGACGTCCACTCCGGTCTGCGCTTCCCGCCCTGCCGCTGCCCCCGCCACGCCGCGCCCCCGCAGTCGCGGGAGCGCATCTGACACCGCCTCGGGGCGGCGGGGGCAGCGGTGGCCTCAGCCGGCGCCCGAGGCTTCGAGCAGCTCGAGGACCTCCTCGGGGCCGGTCTCCTGGATCTCCTCGCCCAGGAGCAGCCAGCGGGTGATGCCGACCGACTCCAGGAACGACAGGTCGTGGCTGGCGATCAGCAGGGCGCCCTGGTAGGCGTCGAGCGCGCCGGTCAGCTGCCGCACGCTGGCCAGGTCCAGGTTGTTGGTCGGCTCGTCCAGCATCAGCAGCTGCGGGGCCGGTGCCGCGAGCATGGTCGCCGCGAGGGCGGCACGGAAGCGCTCCCCGCCGGAGAGGGTGCCCGCCGGCTGCTCGGCGCGTGCCCCCTTGAACAGGAACCGGGCGAGCTGGGCCCGGATGTGGTTGTCGGTGACCCCGGGAGCCATCCGGGACACATTGGCCGCGACACTCAGCTCCTCGTCCAGCACATCCAGCCGCTGCGGCAGGAACCGCAGCGGGACGAACGTCCTGGCCTCACCGGACAGCGGCGCGAGCTCCCCCGTGAGGGTGCGCAGCAGTGTGGTCTTGCCGGCTCCGTTCCGTCCCACCAGCGCGATCCGCTCCGGCCCCTGGACGTTGAGGCTGCCCTCCCTGAGTCTGCCGAAGCGGGGCTGCAGCCCGTCCAGGGTGAGGACGGTGCGGCCCGCGGGTACGGCGGTGCCGGGAAGGCTGACCCGGATCTCGGCGTCGTTGCGGACCGCCTCCGCGGCCTCGTCACGGCGCTCGCGCGCCTCGGTGAGGCGCTCCTCGTGCAGGCCGCGGAGCTTGTCCCCGGACTCCTGCGCGGACCGCTTGCGCTCACCGGCGACGATCCTGGGGGCCCGCCGCTGGGCGTCCATCTTCTTGCTGTGCCGCTGGCGGCGGGCCACCTTGATCTGGGTCTCCTCCAGTTCGCGCTTCTGCCGTCGGACATCCGCCTCCGCGGCCCGCAGTGTCCGCCCGGCCGCCTCCTGCTGGGTGGCCAGCGCCTCCTGGTAGGCGGACCAGCCGCCGCCGTACCAGTTCACCGACCCGGAGCGCAGCTCGGCGATGCGGTCGACCCGCTCCAGCAGCTCGCGGTCGTGGCTGACCACCACCAGCACGCCGGAGCGCCAGGACTCCACGGCGTCATGGAGCCGGCGGCGGGCGAACAGGTCGAGGTTGTTGGTGGGCTCGTCGAGCAGCAGCACATCGGGACGCTCCAGCAGCAGCGCGGCCAGCCGCAGCAGCACGGTCTCACCGCCGGAGATCTGGCCCACCGTGCGGTCCAGTTCGACGCCGCCGAGTCCCAGGGAGCCCAGTGTCGCCAGGGCCCGCTCCTCGACGTCCCAGTCGTCGCCGACGGTCTCGAAGTGCTCCTCGCGTACGTCACCGGCCTCGATGGCGCGCAGCGCGGCACGCCGCTCGGCGATGCCCAGCGCCTGGTCGACACGCAGGGTGGTGTCGAGGGTGATGTTCTGCGGAAGGTAGGCGAGGCTGCCGCCGACGGTCACCGACCCCTGGGAGGGGCGCAGCCGGCCGGCCAGCAGCCGCAGCAGGGTGGACTTGCCGGTGCCGTTGGCGCCGACCAGGCCGGTGCGGCCGCGGGCGACGGTGAGGGAGAGGCCGTCGAGGACGGTGCTGCCGTCCGGCCACTGGAAGGACAGGGCGGAGCAGGACAGGGAAGCGCCGGGGGTGGGGGGAGTGGCCATGGGATTCTCGCAGTCGTCAGCGCAGTGGATGGGGGCTTCGTGTGCGAGCACCACGCGGCGACCAGGCCGGAAAAAGGGGGGTGCGGTCCTCCGCAGAACGGGGACGGCTCATGCACCGAGGTCGCATCCGCGCGGGGTCACGGGCGGCAGGAATGCCGGCGGCAGCGTGACGGGTGTACGGCCGATGCCGTACCGCGCGGTGATCGCGGACCTCAGATGCGCAACGTCCACCTCTATCGGAGACAACAGGACTTCTCGACTGTACCGCAGCCACCCGCCGTCGCGCCGGTGTACGGGGTGCACCGGTGCGGGAGTGCGGCGCCTGCCGGACGACGCGGCCCCGGCCCCGGCCTCCGCGCGGTGGTGCCCGCGCGGAGGCCGGGGCCGGGGGCCGTCAGCGGTGGTGGAACCAGCTCATGGCGGCGGTGGGCCGGTCGTTGTAGTCGAAGAGCGCCTGGTTCTCCCAGGCGTCACCGGAGGAGGGGTCGGTGGGGTCCCAGCCGTTGCCGGGGACGGCGGTCCAGGTGGGCTCCCAGTAGAAGGCGCCCATCCCGCGGCCGCCCGGTACCGCCTCCAGCACATTCATCACATCGCGCAGGTTGGCGGCCTGCCCCGCCTGGGTGGCCGGGTAGCCGGAGACCAGCTGGGAGGAGCTGCCGACGTTGTTCGCCAGGGAGTCGTCGTTTGCCAGGGTGAAGGGGTAGGCGGTCTCGGCGACGTAGACCGGCCTGGCATAGCGGGCGGCCATGTCGTCCAGGGTGGTCTGCAGGGCGCTGAGCGGCCCGTGCCAGTAGCCGTAGTAGGACAGGCCGATGACATCGAACGGCACCTTGTGGGAGACGGCGTTGTCGAAGAACCAGCGGGCTCCCGCGTCGTCGCCGCCCTCGGCGAGGTGCAGCGCCACCTTGGTGGAGCCGCTGACGGCCTTGGCGGCGTCGGCACCCTGGGTGAGCAGGGCCGCGAGGTTGGACCAGTTGTCGGTGGAGCCCTCGCTCCAGAGGATGCCGCCGTTGATCTCATTGCCGATCTGGACCATGTCGGCGGTGGTGCCCTGGGCCTTGAGCGCGTTCAGCACGTCATAGGTGTGGTTGTAGACGTCGGTCTCCAGCTGGGCGAGGGTGTGCGTGGACCAGGCGGCGGGCTTGGTCTGCTTGCCGGGGTCGGCCCAGCTGTCGGAGTAGTGGAAGTCGATCAGCAGGCCCATGCCCAGGGCCTTGATCCGCTTGGCCATGGTGAGCACCCTGGCCTTGTTGTTGTAGCCGTCGGCGGGGTTCACCCAGACCTTGAGGCGGGCGTAGTTCATCCCGGCGGAGTGCAGGATGGTGAGGGCGTCGCCGGTGGTGCCGTCGGCGTTGCGGTAGACGCCGCCCTTGTCCTCGCTCTTCTTCAGCGTGGAGACGTCGGCGCCCCGCACGGTGAGCCCGGTGGCGCCCGGGGCGAGGGTGAGGTCGTCGACATTGATCCAGTTGCCCGCGTTGGCGTCGGAGTCGATGCTGACGGTGCAGGAGCCGGTGGTCACGCTGACGGAGGTGACCAGCCGTATCCAGGCGCCGTCGGGGGTGGGCGGCAGATCGGTGCGCTGCTCGGCGCCCCCGCAGTTGCGCAGGGCCAGATAGGCGGAGTTCTGGCCGCCGCTTGAGCGGACCCAGGCGGTGAGGGTGTAGCTGCCCTTGGCCAGACCGGAGAGCTGCTGGGAGGTCTCGACCTTGTAGGCGCCGGCGGCCCAGTGGGTGAGCCGGTAGGAGCCGGAGTGGCCGCCGGACTCGGTGTAGGAGGCGCCGGTCTGTCCGGTGGCGGAGGTGGTGGACCAGCCCGTGGGGCTGCCGGTGCCGGTGCCGTTGGCCTCGAAGCCCCCGTTGGTGACACTGCTCGCGGCGTGGGCGCCGGCCGTGGGGAGGGCCAGCGTCGCGGAGGTGCCGAGCAGCAGTGCGGCGGCGCCTCGGGCGAGTGTGCGGGTGGTGGGGCGGCGCGTTGATCCCTGACGCATCGTCATCGTCCTCGTGGTGGTGAGGGGTCGGTGGGGATGTGCGGCCTTGCGGGGTGGTGCCGCCGTCCGGGCCGGAGGTCTCGCCCCGGCCCGGACGGTGTCTTCGGGGGTACGGCTCAGCCGTCCAGGCGCACCACGCGGACGGAGTTGCCGGGGACGGCGAGCAGCCCGGTGGCGGGTTCGCCGGTGAGCAGCTCGGTGCCGGGCCGCTCCAGGGGGACCTTGGCGTCGGCCGGGGTGTGGTTGACGGCGAAGAGGTAGCTGCCGTGCTCGCCTTGGCGGCGCACCACCTCCACGTCGTGCGGCAGTTCACCGCGGGGGGCGAGGCCGGCGTCGGCGCAGGCCAGGTCGAGGACGGGCGCCAGCTGGTCGCCGGTGAGCCGGGTGGAGACATACCAGGCCGTGCCGGAGCCGAGGCGGTGGCGGGTGACCGCGGGCTGTCCCGCGGCGGGGCCGTCCTGGTAGCGGTGGACGGTCTCGGCGCCGCGCGGGACGACGGTCTCCGACCAGACGTCCCCGGTCAGTTCGCGGCCGTCGCCGTCCCGCAGCCGCACCTGCTGACCGGAGCGCAGCGGCAGGAACTCCTCCACGGTGAGGCCGAGGACGTCGCGCAGTGCGCCGGGGTGGGGGCCGGGGTGGACGGCGTCGTGCTGGTCGACGATGCCGGAGAAGTAGGAGACGACGAGGGTGCCGCCGCCTTCGACATAGGTGTGCAGCGCGCGGCCCGCCGCCTCGGTGGCGAGGTAGAGGGCGGGGACCAGCAGCAGCGGGTAGCGGGCCAGGTCGGCGGCCTCGGGGTGGGCGAAGTCCAGGGTCAGGTGGCGGTCCCAGGCGGCGGTGTACCAGGCCTCGGCGCGTTCGCGGGCGTCGTGGTCCTGGGTGGGGCGCCATTCCAGGTCCTGGGCCCACCAGGAGTGCCAGTCCCACAGCATGGCGGCGTCGGGGACCACCCGGGTGCCGCGGATCCCGGCGAGCCGGCCGATGTCGGCACCCAGCGCGGTGACCTCCCGCCAGATGCGGCTGTCGGTGCCGGCGTGCGGCAGCATCGAGGAGTGGAACTTCTCGGCGCCGTAGCGGGAGGCGCGCCACTGGAAGAACATGGCGCCGTCGGAGCCCCGGGCGATGTGGGTGAGGCTGTTGCGGGCCATCTCGCCGGGCTGCTTGGCGATGTTGCGGGGCTGCCAGTTGACGGCGCCGGTGGAGTGCTCCAGCAGCAGCCAGGGGCCGCCGCCGGCGACGGAGCGGGTGAGGTCGGCGGACATCGCGAGGTTGATGTGGTTCCGGTCGGCCTCGGCGACCAGGTAGTGGTCGTTGGAGACCAGGTCCACCTCGCGGCCCCAGGCCCAGTAGTCCACCGAACGGCACTGGCTGAGGGCGGTCATGAAGTTGGTGGTGACCGGGATGCCCGGCGAGAGGCGGTGCAGGATGTCGCGCTCGGCGCGGAAGTTCTCCAGCATGGCGTCGCTGGTGAAGCGGGCCCAGTCCAGCTTCTGGGCGGGGTTGCCCGCGGTGGGGGTGGCCCGCGGCGGGCGGATGTCCTCCCAGCGGGTGTAGCGCTGACCCCAGAAGGCCGTTCCCCAGGCCTCGTTGAGGGTGTCGAGGTCCTGGTGGCGCTCGCGCAGCCAGCTGCGGAAGTGCTCGGCGGAGATGTCGCACCAGCAGGCGCTGACGGGGACGCCGTACTCGTTATGGACGTGCCACATGGCGACGGCGGGGTGGCTGCCGTAACGGCGGCCCAGCTGCTCGGTGATGGCGGTGGCGGCCTCGCGGTAGGCCGGTGAGCTGTGGCAGACGGCCCCGCGGCTGCCGAACTCGTACCGCAGGCCCTCACGGGTGACGGGGAGTGCCTCGGGGTGCTCGCGGTAGAACCAGGCGGGCGGGACGACGGTGGGGGTGCCGAGGTCGACCCGGATGCCATGGGTGTGCAGCAGGTCCAGCAGCCGGTCGAGCCAGCCGAAGTCGTACCGGCCGCGCTCGGTCTCCAGCAGCGCCCAGGAGAAGATGCCGACGCTGACCATGGTGACGCCGGCCTCGCGCATCAGCCGGACGTCCTCCTGCCAGGTCTCCTCCGGCCACTGCTCGGGGTTGTAGTCGCCGCCGAAGGCCAGCATGTCTTCGCCGGTCAGCGGGTGGGTCATGGACACTCCTGTGATCAGCGACTGTGAACGTACACATAGGTAACCTCATGGAAACAACCATTGACAAGCGTCCTTGGGGTTTCCCTACTGTGAACGTGCACAAGAGCACAGCAGCACATCGCATCCTGCGGGAGGACCCATGCACGTCGCTCTGCACCGCCGCCTCGCCGTCCCCACCGCCCTCGCCGCGGCGGCAGCCCTGGCCCTGTCCGCCTGCAGCAGCAGCGGCGGCAGCGGCAGCGGCAGCAAGGACTCGGGCACCAAGGCCCAATCAGGCCCGGTCAGCCTGACCTTCTGGTCCTGGGCTCCCAACATGGACAAGGTCGTCGCGCTGTGGAACGGCTCCCATCCGGACATCAAGGTCACGGTGGAGAAGCAGGCCTCCGGGGACGACCTGCTGACCAAGACCATCACGGCCGCCAAGGCCGGCGGCGCCCCCGACCTGGTCCAGGTCGAGTACCAGGCACTGCCCACCCTGGTCAGCAATGACGTACTGGCGGACATCGCGGGGCAGCAGGGCGGCACCAAGTCGCAGTTCGCCGACGGTGTGTGGCAGCAGGTGACGCTCGGCACCGACGCGGTGTACGCGATCCCCGAGGACACCGGCCCGCTGATGTTCTACTACCGCAAGGACCTCTTCAAGAAGTACGGCCTGACCGTGCCCACCACCTGGCAGCAGTTCGCCGACACCGCGCGCACCCTGCACAGCAAGGACCCCAAGAAGTACCTGACCACCTTCTCCAGCAATGACGCCGGCCTCTTCGCCGGACTCGCCCAGCAGGCCGGCGCCAAGTGGTGGACCACCTCCGGCGACACCTGGAAGGTCGCCCTGAACGACGACGCCACCAGCAAGGTCGCCGACTTCTGGGGCGGCCTGGTCCAGGAGAAGGCGATCGACAACCAGCCGATGTACACCCCCGCCTGGAACAAGGCCCTCAACGACGGCACCCAGCTCGCCTGGGTCAGCGCCGTCTGGGCCCCCGGCGTGTTCACCTCCGCCGCCCCCGACACCAAGGGCAAGTGGGCCATGGCCCCGCTTCCGCAGTGGACCGCGGGCGAGTCCGCCACCGGCAGCTGGGGCGGCTCCGCCACCGGCGTCACCAAGAACTCCAAGCACGCCGACGCCGCGGCGAAGTTCGCCGCCTGGCTGAACACCGACCCCACCGCCGTCCAGGCCCTGGTCCAGGACGCCGGCATCTACCCCGCCGCCACCTCCGCCCAGACCGGCGGCGCGCTCGCCAAGGCCCCCGACTTCTTCCCGGACCAGGCGGACTTCTACGCCACGGCCGCGCAGATCGCGGGCAACACCGCCCCGGCCGCCTGGGGCCCCAACGTCAATGTGGCCTACAGCGCCTTCAAGGACGCCTTCGGCAAGGCCGCCCAGAACCGCACCCCGTTCGGCGCCGCCCTCACGGCGGTGCAGCAGGCCACCCTCGCCGACATGAAGAAGCAGGGCTTCAAGACCACGGGCTGACCGACCACCGGTCAGGACGTCCAGCCGGTCCGGGCAGCCCGCCCGGACCGGCCCCTCCCCCACCCCCGCCACCACGAATCGAGGACCGCCATGGCCACGGCGACCCCGACCCGGAGGCCCCGCAGCAGAGGCACCGGCACCCGCCTCGCGCCCTACGCCTTCCTGGGACCCGCCACCGTCCTCTTCGCCGCCTTCTTCGCACTGCCCATCGGCTACGCCGTCTACCTCAGCTTCCGCACCGTCCACATCAAGGGACTGGGCCTGGGCAGCGGAGCCCGCCAGGAGGCCTGGACCGGCTTCTCCAACTACACCGCCGCGCTGTCCGACCCCGAGCTGCTGTCCGGCGCCGGCCGGGTCCTCGGCTACGGCCTGCTGGTGGTCCCCACCATGCTCGGTCTGGCGCTGCTCTTCGCGCTGCTGCTGGACACCGGCCGGGCGCGGCTGCGCGCCTTCTCCCGGCTTGCGATCTTCCTGCCGTACGCGGTGCCGGGCGTCGTCGCCTCGATGCTCTGGGGGTTCCTCTACCTCCCCAGCGTCAGCCCCGGCTACTTCCTGCTCGGCAAGGCAGGCATGGCCGGGCCCGACCTGCTCTCCGGAGGCGGGCTGTATGTGGCGCTCGCCAACATCGCCGTCTGGGGCGGCACCGGCTTCAACATGATCGTCATCTACACCTCGCTGCGGGCCATCCCCGCCGAGCTCTACGAGGCCGCCCGGCTGGACGGCTGCTCCGAGCTGCAGATCGCCCTGCGGATCAAGATCCCGATGGTGGTGCCCTCACTGGTGCTCACCTTCTTCTTCTCGATCATCGCCACCCTTCAGGTCTTCAGCGAGCCCACCACCCTCAAGCCGCTCACCAATGCGCTCAGCTCCACCTGGAGCCCGCTGATGAAGGTCTACCGCGACGCCTTCACCCAGGGCGACATCCACTCCGCCTCCGCGACCTCCGTGGTGATCGCCTTCGCCACCCTGCTGCTCTCCTTCGGCTTCCTCAGACTGGTCAACCGCCGCACCCCCGGAGGCGAGCGATGAGCGTCCTCGACACCGCCCGGCCCCCGCTGCGGGGCGCCGCCACCGCCCCGGCCACCACCGCCCGGCGCCGCGCCCCCGGCTGGATCCCCACCGCCACCCTGCTGCTGGGCGCTCTCTACTGCCTGCTGCCCGTGCTCTGGGTGCTGATCGCCGCCAGCAAGAGCAGCCGGGATCTCTTCAGCACCTTCACCCTGCTCCCGGGCGGCGGCCTGGCCGGCAACATCGCCGACCTCACCTCCTACCGCGACGGCGTCTACGGGCGCTGGATGGCCAACTCCGTCCTCTACTCGGGCCTGGGCGCGCTGCTCTCCGCCGCCGTCTCCGGCGCCGCCGGGTACGCCCTGGCCAAGTACCGCTTCCGGGGCCGCGACGCACTGTTCAACGTGCTGCTCGCCGGAGTGCTGATGCCGCCGGTCATCCTGGCCGTGCCGCAGTACCTGCTGCTGGCCAAGGCGGGGCTCGCCGACAGCTACCTCTCAGTGCTGCTGCCCAGCATCCTCAGCCCGTACGGGGTCTACCTGGCCCGCATCTACGCCGCCGCGGCCGTCCCCGACGACGTGGTGGAGGCCGCGAGGGTGGACGGCGCCCGCGAGTGGCGCACCTTCCGCTCGGTGGCGCTGCCCATGATGGCGCCGGGCCTGGTGACGGTCTTCCTCTTCCAGTTCGTGGCGATCTGGAACAACTTCCTGCTGCCGTTCATCATGCTCGGCGACGACCGGAAGTTCCCGGTCACCGTGGGCCTCTACACCCTGCTCAAACAGGGCGCCTCCGCCCCGGCCCTCTACACCCTGGTGATCACCGGCTCGCTGCTCTCCGTCCTGCCGCTGATCGCCCTGTTCCTCTGCCTCCAGCGCTACTGGCGCCTCGACCTGCTCTCCGGAGCCGTAAAGTCCTGACCGGCAGACAGGAAGGAAAGCGACCACCATGACGGAACCCGCGCCCAAGGGACGTCCGGCGGCGACCCGCGCCCACCGGCCGCCCACCATCCATGACGTGGCCCGCGAGGCCGGCGTCTCGCGCGGCACCGTCTCCCGGGTCCTCCAGGGCGGGCACCATGTCTCCCCGGCGGCGCTGGAGGCGGTCAACGCCGCCATCCGGCGCACCGGGTACGTGGTCAACCGGCATGCCCGCTCGCTGGTGATGCAGCGCTCCGACTCGGTGGCGTTCCTGCTCACCGAGCCCCAGGAGCTGTTCTTCGAGGACCCCAACTTCAATGTGCTGCTGCGCGGCTGCACCCGGGCACTGGCCGAGCACGACATCCCGCTGCTGCTGATGATCGCCGGCAATGAACCCGAACGGCGCCGTATCACCCGCTATATCGCCGGCGGCCACGTCGGCGGCGTCCTGCTGGTCTCCTCCCACTCCGGCAACCCCATGGTCGAGCGGCTGACCGAGGCCGAGGTCCCGGTCGTCGCCTGCGGCAAGCCGCTGGGCCAGCGCACCCGGGTCGCCTATGTGGCCGCCGACGACCGCGAGGGCGCCCGCGACATGGTCCGCCACCTGCGCGCCGCAGGCCGCCGCCGCATCGGCACCGTCACCGGTCCCCAGGACACCCCCGGCGGTGTGGAGCGGCTGGCCGGCTACCGCGAGACACTGGCCGAGCTGGGTCTGCCCTACGACGAGCAGCTGGTCGCCGAGGGCGACTACACCCGCTCCGGCGGCGAGGCGGCCACCGCCCGGCTGCTGGCGCAGGCCCCCGACCTGGACGCCGTCTTCGTCGCCTCCGACCTGATGGCCGACGGCGCCCTCACCGCGCTCCAGCGCGCCGGCCGCCGTACCCCCGAGGACGTCGCCGTCGGCGGCTTCGACGACTCGCCCATCGCCCCCTCCACCCGGCCCCCGCTCACCACCATCCGCCAGCCCTGGGACCGGATCAGCGACGAGATGGTCCGCCTCCTGCTGGCCCGGATCTCCGGTGAGGACCCGGCAGCCGTGATCCTCCCGACGGAGCTGGTGGTGCGCGACTCCGCCTGAATCCCCCGCCCTGCCGACTCAACCTTTTCGGCCCCGCATGCTGTCGACCCAGATGACGGAACAGCCGGACGGGGAAAGGGGAGCAGGGATGGAGGCGAGTGCGGAAGCCGAGTTCCGGGACTTCGTACGGTCCCGATGGCAGCCGCTGCTGCGCACGGCCTATCTGCTCACCGGCGACCACGGCCGGGCCGAGGAGCTGGTGCAGACCGCGCTGCTGCGGACCCACCGGCACTGGCGGCGCATCGAGCGCTCGGATGCGCCCGAGGTCTATGTGCGCAAGATCCTGGTGAACCTGCACAACACCTGGTGGCGGCGGAGCCGCCGGCCCGAGCAGCCGACGGACGTGCTGCCGGAGCCCGGCGGCCCCGACGACGACGCCTATGCCGTCTACGAGCTGCGGGACGAGCTGTGGCGCGCCGTGCTCCAACTGCCGCCCCGGATGCGGGCGGTGCTGGTGCTGCGCTACTTCGAGGACCTGCCGGAGGCCGAGGTCGCCGGGATCCTCGACTGCTCCACGGGCTCCGTCAAGTCGCAGACCTCGCGGGGGCTGGAGCGGCTGCGGGCCGCACTGGCCGACCCCGCCTCCCCCGGGATCGGGAGTCGCTCATGAACAGCATGGATGTCGAGGACGCCCTGCGCAGGGAGTTCGCCGCACGGGCCGGGCGACTGCCCGAGGGCGGCCAGGACCCGTACGGCGGACTGACCCGACGGATCGCCCGGCGGCGGCGTGCGGGTGCGGCGGCGGCCGGGGTGCTGGTGCTGGGCTCCGCCGGGGTGGGGGCGGTGACCGCGCTGCACGGCTCACGGTCCACGCCTCCGGCGCCGGCCGCCCCGGCCGTATCGGTGGCCACGGTGGTCGACGGCGGCTGCGGCAGGACGCCGCTGCGCCGCGGTGGGGCGCCGGCCTGGAGCGCCACCGCCCACGCCCCGGCGGATCTGACCTATGTGGTGTCGGCCGAGGGCAATGCGGTGGGGTTCCTCTTCGTCGACAGACTGCTGGGCGGCAAGCACGAGGGAGCCCCCCAGAACAAGATCCTCTGGGCGCTCCGCGGCACCGGCACCGGACCGCTGACCATCAGCTCCCATCCGCTGGGCTCCGCCACACCGCAGGCACACCAGACGGAGCCGGGTATCGGCGGCGGCAGCTACCCCTCGATCGTCGACGCCCCGGCGCCCGGCTGCTGGCGGCTGACCCTGGACTGGGGCGGCGGCGGCACCGCCACGGTCGACCTCCCCTACAGCCGGCCGGACGCGGCAGAATGATCACATGACAGTCGACGCCCTGGCCCTGCGGATCCATCAGGCCTCCCATCTGACCGGCCAGTTCGTGCTGCGCTCGGGCCGCACCGCCACCGAGTACTTCGACAAGTACCGTTTCGAGAGCGATCCGGTGCTGCTGGACGCGGTGGCCGAGCGGCTGGCCGCGCTGGTGCCGCCGGGCACCGACGTCCTGGCCGGCCTGGAGATGGGCGGTATCCCGGTGGTCACCGCGCTGGCCCGGCACACCGGCCTGCCCTGTGCGTTCGTCCGCAAGCAGGCCAAGGCGTACGGAACCGGCCGCCTCGCGGAGGGCGCGGAGATCTCCGGGCAGCGGGTGCTGGTGGTGGAGGACGTGGTCACCAGCGGCGGCCAGATCATGCTCTCCACCGCCGAGCTGCGCGCGCTGGGAGCCGATGTGGATACGGCGCTCTGTGTGATCGACCGGGGCCAGGGCGGCGCGGAGGCGCTGGCCGAAGAGGGGATCGCCCTGCGGTCGCTGCTGACCGCGGACGACCTCCGCGCCGCCGCGGGTCAGTAGTCGACCGGTTCACGGATGATCGGGCAGGTCATGCAGTGCCCGCCGCCGCGGCCCCGGCCGAGCTCCGCGCCGACGATGGTGATCACCTCGATCCCGGCCTTGCGCAGCAGGGTGTTGGTCTGGGTGTTGCGGTCGTAGGTGAAGACCACTCCCGGCTCCACCGCCACCGCGTTGTTGCCGCTGTCCCACTGCTGGCGCTCGGACGCATAGACGTCCCCGCCGGTCTCGATCACCCGCAGGCCGGACAGTCCCAGCGCCTTGGCCACCACGTCGACGAACGTCCGGGAGCCCTCGTCGGCCAGTTCCACCCCGGGGGCCCTGTCCGCGGGGTACAGGGAGAAGGGGTGGATGCCGTCCACGATGCCCGGGTACACGGTGACGACGTCCCGGTCGGCGAAGGTGAAGACGGTGTCGAGATGCATCGCCGACCTCAGTCTGGGCATCCCCGCGACGATCACGTGCCGGGCCGCGCCCTGGGCGAAGAGCGCGGCGGCGACCTGGGTGATCGCCTGCCGCGAGGTGCGCTCGCTCATGCCCATCAGCACCACGCCGTTGCCGACCGGCATGATGTCGCCGCCCTCGAAGGTGGCCTGGCCCCAGTCCTGCTCGGGGTCCCCCCACCAGACGGTGGAACCGGTGAAGTCCGGGTGGAACCGGTAGACGGCCTTCATCAGCAGGGTCTCGTCGTGCCGGGCGGGCCAGTACAGCGGGTTGAGGGTCACTCCGCCGTACAGCCAGCAGGTGGTGTCGCGGGTGTAGAGGGTGTTGGGCAGCGGGGGCATCAGATACTCGCGCGCCCCGGTCGACTCCCGGGCCAGGGCCACATGGTCCGGGCGGAAGTCGTCCGGCAGGTCGGTGGTGGCGAGGCCGCCGACCAGGAACTCGGCGAGTCGGCGGGGCTCCAGGGACTCCAGGAAGGCCCGGGTGCCGTCCACCAGCCCGAGGCCGACCTCATTGGCGGTGATCTTCCGGTCCAGCAGCCATGACCTGGCCTCCGGGAGCGCCATGGTCTGTGCCAGCAGATCGTGCAGCTCGACGACGTCGACGCCGCGTCCGCGCAGCTTGTTGACGAAGTCCGCGTGGTCGCGCTGGGCGTTCTCCACCCACATCACATCGTCGAAGAGCAGGTCGTCGGCGTTGGTGGGGGTGAGCCTGCGGTGCGCGAGCCCCGGTGCGCAGACCAGGACCTTGCGCAGTCTGCCCACCTCGGAGTGGACGCCGTAGGCCGACGAGGGGGCGACGTCATGGCTTGTCATGGGGGTATGGCTCCTTGCGCTCGGCGGTGGCTGCGGGCTGGTGCGTCCGGCCGCGGGTCAGAGGCTGATCCAGCCGCGCGCCAGGGCGACCACACCCAGCGCGGCGCCGACGACCGAGACGGCGAGGACGACCAGTTCGAGGGGGGAGAACAGGCGGCGGCCCTGCTCCCGGCGGGCCATCACAAAGAGGACCGTGGCGGGCGCGTAGACGATGAACGACACCAGCACGTACTTCAGACCCGCCGCATAGAGCAGGAACACCGTGTAGACGGTGGCGAGCCCGCCCACCACCACGTCGCGGGTGACGCCGGAGCCCTCCGGTCCGGCGGGGCGGCCCTCCCGGCCGGGCGCGATCTTCAGGGCGTAGGCCGCGGCGAGCAGGAAGGGGATCAGGGTGAGCGCGCTGGTCAGGTCGAGGGCGAAGTTGAAGGCGTCGTCCGAGAAGAGCGTGACGACCAGCACGATCTGCGACAGGGCGGTGGTCATCACCAGCGCGGCGACCGGCACGTCGGCCTCGTTGGAGCGGCTGAGGAACCGCGGCATGTCCTTGTCCCTGGCGGCGACGAACAGCACCTCGGCGGCCATCAGGGTCCAGGCCAGATAGGCGCCCAGCACCGAGACGATCAGGCCTGCACTGACGAACACCTTGCCCCAGGTGCCGACGGCCGACTCCAGCACCCCGGCCATGGAGGGCTGCCGCAGCTCGGCGATCTCGCTCATCGGCAGCAGCCCGTAGGAGACGATGGTGACCGAGGCGAAGACGGCGAAGACCGCCAGGAAGCCCAGCACGGTGGCACGTCCGACGTCCTCGCGCCGCTTGGCGTGCCGGGAGTAGACGCTGGCGCCCTCGACCCCCAGGAAGACAAACACCGTGGCCAGCATGGTCCCCCTGACCTGCTGGAACAGTGAGCCCGCATAGTCGGCCCCGGCGAAGTTCTCGGCGAAGACATGCGGCTTGAGGTAGAAGAGCGCCAGGATGACGAAGACCAGGATCGGGACCACCTTGGCGATCGTCACGATCCTGTTGATCGCCGCGGCCTCCTTGACACCCCGTCGGATCAGCAGGAAGAACGCCCAGAGGCCGATGGAGGACAGCGCCCCCGCGAGCGCTGTGTCCCCCTCGCCCAGTGCGGGTGCGACCGCGCCGATCGTCGACATGATCAGCACCCAGTAGGTCACATTGCCGACGCAGGCGCTCGCCCAGTAGCCGAACGCGGAGAAGAAGCCCAGGTACTCGCCGAAGCCCGCCTTGGCGTAGGCGTACACCCCCGCGTCGAGACCGGGCTTGCGGACCGCGAGGGTCTGGAAGACAAAGGCCAGCATCAGCATGCCGACTCCGGCGACGGCCCAGGCGATCAGCGCTCCGGCCACGCCCGTCTCCTGGGCGAAGCGGCGCGGCAGGGAGAACACCCCCGCGCCCACCATCGAGCCGACGACCATCGAGGTCATCGTCCAGAACGTCAGCTTGGCCGTGTGCGGCGTCTCGACGGCGGTCTTGGCCTCGATCATGTCGTCCCCACTCGATGCGGGCCGGGCCCGGCGCAGCACAGCCGCGAAGATATGGGGAAGACTATCCGCTCATGATGGGGAATGTCCGTATTGTCGGATCAAAAGGCCTGCCGCGTGGGCGGCGGTGCAGCGGCCCCGGTGGAGCCGCTGCCGGTCGCGTCAGCGGCAGTGGTGCTTGGACGACAGCAGAACGCCTGCGTATCAAGGGGTCCCCCTCAACGACTGGTTCGCACCACACCCATCGGCGGTGCTTGATCGCGCAGATGACAGCCATTCCTCAACTCCCCAACTCCGCTTTCCGCATATGCCCCTGACATCCCCTCAGCGGTGGGCCTGCACAGTCCCGCACACCGCCCCGGCGATTGACAGCCGCAACGGTCAGCGTGGGGTTCCGGCCGACGGGGGCTTCACCGCCGATGCTGGAGGGGCAGGCCGTGACCGAGCACTCACCGTGGGTGAGCTGCCGAGCGGAAGGGGACCCACGCCGTCATGCAGCAACGGGTGCGCGACACACTGGCGAACCGTCAGCGCAGCGCGCCGCCGGGGGCCGGCTACTGGTGCGAGTGCCTGGCCCACACACCGGACCACGCCCGAACCTTCTGGCTGGGCTCCGCACCGGCCGGATCGCCCGCGCCGGCCCTGCGGTGGCTGCTGGCCCGCGCCCGCGATGTCGCCGAGCAGCTCGATCCCGCGTATGCGCTGCCCGTCCGCCACTGGCTGGGCGACGAGGGCGAGCACCGGCGGATCCTCACCGCTCTCGCCCGGGGCGAGCTGTACAGCTTCACCGCGGCCGACGACACCGCCCGCTATGTGCTGTCGGCCCGTCCGGGCGCAGCCTGGTAGGGCCGCCAGGCGGTGTGCGCTACCGGGGTGCGGCGGCCAGCCGGACGGCCAGCCCGGCGAAGACGGTGCCGCTGAAGATGCTCATTCCCCGGGCCACCCGGCGGCTGCGGCGCAGTACGGCGGCGAGCCGGCCGGAGAGCAGCCCCACCATGCTGTCGACCAGCAGGCCGATGAGGACCAGGGACAGGCCCAGGACCAGGAACTGGAGCGGCACATGCCCCCGCGCGGGGCTCACGAACTGCGGCAGGAAGGCGATGTTGAACAGGATCACCTTGGGATTGAGCAGATTGGTCAGCGCACCCTGGGTGAAGGCCCGCCGTCTGCTCGGCCCTCCGGGCGACCCCGTCCCCCCCTCCGCCCCCAGCGGGGAACGGTCACGGAACGCCCTGACCGCGAGCAGCAGCAGATAGGCCGCGCCGATCCAGCGCAGCACTTGGTAGAGCGCCGGAAGTGCCGCGAAGAGCGCGGAGAGCCCCAGCATCGCGGCCAGGACATGGATCAGCGCGCCGCAGGCGACGCCCGGCGGCGAGGACCCCGGTGAGCGGACCACCGCGGCCGCCCATGGCCACGATGAACATCATGTCGGGGCCCGGCGACAGACAGAGCGTCATGGCGGCGAGCAGGAAGGCGGTGTACAGGCTGGTGTCGACCACCTCCCCATCCTGCTGCTCCGGCCCGGCGATGGCACCGGGTTTTCGGGACGGCGGCGGACCGGCGGCCGGGGCGTCCCGGGGAGCGGACAGCGGCCCTGCGGGGACGGTCCGGCGCTCTAGGGTCGGCGGTATGACTGTTGTGGAGATCCCGGGTTCCAAGTCCGTCACCGCCCGTGCCCTCTTCCTGGCGGCCGCCGCCGGGGGGACCACGGTGCTGAGGCAGCCGCTGGTGTCCGACGACTCGGAGGGCTTCGCCGAGGGCCTGTCCGCACTGGGCTACCAGGTGGACCGGCAGCCGGGGGTCTGGACGGTGCAGGGCCGACCGGAGGGGCCGGCGGCGGAGGAGGCCTCGGTCCAGTGCCGGGACGGGGCGACCACCGCACGTTTTCTGCCGACGCTGGCGGCGGCCGGGCACGGGGTGTTCCGTTTTGACGCCTCGGAGCAGATGCGGCGCCGCCCGCTCGGCCCGCTGACCGGGGCGCTGCGGGACCTCGGCGTCGACCTGGTGCACGAGCGGCAGGAGGGCCACCACCCGCTGACGGTCCGGGCGGACGGTATCAAGGGCGGCGCCGTCACCCTGGACGCCGGACTCTCCTCGCAGTTCCTCACCGCACTGCTGCTGGTCGGGCCGCTCACCGCCGAGGGCCTGCGGATCACCGTCACCGATCTGGTCTCCGCGCCCTATGTGGAGATCACTCTGGCGATGATGCGGGACTTCGGGGTGGAGGTCCGCCGCGAGGGCGACACCTTTGTGGTGCCGGCGCAGCCGTACCGGGCCGTCGACTACCGGGTGGAGCCGGACGCCTCCACCGCGAGCTACTTCCTGGCCGCCGCAGCGCTCACCGGCCGCAGTGTCACCGTCCCCGGGTTGGGCTCGGACTCGCACCAGGGCGATGTGGCCTTCGCGGACGTGCTGCGGCGGATGGGTGCCGAGGTGGAACTGGGCCGCGACTCGGTGACGGTGACCGGGCGGGGGCGGCTGCGCGGCCTCACGGTCGCCATGCGCGACATCTCCGACACCGTCCCCACCCTGGCCGCGATCGCGCCCTTCGCCGACGGCCCGGTGCGGATCGAGGACGTCTACAACACCCGGATCAAGGAGTGCGACCGCCTCGACGCCTGCGCGGAGAACCTGCGGGCGCTGGGGGTGCCGGTGGAGACCGGGCGCGACTGGATCGAGATCCGTCCGGCGCAGCCGCGCGCGGCGCACATCGGCTGCCGCGGGGACCACCGGATCGCGATGTCGTTCAGCATCACGGGTCTGCTCACCCCGGGCATCACCTTGGACGACCCGGGCTGTGTGCGGAAGACCTTCCCCGGCTTCCACCAGGCGCTGGCGGAGCTTCGGGCCGCCTGGGGGATGCAGTCCTGAGCGGCTGCGGACCTGAGCGGCTGCGGCCCGGTCGGTCCCGGGCGGTCCCCCGGGCGGTGCGGAGCCGGGGCCGGCGCCCGCCTCGCTTCGGGCGCCGCCCCCGGCGGCGGTGGGGCCCGGACGGGCCCGGGGTCAGCCGGTACCGAGCAGCGGCGTGAGCCGTGGGATCCGGCGCGCCCGCTCGACCAGCGGCGCCGCATGCCGGGCCGCGAGGGTGAGCGGGACGGCCACGGCCACGCCCACCAGGGCCCCGGCCAGCACGTCATGGGGGTAGTGGACACCGATCCAGACCCGGGAGGCCCCCATGGCGACGGCCGCGAACAGCGCGACCGCGCCCAGCCTGCGGTGGACCACCAGCAGCGCCGCCGCGGCGGCGAAGGCGATCACCGTGTGGTTGCTGGGGAAGGACCAGTCGCCCGGACCCGGGCAGGCCTCCAGGGTCACCGAGTGCGGGATCGACTGGCAGGGCCGGTCCTCGGCCACCACCGCCTTGAGCACCGAGTTGGCCGCGTACGCGGCCACCACGACCACCGGGACGGCCAGCGTCCGGGCGGCCGCCGCGGGCCCGCGGTGGCGGCCCGGCCACCACCAGGCGGCCAGCATCAGCAGGGCGAAGACGGCGAGGCCGTAGTCGGACCAGAGCAGGACGGTGTGGTCCAGCCAGTGCGGGGTGCGATGGGCGGCGTCCACCACGTCGGTGTAGAGGCCGCCGTCGATGCCGCTGCCGTCGAAGGCCTGCAGTCGGGCCGTCACCGGGCGTCGCCCTCGGCGACCCGGGCCCGGCGGGAGCGCAGCAGTTCCACGGCGAGCGGCAGCAGCGAGACCACGACCACCAGGGCGACCAGCGGCAGCAGGTAGTGGTCGATGTTGGGCACCGAGGAGCCCAGGCCGTAGCCGGCGACCACCAGGGCGACCGTCCAGACGACGCCGCCGAGGACCTGCCAGAGGGTGAAGGTGCGGGTGGGTACGTCCAGCGCACCGGCCAGCGGGTTGAGGACGGTGCGCACCACCGGGACGAAGCGGGCCAGCACGACCGCGCGGGCGTACCCGTAGCGGCCGAGGAGTTCCTCGGCCCGCTGGGCGCCCTCGTGCAGCCGGCGGTTGCGGGAACGCGCCAGCAGGGTGCGCCCGCCCCGGCGGCCGAGGAGGAAGCCGCACTGGGCACCGGCCAGTGCGCCGACCACCGAGGCGGCCAGCACCTGGGCCAGATCCAGGTGGGGGCCGCTGTGGCGGCCGGGCACGCACAGCAGACCGGCGGTGAAGAGCAGCGAGTCACCCGGCAGGAAGAACCCCACCAGCAGTCCCGTCTCGGCGAACAGCACCACGGCGATGCCGAGCGCCCCGAAGGCGGAGAGCAGCGATGAGGCGTCGAGGATGTTGACCGCCAGAAGGGCGGAGGGTGCGGACAAGGTTGGCGGACCTCCCATACTGGTCGTGGCGGGCACCGCGGGTGCCCGCCCGACCGTCTACACTCATGTAGACGTTCTACACGAGCGTAGACGATGCCGGGAGGAAACGCCGACATGCCGGAGCTGCCCACCCCCCGCCGCCCGTCCGGCGAGCTGGAAGCCGCGGTACTGGCCGCACTCTGGGCCGCAGGACGCCCGCTGACCCCTCAGGACGTCCAGCAGGCAGTGGCCGGCGACCTCGCCCGCACCACGGTCGCCACCATCCTCGGCAGGCTCCACGAGAAGGGCACCGTGCTGCGCGCCCGCATGGGCCGCGCCTACGCCTACACCCCCGCCGTACAGGACACCGCCGGCCTCGCCGCCCGCCGGATGCGCTCCGAGCTCGACCGGGAGCCCGACCGCTCCACGGTGCTGGCCCGCTTTGTCTCCGACCTCTCCGCGGACGACGAGCGCCTGCTGCGCCACCTGCTCACCGACTCGTCCGGGGAGGAGAGCGCATGATCCTCGCTGTCTGGGCCCCCCTGCTGCTGCCGCTGCTCGCCGTGCCCGCCGCCCGGCTGCTCGCCGGATGGCTGCCGCCCCGGACGGCGGCCTGCATGCTCGCAGGCACCGCCGTACTCCTCGCCGGCGCCGCCACCGCCTCGCTCGGCCTGATCGCCACCGCCGGACTGCTGCGGCTGCCCCCCGTCGCCGCCCTCGGCCACCTCTCCCTGCCGTGGCTGGACCGCATCTCCCCCGACGCCGGACCGCTCGCCGCCGTGGCCGCGGTCGCACTCGGCGTCATCGCCGCGCTGCTGCTGCGGTCCGCGACCCGCCACCGCCGGGAGCTCGGCTCCGCCCGCGACCTGGTCCGCAGCGCCACCGGCAGCCCGGACGGACTGGCCGTCCTGCCGGACGACCGGGCCGATGCCTATGCCCTGCCCGGCCGCCCCGGCCGGATCGTGGTCACCGCGGGGATGCTGCGGGCGCTCGGCCCCGAGGAGCGCTGCGCCCTGCTCGCCCATGAGCGTGCCCATCTGGGCGCACGCCACCATCTCTTCCTGGCCGCCGCCGAGTACGCCGCCGCGGTGCACCCGGCCCTGCGGCTGCTGCGCGCCCCGCTCTCCTACCACCTGGAGCGCTGGGCCGACGAGAACGCCGCCACCGCCGTGGGCAGCCGCACCGTCACCGCTCGCGCCGTCGCCCGCGCCGCCCTGGCCGCCGCCGCACCCGCCCGGACAGCCGGCCTGCGTCCCGGCCTGGCCCCGGCCGCCCACACCGGACCGGTCCCCCGCCGGGTCGCGGCGCTGCTCTCACCCGGGCCCGCCCAGCCGTCCGGCCGCCGCACCGTGGTGGCGCTGCTGCTCACCGCCTGTCTGTGCGCCTCCACCGGCACGGTCCTGGACGCCACCCACGACCTGCACCAGACCGTGGAGTCCGCCCAGTCCGCGAGGTCGTCCGCTCCGGCCCACCCCCGCTGACCCGGCCCCGCTGATCCGGCCCCCGGCCGCCCTCCGGGGCGGCCGGTCGGCCCTGCCCGCCCTGTCCGCCCTGCCCGCCCTGTCCGCCCTGTCCGCCCTGTCCGCCCTGTCGAACACCGTCCGTAGCGCGTTCGACGCGGCGCGTCCAGCGTTCCGGCGAAATTTCGCAAGGCCGGTGGCAGCCGCCCGGCGAGCGCCTAACCTGGCAGCGCCGCGGCCGATGCGGCGGACCGCGACCGGGGGTGGGGCCACCGGTCGGTGCGGCCCGCCCAGCGCCCGGCGTGCAGGTCTCGGCAGCAGTCGGCGGGAGGGGCGGCATGCGGCAGACGGCACACCCTGCGCTCAGGGCCACGGATCCGGCGGCGTCCGGCCAGGACGCCCGGAGTCTCGCCCGGGCCCGTGAGCAGGCCCTGGCGGGCCAGCCCCTGGATGCGGCACCCCGCGCGGTGATCGGCGAGTCCTGGAGCCGGATGCTGCGGCTCGGGCTGGACCCCGACCGCGGTCAGGACCCCGATCTGCTGGACGCCGCCGAGGTCGAGCACCGCCGCCGGGAGACCGGTCTGGCCGATGTCCTGGTCTCCCTGCGGGAGACGCTCACCCAGATCGTCCGGGACGACCGCCATGTGCTGGTGGTCACCGACGCCGAGGGCCGGGTGCTGTGGCGGGAGGGCAGCGCGGCGATGCGCCGCCAGGCCGACCGGCTGGGCTTCGATGTCGGCGCCTGCTGGGCCGAGGACGCGGTCGGGACCAACGCCATCGGCACCGCCCTGGCCGCCCGGCGGCCGGTCCAGGTCCACTCCGCCGAGCACTTCGTCCGCACCCACCACGCCTGGACCTGCGCCAGCGCCCCCCTGCACGACCCGCGCAGCGGCCGGCTGATCGGCATCGTGGACCTCAGCGGCCCCGCCGCCTCCTTCCATCCGCACACCATCGCGCTGGTCTCCGCCGCCGCCCGGCTCGCCGAGGCCGAACTGCGGGCCGCCCATCTGGAGGCGCTGGACCGGCTGCGCACGGTGGCCTCCCCCGTCCTGGCCCGGATGCCCGGCCCGGCCGTGGTGGTCGACCGCAACGGCTGGACGGCCGCCGCCAGCGGACTCGCCCCCTCGGCCCGGCTGCTGCTGCCCCGCAGCCCCGCCGGCCCCCGGGTGTGGCTGCCGGCGCTGGGCGAGTGCGCCGTGGAGCCACTGCCCGGAGGGTGGCTGGTCCGGCCCTGCACCGAGGGGGCGGACGGCGCCGACCGGGGTGGGTACACCGCGGTGGTGGTGGATCTGGCCAGGCCCGGGCATGCCGAACTGGCGGTGGACGGCCGGTCCGGCCGCTGGTCCCATGCGCTCAGCCCGCGTCATGCGGAACTGCTGCTGCTGCTCGCGGTCCACCGGCAGGGCCGCACCGCCGGCCAGCTGGCCGCCGACCTCTTCGGCGACGCGGAACGCAAGGTGACGGTCAGGGCCGAGCTGTCCCGGCTCCGGCGGCATCTGGGCGGCCTGCTGGAGCACCGCCCGTACCGCTTCGCCGAGACGATCCGGGTGGAGGTCCGGCTGCCCGAGGATCTCTCGCTGCTGCTGCCCTACTCGGACGCCCCCGCGGTGCGGCGGCTGCGCCGGGAACTGGTGGACGGCCCGGCCGAGCAGTCCGCGGCAGCGGCCGTGCTCAGCCTGCGGCCAGCCGCGCCAGCTCCTCGTCCGTCGGCAGAGGGCTGAGCTCCCCGCCGGGCGGGACGACGGCGTGGGTGCCCTCCAGCCACTGCGCCACCTCGGCGGCGACGGCCTCCAGGACGGCGGAGCCGTGCGGGGAGTCCAGGGCGATCCGCAGCACGCCGCCGTGCTGCGGGCAGTGGGAGGGCCAGAGCCTGATGTCGCCCTCGCCGGACGGGCCGCGCAGTCCGTCGGCCAGCAGCTCCCGGGCGAACACCCACTCGGCCTCGTCGTACTCGCCGGTGTGGAAGGCCAGGCGCACGGCGAACGGCTCGTCGGCGTCGTAGCTGAACCGGGTCGGCACTGCGGCGATCCGGTCGTCGTCGAAGAGCATGTACAGCGTCAGCACACATGCGACGGGCCCGGTCTGCGGCTCCGGCTCATGGGTGGTCCGGGGGCGCGGCGCGGCGGCATGGTCCGCGTCGGCCGCGACATCAGCGGGGAGTGCGGTGCCGTGAGGTGCTGCGGTGCCTTGCGGCAGCGGGTCGCGCGGCATGCGAGGGTCTCTCCGTGCGGGAACATCGGATGCTGCCCACTGTGGTACCGGATCCGGCCCACGGCAACGGTTGCAGGGGGTTGCTTGTGTCACCCGGCCGGGTCGCACAGACGGTGACGCTGCGTCAGACTCCTTCCTCCGCAGGGAGATCCGATGTGATGTACCCGTTGTGCAAGCAGGAGGTCACACAGATGGTCGCCGCTGGTACTCTCATCCCTCTGCCGACGAAGGCATGTGCGCGGCCCGGCCCGTAGGGGGGAGGGGGCACCGCGGGCCCGTCGGCCGGCACGGAGGGAGATCGGTGGTTCCCCACGAGGACACCGCCCAGGTGCGGAGCCGCACCGGATCGGGGCGGCACCGCGGGCGACCGGGACCGGAGCACACGGGGGGCTCACGGCCGGGTACGCCCGGGGCGCACGGACGCCACGGACTGCGCCGCAGGCGCGGCACGGCCCTGCGGCTGCCCGCCATCCGGGTCTCCGGAGCCGCGGTGGCCATGTCGACCGTGGTCGGCATCAGTGTGGCCACCACCTGGATCATCAGTGTGCAGGGCAGCCTCCCGCCGTCCGTCCGGATCTCCGATGTGAACAGCGCGCCCTCCACGCCGGGCGACAGCGATCCCGACGGGGGCTCCCCGGACGCCGACCCCTCGACCACCGCCGGCACCGGGACGCCGCAGGCGCTCGCCGGGCGCGGCAGCCCCCAGCAGTCGGCCGCGTCGCGGGACCGCGCCCCGGCCGGGTCGCTGGGCTCCGCCCGGCCCACCGCGGCGGCCACTCCGCCCGGCGGCTCGGTGTTCGACGCGACCCGGCCCACGCCCGGAGCGCCCGGCACCACCGCGGCAGCCGGCGCCCCGGGGGCAGCCGTGCCCTCGCCCGGCGCCGATGTACGGCCCGGCGACGGCCCGGCGGCCGGGAAGAGCCGCGGCCCCCGCCCCGGTGCGCCCACGGGCACGCCTTCGGGCTCCCCGACGGGGGCGGCGACGGGCGGCTCCGAGGAGCCCGCGGCGATCGAGCTCACGCCGTCCGGTGACGAAGGGCTGCACGGTTGGGCCTCGGCCGACACGGCCAACCCCTATGCCTCACGGGACTCGCTGGACCTGGCCGTGGACGAGACGCTGACCGCCGTGGAGGTGGAGGTCAGGGTGGAGCGCTCGGGCGGGGCGGCGAACTGCGGGGCGTGGACGGACATGCCGGGCGCCGAGGTGACCGTGGAGCTGGACCACGACACACTGGTCTACCGCTTCACGCTGCGCCACGGGCGGACGGTGCACCCCGGGCACTACTCCTTCGCGGTGCAGTACTCCCACCGGGACGGCATCCATGACGCAGCCGGCGACACCTGGCTCGCCTCGGCCTTCGGCGTGGACCACCCGCGCGCGGTCGCGGTCCGGGGCCGCTTCGCCTGACCCGGACGGCGGCACGGCGGCGACCTGGGTATACGCTGAGCGCGTTCCGTATACTGAACGCGCTCCAGTAGTATGAATCAACGGCGTCTGCCGGGCTGTCGAAAGGGGTCAACGGCCATGGCTCTGCCCACCCCCGCGGATGCGGGCGGTTCCCAGGTGAAGTCCGCAGTGCGGACCGTGGAGCTCCTCGAGTACTTCGCCGGCCGCCCGGGCATGCACAGCCTCGCCGAGGTGCAGACCTCGCTCGGCTATCCCAAGAGCAGCCTCTACATGCTGCTGCGCACCCTGGTCGAGCTCGGCTGGGTGGAGACCGACGCCACCGGCACCCGCTACGGCGTCGGTGTACGGGCCCTGCTGGTCGGCACCGCCTACATCGACGGCGACGAAGTGGTCGCCGCAGCCCGGTCCACCCTGGACCGGCTGGCCGAGGAGACCACCGAGACCATCCACCTCGCCCGTCTCGACGGCGCCGACGTGGTCTATCTGGCCACCCGCCAGTCGCAGCACTATCTGCGCCCCTTCACCCGGGTCGGCCGCAGACTGCCCGCCCACTCGACCTCGCTGGGCAAGGCCCTGCTTGCCACCCACAGCGACGACGAGGTCCGCCGGATCCTGCCGGAGCGCCTGGACCCGCTCACCGAGCACACCTTCACCGAGCGCGAGAAGCTGATCGAGGACCTGGCGCAGATCCGGGAACGCGGCTATGCGGTGGACCACGAGGAGAACACCCTCGGGCTGCGCTGCTTCGGCATCGCCATCCCCTACCGCACCCCGGCGCGGGACGCGGTGAGCTGCTCCGTCCCGGTCGCCCGGCTCACCCCGGGCCGCGAGCAGCAGATCCGCGACGCCCTCTTCGAGGCCCGGGACCGGCTCACCCTGGCCACCCGGCACCTCTGACCCCCCGCACCGCGGCACGCCGGTGGTGCGCCTCCTCCAGGAAGGGGGAGGCGCACCACCGGCGCCGCCGGGTCATCCGGTCCGCAGTCGACGGCCCCCGACGGGGGAGCGCCGGATATCGCGGGGCAGTGCGGCGGTTTCGCGCAACGACCACTGACGCTCCGTCGGTCGACCGGCTCCCGGGCGGCGGGATGTGCCAACCAGCGCCACCCCGTACGCCGAGCGCCGTCCAGGGCCGCGGCGCCCGCCGGTCATGCCTGCCGGGCGAGCTCCGCCAGAGCGCTGCGGACCAGGGCGAGATCGCCGTCACCGGCCAGACCCGCGTGATAGAGGCGCAGCTCGTCGGCGCCGTGGGCGGCGGCATGCCGGGCGTCGTCGGCGAGGGTGGCGGGGCTGCCGCCCATCCCGGAGACCACGGTGAGATTGGCGGCGAGCACGGTCCCGGGGCGGCGGTGCCCGGCGGCCGCGTCCAGGATCGCCGCACGCCTGCCGGCGTCGCCGGTGCAGGGCAGCACCAGGCCGTCCACCAGGTCCAGGACGCGGTCGGCGTCCATGCCGGCGTTGGCACCGGTGCGGTGCGCCACCGGATCTGCGTGCAGCAGCACCCGGAAGCCGGGCGGGGCGGCCTGCCGCACCGCTGCGACGACCTCCTCCTGGAACCGGACCAGCGCCTGCCGTCGGTGGACCATCGTCGCTGCGGCGAGGTCGGCGCCGAGCAGCTTCTCCACACCCGCCCATTCGGCCGCGCCCGTGCCGTCGCCCTCCGGCGTGCGGTACGTCCCGGCCCAGACCGGTTCCAGAGCGGTGCGGACGGCGGCGCGCAGCCGCTCGGGCTCGACCCCGGCGTCCCGGTAGCCGCGGGCGCAGGCGTCGCAGAAGCAGAGCGAGAGCAGGTACTGCGCGGCGGGGTCCAGCGGCACCCCGGCGATCTTGTCGTGGGCGTGCAGATGGGCCAGGCCGTACCAGCCGCAGGACTCCAGCTCGGTGCCGGCCGCGCCGGGCCGTACGGCGGCCTCGGCGGCCAACTGGGCGCAGTAGCGGCGGACCCGCTCGTCGGCGATGCAGGGCGCCCACGGGTAGCAGTCGCCGTGCGCGTTGACCACGGTGCGGTCGGGATGGGCGGTGCCCAGCAGGGAGTTGTGCGCCAGCACCACCCAGGAGTGCACCTCGAGGCCGGCGGCGGCGAGCACCTCGGCGGCCTCACCCCAGGGGTCGGCGCCCGGGCACCAGCTCTGCTGCACGGGGGCGAGGTCGTGGCCGGCCCAGCGGGCGGGGTCGAGCGGGTAGTAGACCGCGGAGTGGGACGCGGTGACGATCCGGTGCCCGGGGTGGCGCGGAGTGAGAGCGCGGGTGGAGTGATAGGCGGCGGCCAGGGTGGCCTGCTGTACGCCCAGTGCGGCGAGCCGGCCGGGGGCGGCGGGGTCGCCGATCACGTCCCAGGGGTAGAGAAAGGCGGAGCTGCGCACGATGGTCACATTCCTGATCGAGGTCTACATACCTGAACAGATCAGACCGTATGCCGCCGGGCCCTGCCGGTCAAGAAGGGCGGGGTTGACCGCCTCGGCGGGGCCGCTCTAGCTTGTCCATGCTTGTGAATATGATTCATGTCCCTGTCCTCGGCGAGGAGACGCCCCCCATGCCCACCCCCCGCACCGTGCTGCTCACCGGAGCCGCCGGCATCGTCGGCACCTTCCTGCGTCAGAGCCTCCCCGAGTACGGCTACACCCTCCGCCTGCTGGACGCCGCACCGATCGAGGACGCCCCCGAGGCCATCACCGCCGACATCCGCGACACCGAGGCCCTGGAGCGCGCCCTCGACGGCGTCGACGCGGTGATCCACCTGGCCGGTATCTCGGTGGAGGCCCCCTTCGAGCAGATCCTCGGCGCCAATATCGAGGGCAGCTACCGACTCTATGACGCGGCCCGCCGCGCGGGCGTCCGCCGTATCGTCTACGCCAGCAGCAACCACGCCGTCGGCTACACCGGCCGGCCCGCCGACGGCAGCGCGGTGACCACCGACGTCCCGTTGCGCCCGGACACCTACTACGGCCTGTCCAAGTGCTTCGGCGAGAGCCTCGCCTCGCTCTACGCCGACCGCCACGGCATGGAGACCGTCTCCATCCGCATCGGCTCCTGCTTCGCCCGGCCGCTCACCGTGCGGATGCTCTCCACCTGGCTCAGCCCCGCCGACTGCGCCCGGCTGATGCACGCCTGCCTCACCGCCCCCGACGTCCACCACACCGTCGTCCACGGCACCTCGGCCAACACCCGCGGCTGGATGGACCTCAGCGGGGCCCGCAAGCTCGGCTACGAACCGCAGGACGACTCCGAGCCGTACGCGGCCGACCTGCTGGCGCAGCACGGCGAGCTCTCCCCCGAGGACCCCGAGTACCGGCTGCTCGGCGGCGCCTTCACCACCAGCACCGCCTGGCAGTCCTGACCACGACGCCGACCTGAGAACATACGACCTGCCTCCTTCGTTACTGTGTCCGCGGGGATGCGCGACGGCCCGAGATCGCCGCCGCCCCGCCGCCGCACGCGGCGAGCCGGACCGACGAGGAGGACGACCGTGACCACGGCCCTGACGCAGGGCGGAAACGCCCCGCTGCCCGCTCCCCGGGTGACGGTGGAGGTGACCGCGCCCAAGCGGCTGGATGTCTCCGGGCTGCTGCTCGCCGAGAACGGCAAGGTGCGCTCCGACGCCGACTTCGTCTTCTTCAACGCGCCCCAGGGTCCCGGGGTGACCCACCGCCCGGCCACCCCCGGCTCCCCGGACGCGATCACGGTGGACACCGCCACCGTCCCCGCCGAGATCCACAAGGTCGTGGTGACCGCCAGCCTGGACGAGGCCGGCGCCACCTTCGCCGGTACCGAGCCCACCGCCACCGTCCGGGACGCCGACACCGGCGAGGAGCTGGTCACCTTCACCCCGCCGCGGCTGACCCTGGAGACCGCACTGGTGGTGGTGGAGGTCTACCGGCGGGGCGGCGGGTGGAAGGTCCGCGCGGTAGGCCAGGGGTACGCGGACGGCCTGGCGGGCATCGCCACCGACTTCGGCGTCTCCGTCGACGACCCGGGCCCGACCGCGGCGCCCGCCACGCCCGTCGAGACCGCCGCCCCGGCGGCCGGGCCCACGCCGGCAGCCGAGCCCGCCGGGGAGGCCGGGGAGGCCGGGGACGCCGGGGACGCCGGGGACGCCGGGGACGCCGACTGGACCCTCACCCCGCCCCGGCCCGCCGCCCCCCCGGCAGCGCCCGCCGCACCCGAGGCGCCGGCGGCCGCGCCCGCACCGCCCAAGGTGACACCGCCCAAGGTGACACCGCCCAAGGTGACACTGGACAAGGGCCGGGTCAGCCTGGTCAAGGGCGGATCGGTGTCCCTGGTGAAGAACGGCAGGCCGTTCCTGTCCGCCGTCCGTATGGGCCTCGGCTGGGAGCCCGCCCACCGCGGGCGCAACATCGACCTCGACGCCTCCTGCATCGCCTTCGACGCCCAGCGCAAGAAGATCGAGACCGCCTGGTTCATGAAGCTGTCCGTCTTCAACGGCGCCATCCAGCACTCCGGCGACAACCTCACCGGCGCCGGTGAGGGCGACGACGAGCAGATCACCGTCCATCTGGAGGGCCTGCCGCCCGAGGTCACCGGTCTGGTCTTCACGGTCAACTCCTTCTCCGGCCAGAAGTTCACCGACGTCACCAACGCCTACTGCCGTCTGGTCGACGCGGCCACCGGCGAGGAACTGGTCCGCTTCGACCTCACCGGCGCCGAGCCCGCCACCGGCGCCCTGATGTGCAAGCTGGTGCGGCAGCTCTCCGGGGAGTGGGTGATGACCGCCCTCGGCGACTTCGCCGACGCCAAGACCGCCCGCAAAATGGTCGAACCCGCCGCCGCGGCACTCTGACTCCCAGCGCGGACCGCCCCGGCGTGCCACGATCGGGTGAGGCCGGCCGGTTCTCCCCTGAGCGGCACCGCCGGTCTCCTACCTTGATCGCGAGAGGAGAAAGGGGTGCGGGGTGAGCGCCATGGCACATGAGCCGCGGACGCAGGAGGACATCCTCCTGGAGAGCTTCCTGGACCTGCAGACCCCCGAGGGCTTTCGAGCCGAGCTGATCGAGGGGGAGATCGTCGTGACACCGCCGCCGGACGGGGACCACGAGAAGTACATCAGCCGAGTCGTCCGGCAGGTGGTTCGCCGGTCCGCCACAGACATGGACGTCTCCGGCCACAAGGGACTCCGGGTGTCGGCAGGCCCAGGCCACCCCAGAAACCATGTCATTCCGGACGCCACATTCGCCCCGTTGTCCCTGGACCTCTTCGGGGGCGCCGAGCCGTGGATGCCGCCCAACGGCATCTCCATGGTCGTCGAAGTCACCTCCACCCGGCCGGAACGCGACCGCATCGCCAAGCGCCACTGCTACGCCCGCGCCGGTATCCCCCTCTACCTGCTGATCGACCGCGAGGAGTCCCGGGTCTCGCTCTTCAGCCTGCCGGAGGGCGACGAGTACACCGAGGTGCACCTCGCCCCCTTCGGCAAGCCGATCGACATCCCCGCGCCGTTCTCCTTCGCGCTGGAGACCGCCGACTTCTGACGGTCTTTGCATCGCCGTGATCCCTTCGGCCCGCCCCGTCCCGTCAAGGGGTGCGGCGGGCCGAACGGCAGGACCGCAGGCGCGGAGCGCCGCAGCTCCATGACCGGCGGCCCCTCACCCCTCCCCTCCACCGATCGGTTGATGTCCGCCTCCACCGCAGTGCGGCCCGGGTGGGGCCGGTCGGGCGATCCGGCCGGCCCCCGTCGTACGGGACCGTGGAACTCCCCCAGTGAGGAGTCGCGGAGATGGCAGTGGTGCAGGTCGACGCAGTGGGCAAGAGCTACGGCGGTCGTGCCGTACTGGACGAGGTGTCCTTCGAGGTCGCCGAGGGAGAGATCTTCGGGATCCTCGGCCCCAACGGTGCGGGCAAGACCACCCTGGTGGAGTGTGTCGCCGGGCTCCGCTCCCCCGACCGGGGCCGGGTGACCGTGCTGGGCCTGGACCCGCGCCGGGAACGGGATGCCGTCCGGCAGGTCGTGGGGGTGCAGCTGCAGGAGAGCGAGCTGCCCGAGAAGCTGACGGTACGTGAGATCGCCGAGCTGTACGCCTGCTTCTACACCCGGCCCGCCGACGTGCCGCTGCTGCTGGACCAGTGGGGCCTGAGCGAATGCGCCGACCGGCGCTACGGCAAGCTCTCCGGCGGGCAGCAGCAGCGGCTGGCGCTGGCGCTCGCCGTGGTGGGCAACCCGCGGATGGTGGTGCTGGACGAGCTCACCACCGGCCTGGACCCGCATGCCCGGCGCAACGCCTGGGCCATGGTGGAGCGGATCCGCGACGCGGGGACGACCGTGCTGCTGGTCACCCATGTCATGGAGGAGGCGGAGCATCTCTGCGACCGGATCGCGGTGATCGACGCCGGTCGCCTGGTGGCCCTGGACACCCCCGCGGGCCTGGCCGCCAAGGCCTCCGCCGACCAGCGGCTGCGGTTCCGGCCCTCCGAGCGGCTGGACGACCGGCTGCTGCTGGAACTGCCCGAGGTGGACCAGGTGGTGCACCACGGTGCACAGCTGGAGGTCATCGGCACCGGGAACCTGGTGCACGCCGTCACCGCCCTGCTGGCCCGCCACCAGGTCATCGCCCATGGTCTGCGGGTGGAGCAGGCCACCCTGGACGACGCCTTTGTGGCCCTGACCGGCCGCCCCCTCGACCACTGACCCGCACCCACCTCCGGAGTGACCATGAACAGCACAGCACTGCGCCGTCTCACCGTCGTCCAGTTCCGGCTCCAGCTGCGCGAGCCCGCGGTGATCCTCTTCGGTATGGCCCTGCCGATCGCCCTGGTGACGCTCTTCGGCCTGCTGCCCTCCTTCCGCGAGCACTCGAAGGACTTCGGCGGCCTGCGGCTGATCGACATCTATGTCCCCACCCTGGCCGTCCTCACCCCGGCGATCCTGGCGCTGACCGCGCTGCCGGTCTCGCTCGCCACCTTCCGGGAGAAGGGGGTGCTGCGGCGGCTGTCCGCCAGTCCGGTGCCGGTCGCCGGACTGCTGGGCGCCCAACTGGCCGTCATCTGTGTGTCGGTGGCGGTCACCAGCGGCGGCGTGGTGGCCATCGGCGGGCTGGTCTTTGGCGCCAGGGCGCCGGAGCACCCGGCGGCCGCGGTGGCGGCGCTGGCGCTGGGGTCGGCGGCGCTGCTGGGGCTGGGCCTGGTGGTCGCTGCGGTGGCCCCGACCGCGGGCACCGCCTCGGCGGCGGGTGTCCCGCTGATGATCCTCAACTTCTTCTTCGCCGGCCTGTATGTGCCGATGCAGTCCCTGCCGCACACCCTGGTCAGGATCGGGGAGTTCGTGCCGCTCGGGGCGATGACGGCCACCGCCTCCGGCCGGGGCTCGACCGCGGAGCACCTGGCGGTGCTCGCCTGCTGGGCGCTGGCGGCGGGTGCGGCAGCCGTGCGATTCTTCCGGTGGGAGTGATCAGCGAGGGCATCGGGGGGCCTGATGGACACCGCCGCCGCGGACGGCCAGGAACGCCGCGTCGCGCTGCTGCTGGACACCGTGCCGTACTTCGGACTGGTGGTCTCCGTGGTGCTGACCGCCCTCTTCGCAGTCCGGACCCGGCGGCCACGGTGCAGACGACTCTGATCGCCGGGGCCGCGGGCGGCTGGATGCTGTGGCTGGTCACCCTGCACCCCCGGTGGCGGGAGCGGCCCGGTCTGATGGCGCTGTACTACGCCGGGCTGATCGTCTTCGTGGGTGTGCTGGTGGCGCGCAGTCCGCTGTTCGGCTTCTTCGGCTTCACCGGCTATGTGCACGCCGATCTGCTGCCGGGCCGGTGGAAGGCCGTCGGTGTCGCGGCCACCGTGCCGCTCATGGCGTCCACCCAGATCGGTGGCTTCCGGCAGATCACCAGCGGCACGGGGGCGACGCTGTACGGGGTGTTCATCCTGGTCAACCTGGTGATCGGCGGCAGTGTGATGTACGCGGGCCTGATGTCCGAGCGGCGCAGTACGCAGCGCGGCCGCATGGTCGAGGAGCTCGCCGAGGCCAACCGCCGCCTTGAGGCCACCCTGAAGGAGAACGCCGGGCTGCACGCCCAACTGCTGGTCCAGGCCCGGGAGGCGGGGGTGCTGGACGAGCGGCGGCGGATGGCGGGCGAGATCCACGACACCCTGGCGCAGGGGCTGATCGGCATCCTCACCCAGCTGGAGGCGGCCGACCGCAGCACCGACCGGCCCGGGCAGCACCGCCACCATCTGGATCTGGCCCGCCGGCTGGCCCGCGACAGTCTGGCCGAGGCCCGGCGCTCGGTGCAGGCACTGCGTCCCGGTCCGCTGGCCGACGCCCCGCATCTGCCGCAGGCGGTCACCGACCTGGCGCACGGCTGGTCGGAGACCTCGGGGGTGCCGGTCCGGGTGGAGGTCACCGGGGAGCCGGTGCCGCTGCCCCCCGGGCTGGAGGTGGCGCTCTTCCGGGCGGCGCAGGAGGCGCTCGCCAATGTGGCGAAACACGCCAGGGCGTCCCGGGCGGGGGTGACCCTCTCGTACACCCCCGATGTGGTGGTGCTGGACGTCCGCGACGACGGGACCGGCTTCACCTCCCCGGCCGCCGGGGAGCTCCGGCGGAGCGGCGCGGACGGCGGCTACGGCATGACCGCCATGCGGCAGCGTCTGCGGCAGGCGGGCGGCACCCTGGAGGTCGAGTCCATGCCCGGGGAGGGCACCGCGGTCAGCGCCCGCGTCCCGGTGCTGGAGGTTGTGGGATGACCCGGTCGCAGCCCCCGATCCGGTTGCTGATCGTCGACGACCACCCCATCGTCCGCGACGGCCTGCGCGGCATCTTCAGCGGCGACCCGGGCTTCGAGGTGGTCGGCGAGGCGGCCGACGGGGCCGAGGGGGTGGCCCGCGCCTCGGACGGCAGCGCGGATGTGGTGCTGATGGATCTGCGGATGCCGGGGATGGGCGGCGTGGAGGCGATCCGGCTGCTGCGCGACCGGGCCCCTCAGGTGCGGGTCCTGGTGCTGACCACCTATGACACCGACGCCGATGTGCTGCCCGCGGTGGAGGCGGGCGCCACCGGTTATCTGCTGAAGGACGCGCCCCGGGAGGAGCTGATCCGCGCCGTGCGGGCCGCCCACCAGGGGCAGACGGTACTGGCGCCGTCCGCGGCTGCGAAGGTGCTGGGGAGGATGCGTGCCCCGGCGGCGGGTTCGCTGACCGACCGGGAGCTGGAGGTGCTGCGGCTGGTCGCCGAGGGCACCACCAACCGGGAGGCGGCCCGGCAGCTGTTCATCAGCGAGGCCACCGTCAAGACCCATCTGCTGCATCTCTACGACAAGCTGGGGGTCCGGGACCGGGCGGCGGCGGTGAGCGAGGGCTACAAGCGGGGGCTGCTCGGCTGAGCGACGGGGCGCACCGGACCCGGGGGCGATACGACCCCGGGGGTGCGGTGCGTCGACGGTCGTGTCAGGGCTGGCCGACGTACTCGACGACCACCGTGGCGGACCGCGCGTCGGCGCTGGTGGGCTCGGGGGTGAACACCACCTTGCCGGAGCCGTAGCAGGGCAGCACCAGGGAGGTGGGGATCTGGGCCTTCACCGCGTAGGCGCGCAGCACGACCGGGGTGCCGACGGAGACCGCCTCACCGAAGGAGACGTTCACCTGGGTGCCTGCGGAGCCGGTGTAGCCGACGTCGGAGGAGCCGGAGAGCGATCCGGGCAGGACGTCCACCGACTGCCCGGCCAGGGGGTGGCCGGTCGAGCCGGGGAGGACCGGGCCGAAGCAGCCCATCTGGATGGCGGCGCCCTTGGATGTTCCGTTGACCTCGCCGACGAAGGTCTGCTTGGGGCCGATCGGGGCCGGGTCGACGACTGCGGCGGCGGCCGGTGGCGCGAGCGCCGTTCCGGCCAGCACCGCCAGGACGCCGATGGCGGCATGGGTACGGGGTCCACTGCTGCGCATGTCTGCCTCCGGGGTGGCGAAGGGGACCCGCGCGGGTGCGCGGGCTCGGATGACCTGTGCAGAACACGTGCATGCTAGCGAGATTCCCCGGCTGCGCACCCCTGCGGTCAGGCCCCGGCCCGACCGGAACCGGCCATTCCCGGCCCGTGCCGAACGGCCCCCGCCGCAGTGCGGCGGGGGCCGGAGACCGGCTGCGGTCAGCCCCGGGTGGCCATGGCGCGCAGGAAGAACGTCAGGTTGGCCGGACGCTCCGCCAGCCGCCGCATGAAGTACCCGTACCACTCCTGGCCGTACGGCAGGTAGACGCGCATGGTGGCACCCTCGCGGGCGAGCCGCAGCTGCTCCTCCGGGCGGATCCCGTAGAGCATCTGGTACTCGAAGGAGTCGGCCTTGCGACCGTGCCACTCGGCCAGCTGCCCGGCGATCTTCACCATCCGCGGGTCGTGGGAGGCGACCATCGGGTAGCCCTCCCCCGCCATCAGCGCCTTGAGGCAGCGGACGTAGTTGCGGTCCACGTCCCCCTTCTTCTGCAGGGCGACCGAGGCAGGCTCCTGGTACGCGCCCTTGCAGAGCCGCACCCGGGAGCCCTCGCCGGAGAAGTCGCGGCAGTCGGCCTCGGTGCGCCGCAGGTACGCCTGGAGCACCACGCCGACCCAGGGGAAGTCGGCGCGCAGCTCCCGGGCGATGCCCAGGGTGGAGTCGGTGGTGGTGTGGTCCTCCATGTCGAGGGTGACCGTGGTGCCCGCGTCCGCCGCCGCCTCGCAGATCCGGCGGGCGTTCTCCAGCGCGACCTTCTCGCCGTCCTGCGGCAGGAACTGGCCGACCGCGGAGAGCTTCACCGAGACCTCGGCGTGCTCCGCGAGCCCGGTCTCCTTCAGCGCCGCCAGCAGCTTCTCGTACGCGGCGGCGGTGCCCGCCGCCTGGGCGGCGTCGCGGGTGTCCTCGCCCAGGTGGTCCAGGGTCACCCGGCGGCCGGAAGCGGCCAGCTCGTCGGTGGCGGCCAGGGCGGCGTCCAGCGGCTCACCGGCGACAAAGCGGTCCACGATGGCGCGGGTCGGCGGGAGCTTCTCCACGACGGTGCGGACCTGCGCGGAGCGGGATGCGGCGAGGATCGCGGAACGGAGCACGGTAACTCCAGGGGTCACGGGCCGCGCCGGAGGGCCGGGGGCGGCGATAGGGAGTGGCAAGAAGTGGGCGGGCACGCCGCAAGGGGGGATGCGGCGCGCCCGCCGGGCGCGTTCCAGGGCCTGGCGCGGGGGGATGCGCCGGCCGCGCTGGTGTGCGCCCGGTGCCGCGCGGGGGGATGCGCGACACGTTCGGGGTCGGACCGGGCAGCAGTCCGACGGGGTGACCCGTACGGCGTCTGCCCGCACCCGCCGGACCCAAACCCGGACCGGCGGGTAGAGTCACGGGCCGTCAGCCCATGTGCGGGTAGCGGTAGTCCGTCGGCGGGACGAACGTCTCCTTGATGGACCGGGTGGAGGTCCAGCGCAGCAGGTTCTGGGCCGCGCCGGCCTTGTCGTTGGTGCCGGAGGCCCGGCCGCCGCCGAAGGGCTGCTGGCCGACGACCGCACCGGTGGGCTTGTCGTTGATGTAGAAGTTGCCGGCGGCGAACCGCAGGGTCTCCATGGCGTGCGCGACCGCCGCGCGGTCCTGGGCGATGACGGCGCCGGTCAGGGCGTACGAGGCGACCGACTCCATCTGCTCCAGCACCTCCTGGTAGCGCTCGTCCTCGTAGACGTGCACCGCGAGGATCGGGCCGAAGTACTCGTCACGGAAGTACTCGGCGTCCGGGTCCGAGCAGAGCAGCACGGTCGGCCGGACGAAGTAGCCCACCGAGTCGTCATAGCTGCCGCCCGCGAAGACCTCGACCGCCGGGCCGGCCTTGGCCCGGTCGATGGCGGCCTTGTTCTTGGCGAAGGAGCGGGCGTCGATCACCGCGCCCATGAAGTTGCCGAGATCGGTGACGTCGCCCATGGTCAGCCACTCGACCTCGTCGCGGAACTCGTCCTTGATCTGCTCCCAGACGGAGGCGGGGACATAGGCGCGGGAGGCTGCGGAGCACTTCTGGCCCTGGAACTCGAAGGCGCCGCGGGTCATCGCGGTCTTGAGCACCGCCGGGTCGGCCGAGGGGTGGGCGAGGATGAAGTCCTTGCCGCCGGTCTCGCCGACCAGCCGCGGGTAGCTGCGGTAGCGGGCGATGTTCTCGCCCACGGTGCGCCACAGGTGCTGGAAGGTCGGGGTGGAGCCGGTGAAGTGGATACCGGCCAGCTCCGGGTGGGCGAGGGCGACCTCGGAGACGGCCAGGCCGTCACCGGTCACCATGTTGATCACGCCCTTGGGCAGTCCGGCCTCCTCCAGCAGCTGCATCAGCAGGTGGGCGGCGAGCTGCTGGGTGGGGGACGGCTTCCACACCACCACATTGCCCATCAGGGCCGGGGCGGTCGGCAGGTTGCCGGCGATGGCGGTGAAGTTGAACGGGGTGATCGCATAGACGAAGCCCTCGAGGGGGCGGTGGTCGCTGCGGTTCCACACACCCGGCGAGGAGGTCGGCTGCTCGGCCATGATCTGCCGGGCGAAGTGGACGTTGAACCGCCAGAAGTCGACCAGCTCGCACGGCGAGTCGATCTCGGCCTGCTGGGCGGTCTTGGACTGGCCCAGCATGGTGGCCGCGGCGATGGTCTCCCGCCAGGGGCCGGACAGCAGGTCGGCGGCCTTGAGGAAGACCGCGGCGCGGTCGTCGAAGGAGAGCGCCCGCCAGGCAGGGGCGGCGGCGAGGGCCGCGTCGACCGCCGCCTGGGCGTCGTCGCGGGTGGCGTTGTGCATGGTGCCGAGTTTGGCCGCGTGGTTGTGCGGCTGGACCACGTCGATCGGCTCGCCGCCGCCGAGGCGGCGCTCACCGGCGATGGTCATGGTCAGCTCGGTCGGCTCCGCCGCGAGCCGCTTCAGTTCGGCCTCCAGACGGGCCCGCTCCGGGCTGCCGGGGGCGTAGCTGTGGACCGGCTCGTTCACCGGCGCGGGGACCTGGGTCACAGCATCCATGCGCGCGCTCTCCTTCGATTCGCCTCTGGTCGCGGGTCTCGCGTCACTGCCCACGGTAGGAGCTGCTATCCGTCCCACCGTTGTCGCCGCGGCTAACATCGGGGGCCGGGGCTTGTCCGCCCGTACGAAAGCGGGGTGAGCGAGCAGTGTCCGAGCAGAAGCCGGTGCCCACGGCCGAGGAGGGCATCAGCCTGCGCCAGCTGCTGATGTCACTGGGCGAACCGCTGGTGGAGCTGCAGGCCGCCCCGGCGGGGCTCGACGTCGAGGTCCGGGACGTGGCCATCCTCGACCCCGAGGACCCGGCGCAGGCCCTCCCCGGCGAGCTGGTGCTGGCCATCGGCGCCCGCGGCCGCGCGGCGCTGCCGGCGCTGCGGGCGGCCGGTGCGGCCGGGGCCGCGGCCGTGGCGGTGAAGCTGGACGCCCCCGGGCAGGCCGCGATGCTCAGCGAGGCCGCGGCGGAGGCCGGGGTGGCGCTGCTGTCGGTGCGCCGGGAGGCGCGCTGGGAGCATCTGGACGCACTGGCCCGCGCGGTCCTGGGCAGTGGCCGCCCGGAGTCCGGCGCGGGCGGCGGGGAGGGCAGCGGCGACCTCTTCTCGCTGGCCCAGACCACGGCGGTGCTGACCGGCGGCATCGTCTCCATCGAGGACACCTCCAGCCGGGTGCTGGCCTACTCCCGCTCCTCCGACGAGGTGGACGACCTGCGGAGGCTGTCCATCCTCGGCTGGCAGGGTCCCGAGCCCTATCTCTCCAAGCTGCGGGAGTGGGGCGTCTTCCAGCATCTGCGCACCTCGGACGCGGTCATCGCCATCGACGACCACCCCGAACTGGGCATCCGCCGCCGTCTCGCGGTCGGCATCCGGGCCGGGACGCAGCCGCTGGGCACCATCTGGGTGCAGGAGGGGTCGCGTCCGCTGGAACCCCGCTCGGAACAGGCGCTGCTGGGCGCGGCCCGGGTCGCGGCACTCCACCTGGTACGGCGGCGCCGCGAGGTCTCCGCCGACCTCAGGCTCACCCAGTCGCTGCTGGCCGGTCTGCTGGACGGCTCCACGGGCCCGCAGTCGCTGACCACCCATCTGGGGCTGGACGCCCGCCGCCCGGCCCTGGTGATCGGCTTCGCGCTGCGCGCGGCCGCGCGGGACACCGGCTCCGAGGCGTCGGGGATGGAGTTCACCCGCAGCGAGCTGACCGCGCTGATCTCCGTCCATGCGGCGGCCAGGCACCACAGCGCGCTGCTCTCCCCGGCCGAGTCACGGGTGTATGTGCTGCTGCCGGAGCTGCCGGCCGGGCTCTCGCCGGCCACGGTGCGCGGCTGGGTCGTGGAGATCACCGAGGCTGCCGGGCGCCATCTGGGCGTCCGCCTCCAGGCCGCGGTGGGGCCGGTGGTCCCCCGGCTCGCGGATGTCCCCGACTCCCGGCGGCAGGCCGACCGGGTGCTGGCCGCGATGGACCGCGGCCGGGTCCTCTCCGACGTCGCCTCGCTGGACGAGGTGGCGGCCGAGGTCCTGCTCGGCGAGGTCCTCGCACTGCTCGCCGACCGGCCCGCGCTGCGCGACCCCGCGCTCACCGCCCTCACCGACCGGGACGCCCGGCACGGCACCCGGCTCGCCGAGTCGGTCCTGGCGTACCTCGATGCGTTCGGCGACGTCCGCTCCGCGGCCGAGCGCCTCCATATCCACCCCAACACGCTGCGCTACCGGGTCCGCCGTGCCGAGGAGCTCACCGGGCTCGATCTCGCCCATCCCGAGCAGCGGCTGCTGGCGATGCTCCAGCTGCGGCTGGCGGGGCCCCCGACCGGGCCCCGCTGACCGCCTGCGGCCTTCGGGCGGGGCGGCGCCTCCGTCCGGCAGCGGGAGGACGACCCGGATGTCGCGCTCCCCTGCGGTGAGCAGCGACTGACGAGTCATCAAGCCGAAGCCCCTGCGGTGGGCTGCGGTTCGGTGGTCCGCGCCTTCTCCGGAGGGCTGGACGGCAGGTCCCGGCAGCGCCGGATCGGCGAGAAGTACAGGATCAGGGCAGCGAGCGGGACTCCCGCCGTGGTGATCCACATCGCCGGGCGGATGCCGAGGGTGGTACCCAGCACTCCGGCGAGGACGGCTCCGAGCGGGATCGTGCCGTAGTTGAGGAAGGCACTGCTGGCGGCGACCCGGCCGAGCAGGGCGGGCGGGCAGTAGCTCTGCTGGAAGCTGGACTTGATGACGTTTCCGGCGACCACTCCACCGGAGACCGAGAGACCGCCGACCACATAGCAGACCAGTCCGGCGCCACCGGTGGTGAGCGGGATGAGCAGGGCGAGGACCGGCACGCCCAGTTCGAAGGCCAGCAGCGCCCGGGCGGTACCCGCCCTGGCCGCGACCCGGCGGGCGACCAGGGCGCCCACGACACCGCCGACGCTGGTCGCGGCGATCAGACCGCCGACGGCTCCGGAGGCGAGTCCGACCTCCCGCACCAGGAACACCACCTGGATCGACTGATAGCCGGTCAGCCACAGGTTGGAGACCGCGCCGAAGAGGGTCATGGTGCGGATCCACGGATCGCCCGCCACCAGCCGCAGTCCGGCCCCGACCTCCTGGACGAGGGCCTTCCGGGGGCGCTCCGCTGCGGGGACCCGTGGTTCGCGGTGACGGATCCCCAGCAGGCAGAGCACCGACACCAGAAAGGTCGCCGCATTGCCGTACATGGCGTTGACCGCGCCCGCGGCCTGGGCGAGCAGGCCTCCCGCGCCGAGTCCGGCGATCTGCGCGGCGGAGGCGCTGCCGTGCAGTTTGGCGTTGCCCTCGGGCCGGTCCTGGGGGGCCAGCAGGCCCGGGAGGTAGGCGCTGTAGGCGGTCTGGAAGAACACCGCCGCGGTGCCCGCCAGCAGGGAGGCGCCGATGAGCCCGGTGATGCTCAGCGCCCCGCACCAGGCGGCGACCGGGACGGCGGCGAACACCAGCAGGGAGACCGCGTCGGCGATGAGCATGATCGGCCGGCGGCGCATCCGGTCCACCCAGGCGCCGACGGGGAGTCCGATGAGCAGCCAGGGCAGCCAGGCGGCGGCGCTCAGCAGGCTGACCTCGAGGGTGCCCGCGTGCAGGGTGGAGACGGCGACCAGCGGCATGGCCACACCGGTGACGGCGCCGCCGAACTTGCCGGTGGTCTCACCGCACCAGAGCAGGCGGAAGTCCCGGTGGCGGCGGAGCAGCCCGCCGCGGGGGTCCGTACTCATGCGTCACCCCGCGGGCGGCGCGGGAAGGACTGGAGCTGCACGATGACCGGGAGCGTGTCGGGCCCGGGTTCGGTGCCCGGCGCGGGGGTGTGCCGGGCGACGACGGCCCGCAGCTCCGCGTTGAGGGCCTCGAGCTGATCTGCGGTCAGCCGAAGATCGCTCCAGTCGGAGAGGGTGCCGGCGCCGCGCCACTCCTCCGGCCAGTCGTCGTTGAGGTAGTCGATCACGCGGTTGTAGTACTGCTGCACCAGTTCGTGCAGATAGACGGAGAGCGCGCCTCGGGCCTCCGGTACGTCGCTGAACTCTCCGGTGTTGAGCACCCTGGTGCCCTGCACCACCCGCCACCAGCGCTCACGCTTGGTGCCGCGGCCGGTCTCCTCCTCGATGAAGCCGTGCTCGGCAAGGTGGCGAAGATGCCAGCTGACGGTCCCGGTCTTCTCGCCGAGGCGCTCGGAGAGCCCGGTGGCGGTGGCGGGTCCGTCGAGGTTCAGCAGTTCGAGGATCTGCATACGCAGCGGATGCGCCAGTCCGCGCAGGCTGCGGGCGTCGATCCGGCGGACCGGCTTGTCGGCGGGTCCGGGAGTGGATGCGGGTCCGGGGGCGGATGCGGGTCCGGGGGCGGATGCGGGTGCTGGGGTGTCGGCCATGGCACACACCCTAGATTGCAGAGAACTCTCTGCATAGATGTCTCGGCAGAGAAGTCTCTGCATTCTTCCGAAGAAGTGGGCGGCGGGCTCCGCCCTTCGGATCCCGCCGCCCTCAACGCAACTGACCGACGATCAGCCGTGGTGGTGGTGACCGCCACCCTTCCGGTTCCAGCGGCCGGTGATGGCCAGCATGATGCCGGGGGTCTGGATGTTGGCGAACAGGGTGTCACCGTCGACGGAGAAGGTGACCCCGGTGAACTCGCTGTACTCGGGCTTCTCCGCGGTGCCGATGTTCAGCTCGTTGCGCGCGATCGGGAAGGTGCGCCCGTCGTCGGTGGTGCCGAAGAGGTGCGAGACCCCCTCGCCGTCCTCCGCGATGACCAGACCGCCGTACGGCGAGACCGTGATGTTGTCCGGGCCGTCGAAGTTGCCGTGGTCCGCCCAGACGTCGGCGTTGACACCCAGCAGCACCTTGAGGGTGATGGTGCGCCGCGCCGGGTTGTAGAACCAGACCTGGCCGTCGTGCTGCACCGGCGACTCGGTACGGGCGAAGCTGGCCACAAAGTAGAAGCCGCCGTCGCCCCACCACATCCCCTCCAGCTTGCGGGAGCGGGTCACCTCGCCGTCCTTGAACTGCTTGCGGACGGAGGTGGTCCTGGCGTCCCGGTCCGGCACCTTCACCCAGTCGACGCCGTAGACGGTGCCGATCGAGGTGGCGCGGGAGAGGTCGTCGACGAACTTGCCGTGCCGGTCGAAGACCTTGAAGGCCTCCAGCACCCCGGCGTCGGCGGCCAGGGTGCGCAGTCGGCCGCTGCCGTGGTGGAAGCCGTGCGGCGGGGTCCAGCGGTAGAGGAGGCCGTTGGGGCCGGCCGCATCCTCGGTGAGGTAGACATGGCCGCGTTGCTCGTCGACGACCACGGCCTCATGGGCGTAGCGCCCCAGCGCCTTGACGGGCTCGGGGTCGCGGTTGGCGGCGCGGTCGTAGGGGTCGACCTCGAAGACATAGCCGTGGTCCTTGGTCATCCCGGACTCGCCGGCCTTGACCTCGGTCTCCTCGCAGGTCAACCAGGTGCCCCAGGGAGTGCGGCCGCCGGCGCAGTTGGTGGCCGTACCGGCGATGCCCACCCACTCCCGGACCCGTCCGCCGTGCTTGCGGACCTCGACCACCGTGCAGCCGCCGGCCGCGGCGGGGTCGTAGACATGGCCGTCCAGGTGCGGCACGGGGGCCGCCGCGGCCGCCAGGGTGCCGCTGATCTCGTGGTTGTTGACCAGCAGGGTGCCGCCGCCGTGGGCGGGGAAGGTCGCGGTGCCGTCGTGGTTGGACGGGGTGGTCTGACCGGTCTCCAGCTCGGTCTTCCCGCTGTGGGTGATGATCTCGTACCGGAAGCCCTCGGGCAGCGCGAGGATGCCCGCGGGGTCGGCGACCAGCGGACCGTAGCCCAGTGCGGTGGTGGCGCCCGCGGCAGCGTGGCCTCCCTCTGGGGCGGCGATCGCGCCCGGGGCGGTGGCCAGCACATCGGCGCTGCCGGCGATGAGTACCCCGGCCCCGGTGAGGGCCGAGCGGTTGACGAAGTCCCTGCGGGACAGCGGCATGGAGTTCTCCTGGCGTAGGCCACCGGCCCGGGCGGCCGGCTGACCAGCAGGGTCCAGCCATGCACTGAACTCAAGGCAAAGCAAAGGTCAATGAGAGGTAATGGTCTCCTCAACCTCTTCGAACACTGCGCCTGCGGTCCCGCCGCCAGCGCTCCCACTGCCCCAGCCAGTCCGCCAGACCGGACTCCTGGCCGCGCGGATCGCTCCACACCACGCGCCACGCCAGCTGGGCGCGGAGGCTGGGAACCTCACTCCCGAACACGGTGTGACGGACCGTCTCCTCCACCGCCTGGCGCCCGTCCTCGGTCCCCACCGCCCAGTCGGCCCGCTCCGCCAGCCAGCCGAGCTGATTGACCATCGAGGTCACCGACTCGTCCGCCTCCCAGCGGTCCTCCGAGGCCAGCCGCATCTGCTGCCGCACCGCCGTCTCCCAGAGGTCGCCGCTCCCGCGCATCCGCAGTCGGCGCGGGGTGCGCGGGGTACGACCCTCGCTCAACTGCTGCGCCAGGATGCGGGACCGCTCCATACCGTCCAGCGCCAGCTGCCGATGCGCCGACAGGCCCACCGCAGCGGGCGGCGCCGGCTCCCCGGCCGCTGCCGCCGCGGAACGGTCGGAGGCGGCCTCCGCCAGCAGCCGCTCCCGTCCGGCCACATAGGGGCCCAGATCGTCGGCCGCCACCAGCGGCGGCTCACCCACCGGCAGACCGCGGACGGTCACCGTCAGCTCCATCGGGCGGCCCGACCGGCGCAGCGTCAGCTGCGCGGCCCACAGCTCCACCTCTCCGTCGGCGCCCGGCCGCTCCACCCGCACTCGGGCGGGCACCGGCACACCGTCCACCAGCAGCGTCAGTTCGGCTGTGGAGGCCTCCCGCGGCCCGTCGCCCTCGTCGAGCCCGGTCAACTCGAAGATGCGGTCCCGCTCGTCCTCGATCACCTCGTCCAGGCCGCTCAGCACCTCGCCCCGCAGGTCGTCACCGGACACCGCGGTCCGCACCGAGACAAAGGGCCCGGCCTGCTCCCGGGGCTCACCGGCGAGCAGGGTGAAGGCGATCAGCTCCCCGTTGACGGAATGCCAGCCGGCCAGCACCCGGGATCCCGGCAGTCCGGCCGCCGGCGCATACGGCAGCCGACCGGCCCGTCTCCAGGACTCCAGTGCGGCCGCCATCTCCTCCTCGATCGGCCTCCGCCGGCCGGCCGCCCCCGCTCCACTCCCGGTGTAGTGCACCCGCCACGCCCCCTGCCTGGTAGGTCCGCCCTCGCATCGTCGCCCTCACGATACGGTGGCACACCTCCGCAAGTGCACCTTTTGCACAGGGATCCGGCGAGGCCCACCGACCCTCCGACGGCGCTCCGCCCGTGGTCGGCCCCGGTCCGGCGGCGACGTCCGCACGGTGCGCGGCGGCATCCGCGCGGCTGCCGGTCGCGGGCGGGCCGTCCCGGGCGCCCGGGCGTCCCGGTGGGACGCACTCCGGGGGCACCCGGCGGGCACCCCCGGAGCGGTCGTCACTCCGGGCGGCGGGAACGCGCCTTGTAGGCGGCCTTGCGGGCCTCCTTGGCGACCTGCTTGTCGCCGTGGAACTCGCCGATGGCGTCCAGCACCTCGGGGGTGCAGACATGCTCCACCCGCCACAGCTCGGCCAGGAAGGCCGCCGGGTCGGGCGACAGCGGCAGTCCGCCGACCAGCTCGGTGAGCAGCTCGGTGTCGACGTCCGGGTCCATCAGCTGGGCCGCCAGGGTGTCCACGGTGGTCCACAGGGCCATGGTGCGGCCCGGCTCGGGGACGTCCGCGGCACCCCGCTCCACCAGCCAGGCGCGGCAGAAGCCGCCCAGCTCGGGGTCGTCCAGCACCTCGCGCAGCGCGGGCTCGGCGTCGGCGCCCAGCTCGGTGAGGGCCAGCTGGCACAGCACCCGGCGGACCGGGCCCAGGGTGTCACCGCCCCGGGCGGCGGCCAGCAGCTCGCGGGCGGCCGCCAGCGGCTCCCGTCCGCGCACCCACTCGCGGATCTCCTCCTCGGGCAGCACATTGACCGCCTCCGACACCCCGCGCAGCAGCGCGGCGGCGTCTCCCTTGGCGTGCTCACCCACCAGCGGGGCGTCGTAGCCCTCCTCCAGCAGCCACTGGCGCACCCCGTACTGGCCGAGCGGGGTGAGCCGGACCAGGCCGAACCTGGCCGCCTCCTCGTCGTCGACCGGCGCCTCGGGCAGCGGGGTCTCCGTCTCGCCCTCCTCGGGCTCCTCGAAGAGGTCGGGGTCGATGGGGTGGTACTCCACCAGTCCGATCTCCGACAGGTCGGAGAGCATGGGGTCGAGAGCGACCATCACGGAGGTGATGTCGCCGAGCATCTCCTCGGTGGGCTCCTGCCCGTCCGGGACCACCAGCAGCGCGGCCAGCACGCCCAGCGGCACCGTCTCGGCGCCCTGCTCGGCGAAGGCGGTGGACTCGTAGAGCACCTGGAGCGCCTGGTCGAGGAGTTCCTGCGCCTCCTCGTGGGCCGCCTCGAACTCCTCCACCGACGCGGCCGCGCGCTCCTCGTCCAGCTCGTCGGAGTCGCCGACCGCCAGCTCACCCGGGTCGGGGAAGGGCGCATCCGCCTCGGACGCGGTGTCGATCACCACATCGGCGGCGCTCAGCCAGGCCTCCAGCACGGCCTCGGGGTCACCCGACTCCACCGCGGCCAGCTCGTCACCCGGCCGGGCGACCTGGCCCTCCCCCTCGTCCTTGGCGGCCTCGCCGATCTCGATCAGCTCCAGGTCCACCGCCAGCGACCAGGCCTGCATCAGCGCGGCCGTACCGCGCTCGGCGTCCTCGTCGGCATCGGCCAGTCCGAGCGCCGCCGAGGCCTCCGCCTCCAGCTCCGCCCCGGGTTCGCCGAACTGGTCCACCGGACGGTACGGGGCGATCCAGCGGGCGAGCCGTACGGCGCGGTCCAGCAGCGGCACCTGCAGCGCGACCGCGGCGAGCTCGGCCTCGGGCAGCAGCCTCACCGGGGGGACGAACACCGGGGCGTCGTCGGGGTCGGTCGCGTCGTCCAGGCCGCCCGCACGGTAGGCGCCGTACAGCTCCTCGACGGCCAGGTCGGCGGGGAGCCTGCCGCCCGGCTCCGTGCCCTGGCCGGTGGCCGACGGGCTGTCAGGGGTGTTGCGGCGTCGTCCGGCCATGGTGGCACGTTCTCCTCGGACTGGCACGGGTGGAGCGGATGGGATGCGGCCGGCTCAGGTGCTGGGGCACGGTGGCCGGTTCCGGCACCAGCCTATCGGCCCGGTGGCCGCCGATGCGCCTTCGGCGGCCCGTGCCGGAGTGTGGTGCCAGGGGGTGGTGCCAGGGGGGTGGCGGGTGGTCAGCCGAAGCCCGGGGTGCGGCGCCTGACCGAACCGCGCTCCTGGCGCGGCGCCTGCTGGCCACCGGTCGGGGGGAAGGGCCTGGGCAGGCTCTCCGCCGCGGCCTCGGCGGCCAGCATCCAGGCCTCGGTGTCCGGCAGCCGGGGCGGCTGCTGGGGGCCGCCGGTGAACTGGAAGGCCGAGGTGAGGTCGCCGAAGGCGGACCGGCGCCAGGCAGTGAGGTTCTTCTCCTGCACCCCGGTGACCCGCTCCAGGAAGCGCAGCTGCGAGGTGTGGTCGAAGGGCTCGCCCGCCACCCAGCCGCCGACCGTCCACGGCGAGACGATGATGCACGGCACCCGGAACCCGGCCCCGATCGGCAGCCCCGCCACCGACTCACCGGTGGTGCCGGGGCCCGCCACGGGCGGCAGCACATGGTCGAAGAGCCCGTCGTTCTCGTCGTAGCTGAGGATGAAGACGGTCTTGGCCCACACCTGGGGGTTGGAGGCGATGGCCTCGATCTTGGAGGCGATGTAGTCGGCGCCCACCGCCGGCAGGTAGTCGGGGTGCTCGCACTGGTAGCTGGTGGGGATGATCCAGGAGACGGTCGGCAGCCGGTCGTTGCGGGCGTCGTCCTCGAAGGAGCCGGCCGGGGAGTTGGTCAGGCCGCGCTCGTAGAGCGGGTCGCCGCGCCGGGCGCGGCGGAAGGTGTCGAAGGACGTCAGCATGTTGCAGCCGTAGTTGTCCTCCTCCTGGTAGACCTGCCAGCTGATCCCGGCCGCCTGGAGCCGCTCCGGATAGGTGGTCCACCGGTAGGGGCGGGGCGCCGCGTTGGTGGTCACCGGACCGCCGTGCCGGCCGCCGGGGTCGATGGTGCCGGTCATCCAGTAGAGGCGGTTGGGCCAGGTCGGGCCCATCACCGAGCAGAAGTAGTGGTCGCAGAGGGTGAAGCTCTCCGCGAGGGCATAGTGGAAGGGGATGTCCTCACGGGTGTAGTAGCCCATGGTGAAGGGTCCGTTGGCGTCGCCGTCCGCGGCGCGGTGGGCGCGCACCCAGCGGTCCATCCGGCCGTAGTTCCACGACTCGTGCTGCACGTCCCAGGCGTGGCTGGTCGAGGGGATGGCCTGGGCGCTGGTGCGGTGGGTGTCCAGATGGAAGGGGAGCAGATAACCCTGGGAGTTGCCGGGGTCGGGCTGGTGGAAGACGTCCCGGCCGTCGGGCAGCTGCAGCGCATGGGGGTCGTCGAAGCCCCGGACCCCGGCGAGGGTGCCGAAGTAGTGGTCGAACGAACGGTTCTCCTGCATCAGCAGGACCACATGCTTCACATCCCGCAGCGAACCCCGGCCGCGGCCCCGCCGCCACCGCCCGCCGCACACTGGGCGGCATCAGCGCGGCCGCCGCACCGGCCGCCGTGGCCGCCGCCGCACCGAGCAGTCTCCTTCGGGTCATCCCGGTCATGGGTCCGCCTTTCCACCGTGCCGCGGGCGATCGAGGGGATACCCCACCGACTCTCCCGACGGATTCGGCCGACCGGGCGGCGACGCACGAGAGATTCAGGAGCACGGGGGACCCCCGCTGCGCCATTCGGGGGAAGAGTGGTACGTCCAGCCGATTTTCTGACCAGCCCGTTTGAGCACGTATTCTTCGACCCGGTCCGGTACGCACGGCGTCCGGAACCCCGGGGCCACCGAGCCCCACCCGCAACCCGCAACCCGGCTCCACCCGGATGCCCGTACGACGGCCCACACCCACGGCGCCGCCGCGCGGGCGCGTCGGCACACCCCGCCGACCCGGCCGTGGGAGCCAGTACCACAGGAGACCCACGACCTTGGTGGACCTCGGGTCGGCCGGCACCCGGCTGACCGATACCCTGCTGCCCCGCGAGCTCGCCCCGCGCGAGCTGCTGCGCCTCTCGGCCCTCAGCCGCTGGAACGCCGCCCGCGGCATCCGCGTCGGCCTGTCGGCCGCCGTCCTGCTCGCCCTGCTGACCGGCGCCAACCTGGCCACGCCGATCTATCCGCTGCTCCAGCAGCGGCTCTCGCTGACCGCGCTGGACACCACGCTGCTCTTCTCCGTGTATGTGTTCGCGCTGGTCCCGGTGCTCGCCGCGGTCGGCCACTGGTCCGACCACCTCGGCCGCCGCGCGCTGCTGCTGCCCGCCGTCGCGCTCTCCGCCTGCGGGGACGCGCTCTTCGCCACCGCAGGCAGCCTCGGGCAGCTGGCGCTGGGCCGTGCCGTCCAGGGGGTCGCGGTGGGCATGGCCACCGGCGCCGCCGGGGCGGCGCTCACCGATCTGCTGCCCGACCGGCCGGGTCTGGCCGCCAAGCTCACCCTGGCCTCATCGGCGGGCGGTGTCGCGGCAGGACCGGTGATCGGCGCTGCGCTGGCCCGGGGCGGACATCCGGTGCACACACCCTTCCTGATGCATGCGGTGGCGCTGCTGGCGCTCTGCGTACCGCTGGCGCTGCTGCATCCGCGCAGCCCGGGGCACCAGCCGCAGCGGGCCACCGCCCGGGAGCGGCGGCCGCACCGCACGGCACTGCGGCCGCGGGCGCTGGCGCTGCCGGCCCAGGGGCGCAGGGAGTTCCTGCTGGCGGCCGGGACGGGCTTTGTCAGCTACGCCGTCTTCGGGGTCTATCTCAGCCTGGCGCCCGCATACAGCGCCGACCTGCTGCACACCGGCTCCCGGATGACCGGGGCCGTGGTGGCGGCGCTGCTGCTGGGCGCCTCCGCCGCGACCCAGCTGGCGGCGCCCCCCTCGGCCCGGCGGCTGCTGCCGGTCCTGGGCATGGCGGGCCTGGCCGCGGGGCTGGGCATGGTCGTTGCGGCCGGGTATGTGCACGCGCCGGCGCTGCTGATCGCGGGCAGCCTGCTGGGCGGTGCCTGCCAGGGGCTGGCCTTCCGCTCGCTGTTCACGGCGGCCTGCGCGGCGATGGATCCGCAGCGGCGGGGCAGCCAGCTGAGCACCTTCTGGGTGATCGTCTATCTGGGCAGCTCCCTGCCGATCGTGGCGGTGGGCGCGGTCGCCCAGCGGACCGGTCTGCTGCCCGCCTTCAGCGGCTTCGCCGCGGTGGCGTGCGCGGCCTGCCTGGGCCTGGCGGTGGCGGCGCTGCGACGGCGGTGAGTGCGGGGCCTGTCCGGCCGTGTGCCCGCCCGGGCGCACGGCCGGACAGGCCCTTTTGCGCAACCCGGGCGGGCCGCGGCGGCCTGCGCCCCGGCCCCGGTCCGCTCAGGCGGGGGTCTAGCTGAAGGCGGGGGCGCGGTGGGGGCGGCGCCGAAGGTGGTGCTTCCCCCGGGCCGCAGGGCGCCGTTGAAGCCCAGGTCCGCGGCGGTGACGGTGGTGCCGCTCCGGGCGAGGTCTGCGTTCCGGTGCTCGGTGGCGGTCGTACCGGCGGGCCCGGGCCGGATCCGGCCGGCCGGGCGCGGTGCCCCGCTCCGAACCAAGGAGGGCCCGCCGGCCGGGCATGCTCGCGACAGCAGTGCCGGCGCCCCGTCATCATCGCCCCGCTCGACACCGTGGGAGGATCCCTTCGCGCCATGGGTCGCCGCGGCCCTCCCGCTCACCCGACGCCGAGCGCCCCGGGCGCGACGAGGAAACAGGCGCAACGGAAGGGCCCGCGCATGGCTGTCATCCACCGCACCACACTCACACCCGGCAAGCTGGAGCTCCTCGCCGACTGGCTGCCGACGCGGCGCTGGTACCTCGGCGGGGAAGGCGGGCCGCTGCTCACCAAGGCCGGAGGCTTCCGGCTGGACGATCCGCACGGTGAGGTGGGGATCGAGTTCATGGCGGTGACCGACGAGTCCGGGAGCCGGCCGATCACCTACCAGGTGCCGCTCAGCTACCGCGGGGCCCCGCTCGACGGCGCAGCCCACGCCCTCATCGGCACTACCGAGCACGGGGTGCTCGGCCGTCGCTGGGTCTACGACGGCAGCCGCGACCCGGTGCTCGTCGCCCAGCTCCTCGCCCTCGTCGTCGGCGAGGCCGAACCGCAGGCCCAGAGCACCAGCGACGCCCCCGACCCGACCGTGACCCGCCACTTCACCGGAACCGGGCCCCTGTCGCCGGCCAGGCTCGCGGAGGTGGCCGACGGGCCGCACAGCACCGACCTCCCGCTCGGCACCGGCCCGGGCGGACAGCTCACCCTCCGGCTGAACCGCGTCCTGCGGCCCCGGCAGGACGACCCCTCCCCCGATGCGGCGCAGCGCCTGGGACACATCGAGGGCCAGTGGCTGCTGCCCGGCGGCGCCACGGCACGCGGCCTGTTCGCTGTCGTCCGCGACGACACCCCCCGCCCGGCGGCCGGACCGGCGCAGCCGTCATAGGACGACAACCCGGGTCGCCGGCCGGCGGGCCGGCCTTCCGGGGACCCCGGCCTCGGGAGCGCCTCGCCCGGGTTCGCCCGAACCCGGGCCGGCGAGGGTCGGCGCTCGGCCTGGCTGCGGGAGAACGGCCTGTCCCAGTCACCCCCGGCGGGTGCAACCGGCCCGCTACCCCGGGGTCCGGGCGCCCAGGGCCTGGATGAACCAGTCGCACTCCGGCGCCGGGCTCTGCGGCGCCGACCAGCCGTTGACCACCGCGAGCAGCTGGAGGTAACGCTCCCTGCGCGGGTCGCTCACGGTCTCCAGCCGGGTCAGCAGCCGGCGCCTGAGGCCGATGTCGTCGGGGCGGCCCAAGGCCTGCGCGTACTGGGCCATGACCGCCGCGACGACCGGATCGGCCTGGGGCGAGCCCGGGTGGATGCCCGCCGCCAGGGCTGGGCCGACCCGGTCGCGGACCTCCGCGACCGGGTCGCGGCGCAGGCCCGTGGTGCCGCCCTCCGCCCGGTCGGCCACATGGTCCTCAGCGATCCGCCGCATGCCCGCCCGGAAATCCGGGTCCTGGGACAGCTCGGCCAGCTCCACCCATGCCTCCAGCTGTCCGGGGTCGGGGTCCTCGGGCAGCTCGGGGGTCATCGACCGCGTCACCCCCGCCAGTTCGGGGTCGGCGTCCAGGCCACCGAAGACGCTGCGGAGGAAGTCGCCGACCAGCCGGCGGCGTTCGTCCTCGGAGAGGTTGGCCAGTCTGTGCATGAGATCCATCTCCTCAGGGGTCGACCCGCGCCTGGCCGCCGCCGTCAGCACCGCCTGCCGCAGGCGCAGGACGCGGATCTCCACGGCCAGTGCCCGGGCGTGCGCCGCGGCGACCTCGGGCAGCGACAGCTCCCGGTCCATGACCCTGCGGATCGTGGGCAGGTCCAGTCCCAGCTGCCGCAGCGTCCGTACCAGGTCCAGACGTGCCTTGGCGTCAGTGTCGTACCGGCGGTAGCCGGCGGGGCTGCGGTGGGTCGGCGTCACGATGCCCCGGTCGGAGTAGAACCGGATCGTCTTGACCGTGAGCCCGGTGCGCCGGGCCAGCTCGCCGATCGAGTAGAGCGTGTCGCCGTCCATGCCCTCACCCTGGCGTCTCCCCCTACGGGAGACGCAAGCCCTTCAGCTGCAGTCGGCGCCCACCGCCGGCGGGCTGTGCGGTCTCCTGTCATACGCAGGGAGCGCAAGCCTTGTGCAGCCGCACGACCACTGGAGCGGGGCGGCGCACCCCGCAATCCTGACAGCGGCGGGCCCTGCGGCACAGCACTGCCCCGCATCCCGGGGGGATGCGGGGCAGTGCTGTGCCGGTGGTGCGATCAGACGTTGAAGCCCAGGGCGCGGAGCTGCTCCCGGCCGTCGTCGGTGATCTTGTCGGGGCCCCACGGCGGCATCCAGACCCAGTTGATCCGCAGGTCCTGGACGAGGCCGTCGGTGGCGCTGCGCGCCTGGTCCTCGATGACGTCGGTGAGCGGGCAGGCCGCCGACGTCAGGGTCATGTCCACCGTGGCCACATCGGACTCGTCGATATGGAGGCCGTAGATCAGGCCCAGATTGACCACGTCGATACCCAGCTCGGGGTCGACCACGTCCATCAGTGCCTCGGTCAGGTCCTCCACCGAGACGGTGCCGGCGGTGGTGCCGACGATGCCGGTCGAGGTGGTCTCCTCGGTCCCGGCCGCCGGGGCGGCCGCCACCGGGGCGGCGCTCTCGGTCTCGCTCATGCTTGCGTCCTCCTCGGGACTCACTCGGGGCGCTGCGCCATGGCCTGGGCGGTGGCGTCCTTCCAGGCCATCCAGCTCAGCAGGGCGCACTTGACGCGGGCGGGGTACTTGGAGACGCCGGAGAACGCCACGGCGTCCTCCAGCACCTCCTCGTCGCCCTCCGACTGGCCCTTGCTCTGCATCAGCTCCAGGAAGGCCTCCTGGACCTTCTGGGCGTCGCCCACGCTCTTGCCGACCACCAGGTCGTTCAGCACGGAGGCGCTCGCCTGGCTGATCGAGCAGCCCTGCGACTCGTAGGACACATCGGTGACCACCGGGCCTTCGAGCTTCACCCGCAGGGTGATCTCGTCGCCGCACGTCGGATTGACGTGGTGGACCTCTGCGTCGCCCTCCCGCAGCCCCTTGCCGTGGGGGTTGCGGTAGTGGTCCAGGATGATCTCCTGGTACATGGAATCGAGCTTCACGTCTGCGGGTCCTCCTACCCGTCAGCCCACACCGAAGAAGCTGCGCACATGGTGCAGCCCGTCGATGAGGGCGTCGACCTCGGCCGGCGTCGAGTACAGGTAGAACGACGCCCGCGTGGTCGCAGGAATTCCGTACCGCAGGCAGACCGGGCGGGCGCAGTGGTGGCCGACCCGGACCGCGATGCCCTGCTCGTCCAGCACCTGGCCCACATCATGGGGGTGGATGTCGCCCAGGGTGAAGGAGATGGCGGCGCCGCGGTCCTCGGCCGTACGCGGGCCGATGATCCGCAGGTCGGGCACCTCCAGCAGCCGCTCCACCGCATAGCCGGTGATGGCGTGCTCATGGGCGGCGACCGCGTCCATGCCGAGGCCGTTCAGGTAGTCGATGGCGGCACCGAGCCCGATCGCCTGGGCGATCGGCGGGGTGCCGGCCTCGAACTTGTGCGGCGCGGGCGCATAGGTGGAGGAGGACATCGAGACGGTCTCGATCATCTCGCCGCCGCCGAGGAAGGGCGGCAGGTCCTCCAGCAGCTCATGGCGGCCCCACAGCACACCGATGCCGGTCGGGCCGAGCATCTTGTGGCCGGTGAAGGCGACGAAGTCGGCGCCGAGCGCCTGCACGTCCAGCACCATGTGCGGGGCGGCCTGCGAGGCGTCGATGACCACCAGGGCGCCGACGTCCTGGGCGCGGCGGACGATGGCCTCCACCGGGTTGATCGTGCCCAGGATGTTGGAGACCAGGACGAAGGAGACGACCTTGGTCTTCTCGGTGATCAGCTGCTCGATGTTGGACAGGTCCAGCCGGCCGTCGTCGGTGAGGCCGAACCACTTCAGCTTCGCTCCGGTGCGCTGCGACAGCAGCTGCCACGGGACGATGTTGGAGTGGTGCTCCATCTCCGTGATGACGACCTCGGCGTCGCTGTCCACGCGGTAGGGCTCGTCGGCCCAGCCCAGCATGTTGGCGACCAGGTTGAGGGACTCCGAGGCGTTCTTGGTGAAGATCACCTCATCCCGGCTCGGCGCGTTGATGAACGCCGCGACCGTGTCGCGGGCGCCCTCGTACAGCGCTGTGGCCTCCTCGGCCAGGACATGGACGCCGCGGTGGACGTTGGCGTTGTGCTGCTCGTAGTACGTGTTCAGCGCGTCGAGCACCTGCCGCGGCTTCTGCGAGGTCGCCGCGTTGTCCAGGTACACCAGGGGCTGCCCGTCGTGCAGCAGCCGCTGCAGCACGGGGAAGTCCTTGCGGATGGCGTCGGTGTCCAGCAGACCGGTCAGCTCACGGTGCGCCGATCCGGGATGGATTGTCACTCGGAAGCGCCCCCCTTCACATATGCCTCGTAGCCCTCGTTCTCCAGCTTGTCCGCGAGCTCGGCGCCGCCGGACTCGACGATGCGGCCGTTCGCGAAGACATGCACGTAGTCGGGCTTGATGTAGCGCAGGATGCGCGTGTAGTGGGTGACCAGCAGGGTGCCGACCTCGCCGCCCTCGCGGACCCGGTTGATGCCCTCGGAGACGACCCGCAGAGCGTCGACGTCCAGGCCGGAGTCGGTCTCGTCCAGAATGGCGATCCGCGGCTTCAGCAGCTCCAGCTGGAGGATCTCGTGGCGCTTCTTCTCACCGCCGGAGAAGCCCTCGTTGACGTTGCGCTCGGCGAAGGCGGGGTCCATCTGGAGCGCGGCCATGGCCTCCTTGACCTCCTTCACCCAGGTGCGCAGCTTGGGGGCCTCGCCGCGGATGGCGGTGGCGGCGGTGCGCAGGAAGTTGGAGACGGAGACACCGGGGACCTCGACCGGGTACTGCATGGCGAGGAAGACACCGGCGCGGGCGCGCTCGTCCACCGACATGGCGAGGACGTCCTCGCCGTCCAGCGTCACGGTGCCACCGGTGACGGTGTACTTGGGGTGGCCGGCGAGGGAGTACGCCAGGGTGGACTTGCCGGAGCCGTTGGGGCCCATGATGGCGTGGGTCTCGCCCTGCTTCACGGTGAGGTCGACACCGCGGAGGATCTCCCGGGGGCCGTTCTCGGCCTCGACGGAGACGTGCAGGTCGCGGATTTCAAGCGTGGCCATGGGGCTTCAGGACTCCTGGGTGACGGAGACGAAGACCTCGTCCCCTTCGGTCTTTACGGGGTACACGGGAACGGGCTTGGTGGCCGGCAGCCCGGACGGCTTGCCGGTGCGCAGGTCGAAGCTGGAACCGTGCAGCCAGCACTCGATCTGGCAGTCCTCGACCTCGCCCTCGGAGAGGGAGACATTGGCGTGCGAGCAGATGTCGTTGATCGCGAACACCTCGCCCTCGGTACGCACGACGGCCACCGGGACGCCGTCGATCTCGACGCGCTTGGGACTGTCCTCGTCGAGGTCGCTGAGAGCGCAGACCCGGACGAAGCCCTGGGGTGCGGAGGTCATGCGAGGGTGGCCTCCAACTCCGCGTCGATCTTCTCCAGCAGCTTCTCCTGCACATCGGGCAGGCCGATCTGCTGGACCAGTTCGGCGAAGAAGCCGCGGACCACCAGCCTGCGGGCCTCGTCCGCGGGGATGCCGCGGGCCTGCAGGTAGAAGAGCTGCTCGTCGTCGAAGCGACCGGTGGCGGAGGCGTGTCCGGCACCGACGATCTCGCCGGTCTCGATCTCCAGGTTGGGGACCGAGTCGACCCGGGCGCCGTCGGTGAGAACCAGGTTGCGGTTCAGCTCATAGGTGTCGGTGCCCTCGGCCTCGGCGCGGATCAGCACATCGCCGATCCAGACCGCATGCGACTCCTCGCCCTGGAGCGCGCCCTTGTAGGCGACGTTGGAGCGGCAGTGCGGGGTGTCGTGGTCGATGAAGAGGCGGTGCTCCAGGTGCTGGCCGGCGTCGGCGAAGTACAAGCCGTAGAGCTCGGCCTCGCCGCCGGGGGCGCCGTAGACGACCCGGGGGTGGAGGCGGACCAGGTCGCCGCCGAAGGTGACCACCACCGACTTGAAGGAGGCGTCCCGGCCGACCAGCGCGGTGTGCTGGGCGGCGTGCACCGCGGTTGCGTCCCAGTCCTGGACGGAGACCACCGTGAGCTTGGCGCCGTCGCCGATCAGGTACTCCACATTGGCGCCCAGCACGGCGTCACCGGTGTGCTCGATGACGACCACGGCCTCGGCGAAGGCGCCGAGTTCGATCACCTGGTGGCCGTAGGCGGTGCCGCCCTCGCCGTGCACCGAGACCCGGATCGGCTCGCTGAGCACGGTGTCCTTGGGCACGGAGATCACGGAGGCCTTCTCGAAGGCGGAGAACGCCTGGGCGGCGATCCGGTCGACGGGCTTGCCGGCCTTGCCGACCCGGCTGTCGCCGCGGTCCACCGTCTCCTGGGTCACCCCGGCCGGTGCCGAGACCTCCACCCGGATGCCGCCGTTGGCCTCGGCCGTGCCGTCGTGCAGGCCGCGCAGCCGGTGCAGCGGGGTGAACCGCCAGTTCTCCTCGCGGCCGGTGGGCACCGGGAAGTCCGCCACGTCGTAGGACGCGACGGCCTCCACCCGGGCGTCGACCGGCTGGCTGACGGCCGCGGTGCGGCCGGTGCCGGGCCCGGCCAGCTGGGCTCCGGCGCCGGCTGTGCCGACCTCGATGGAACCGGCGGTCGTCGAGCCGGTCGTGTTCTGAACATCAGCCATGGCTGCGGCTGCTCTCGCTTCCTGGTGATCCGGTGGGTCTTCGCTGGGGTCCGGCGTCAGCCGACCGCGCCTTCCATCTGCAGCTCGATCAGCCGGTTGAGCTCCAGCGCGTACTCCATCGGCAGCTCACGCGCGATCGGCTCCACAAAGCCGCGCACGATCATCGCCATGGCCTCGTTCTCCGACATGCCGCGGCTCATCAGGTAGAAGAGCTGGTCCTCGCTGACCTTGGAGACGGTCGCCTCGTGGCCCATGGAGACATCGTCCTCGCGGACGTCGACATAGGGGTAGGTGTCCGAGCGGGAGATGGTGTCCACCAGCAGGGCGTCGCACAGCACATTGGACTTGGAGCCCTCGGCGCCCTCGCCGATCTCGATCAGGCCGCGGTAGGAGGTACGGCCGCCGCCGCGCGCCACCGACTTGGAGACGATGGACGAGGAGGTGCGGGGAGCCATGTGGACCATCTTGGCGCCGGCGTCCTGGTGCTGGCCCTCGCCCGCGAAGGCGATGGACAGGGTCTCGCCCTTGGCGTGCTCGCCCATCAGGTAGACGGCGGGGTACTTCATGGTGACCTTGGAGCCGATGTTGCCGTCGACCCACTCCATGGTGGCGCCCTCGTAGGCGACGGCGCGCTTGGTCACCAGGTTGTAGACGTTGTTCGACCAGTTCTGGATGGTCGTGTAGCGGCAGCGGGCGCCCTTCTTGACGATGATCTCGACGACCGCGGAGTGCAGCGAGTCCGACTTGTAGATCGGCGCGGTGCAGCCCTCGACGTAGTGGACGTAGGCGTCCTCGTCGACGATGATCAGGGTCCGCTCGAACTGGCCCATGTTCTCGGTGTTGATCCGGAAGTAGGCCTGCAGCGGGATCTCCACGTGCACGCCCTTCGGCACGTAGATGAAGGAGCCGCCGGACCAGACCGCGGTGTTCAGCGCGGCGAACTTGTTGTCGCCGGCCGGGATCACGGTGCCGAAGTACTCCTGGAAGAGCTCCGGGTGCTCCTTGAGCGCGGTGTCGGTGTCCAGGAAGATGACGCCCTGCTGCTCCAGGTCCTCACGGATCTGGTGGTAGACCACCTCGGACTCGTACTGGGCGGCGACACCGGCGACCAGGCGCTGCTTCTCGGCCTCGGGGATGCCCAGCTTGTCGTAGGTGTTCTTGATGTCCGCGGGCAGCTCGTCCCAGGTGGCGGCCTGCTTCTCGGTGGAGCGGACGAAGTACTTGATGTTGTCGAAGTCGATCCCGGAGAGGTCGGAACCCCAGGTCGGCATCGGCTTCCTGTCGAACAGCCGCAGGCCCTTGAGCCGCAGCTTGAGCATCCACTCCGGCTCCGACTTCTTCGCGGAGATGTCGCGGACGACCTCTTCGCTCAGGCCGCGCTTGGCGGCGGCGCCGGCGGCGTCGGGGTCGGCCCAGCCGTACTCGTAGTTGCCCAGACCCTCGAGCTCCGGGTGAGCGGTCGTGGTCATACGGGGTTCCTCCCGGAGGCAGTCTTCGTGGTCGGTGACGTCGTGGTGGATGGTCGGCTTGCGGTGTCGGTCCTGGCGGTGTCGCCGGGCGGCACATGGGTGGTGCAGACCCCGTCGCCGTGGGCGATGGTGGCCAGCCGCTGCACATGGGTGCCCAGCAGCCGCGAGAAGACTTCCGTCTCCGCCTCGCACAGCTGCGGGAACTGCTCGGCGATGTGCGCCACCGGGCAGTGGTGCTGGCAGAGCTGCTCGCCTGCGAGCGCCTTCGCGGCGGACGGCACACGCCGCACCGTGGCAGCGTACCCGTCCGCGCTCAGGGCTCGCGCAAGCGCCTCGGTGCGGTCCTGGGTGCCGGCCCCCGCGACGGCGGCGCCGTAGCGCTCGGCGTCGCGCTCCAGCCGGGCGCGGGCGAAGGCGGCGACCGCCTCCGCGCCCGCCTTGCCGCCGCCGGCGGCCTCGGCGATCCAGCGCAGGGCGTCGGCGGCCAGCTGGTCGTAGGCCTGGTAGAAGACATCCCGGCCGCACTCGGTGAGTGCGAACACCTTGGCCGGACGGCCGCGGCCCCGGTGGCCGTAGACCCGCTGCTCACCGGACTCGACCAGGCCGGCTGCGGCCAGTGCGTCGAGATGGCGGCGGACCGCCGCGGATGTCAGCCCCAGCCGCTCGGCCAGATCGGCGGCGGTGGAGGGGCCGTGGTCCAGGATGGAGCGGGCCACCCGGTCCCGGGTGGCCTCGTGGCCGCCCTGGCCTGCGGCGGATTCTCCGGACGCGGGCAGCGGCGCAGCAGCGGCCGACTCGACCGCCTGCTCCTCCGGGTGCTCGCGCATGTTTTTCACAACGCCATTGTTGCGTAATTCATTCCGATGCGACAAGCGGGGTGCGAAGACCGCACGGTGGCCTCGATCACTCAGGGGAGCCTTACCGGGCCGGCTGCGGCACAGCGCCGCAGCCGGCCCGGACGCGAGTGGGAGACTGGCATGGGCATGCAGGAGCGGACGAGGACTCCAGGGAGCCGCGAGGATGCACAGGCAGCAGGGCTCGGCGGACGGTGTCGGCAGCTGGGAGCTGATCCAGGGCAGACCCGACCCGCGGCTGCGCGGGCGGGTCCTGGACTACCGCGGCCATCTGCTGGAACTGGTGGCCCCGCGGCGCCGGCTGGAGGTGCCGACCGGACTGGTGACCCTGATGGCGGGCTTCGGTGAGCCGCTGCGGCTGACCGACGCGGTCTGCCACGAGCGTTCGGAGTCCTTTGGCTCGCTGGTGTGCGGGCTGCGCCGGACTGCCACCATCGGGGAGCACGTCGGCCGGATGCACGGGGTGACCGTGGCCCTCACCCCGGCGGCCGCCTGGCGGGTACTGGGACCGGTCCTCGGCGACCTGGGCAATGAGTGGGCCGGGCTCGACCAGGTGCTGGGCCCGGTCGGACGAGATCTGCCGGCCCGGCTGGCGGAGGCGCCGGACTGGCCGAGCCGCTTCGCGCTGCTGGACCGGCTGCTGCTGACCCGGCTGTCCGCCGGCCCGGTCTGGGCGCCCGAGGTCTCGCTGGCCTGGGAGCTGCTGCACCGCAGCGGTGGCGCCGCACGGGTACGGCGGCTCTGCGAGGAGACCGGCTGGAGCCCCCGCCGACTGGAGACCCGCTTCCGCGCCCAGGTGGGACTGCCGCCCAAGCAGGTCGCCCAGGTCGTGCGGCTGCGGCGGGTGCTGCGAGCCTTCGACGCCGACCCGGGACTGGGCGGCGCCCGGATCGCCGCCATGTGCGGCTTCCACGACCAGGCCCATCTGGTGCGCACCTTCCGCGCCATGACCGGCAGCACCCCGGGGCGCTTCTTCGGCCACCGGGCCGCCGCCGAGCCGGCCGAACCGCCCACCGACCGGCTGGACGACCGGGTCACCACCGCGGTGCTGCCCGCGGGGGCGCAGCGAACCGCACCGGCCGGCGTTCGCATTCGTACAAGACGGCTCGGCGACCGGCCGTCAGGATGACGGGTGGCCCGCACGGGGGACGGGCCACCGTGCTCCCGGCGCCCGGGTACGGCACCCTGCGTCGGCCGGGAGCCGCCACGGCCGCCGGGGGCATGTCGCCGGTGCCCCCTGGAAGATCACGGCCACGGTGTCCATAGACTCGACGGCATGGAAGCAGAACCTGCGGTCGAGGTGGTCGGCCTGGTGAAGCGGTACGGCCGGAAGACCGCGGTGGACGGGCTGGACCTCACCGTCGGCCGCGGCGCGGTGACCGCGGTGCTCGGCCCCAACGGCGCAGGCAAGACCACCACCATCGAGACCTGTGAGGGCTACCGGCGCCCCGACGCCGGGACGGTGCGCGTGCTGGGCCTGGACCCGGTCGCCGACGCCGCCCGGCTGCGCCCCAGGGTCGGTGTGATGCTGCAGTCCGGGGGCGTGTACGCAGGTGCGCGCGCCGTGGAGATGCTCCAGCACACCGCAAAGCTGCACGCCCGGCCGCTGGATGTGGACTCCCTGGTGGAGCGGCTCGGCCTCGGCTCCTGCGGCCGCACCGCCTACCGCCGGCTCTCCGGGGGCCAGCAGCAGCGGCTGGCCCTGGCGATGGCCGTGGTGGGCCGCCCCGAACTGGTCTTCCTGGACGAGCCCACCGCCGGCCTGGACCCCCAGGCCCGCCGCGCCACCTGGGACCTGGTCCGCGACCTGCGCGCCGACGGTGTCACCGTGGTGCTCACCACCCACGCCATGGAGGAGGCCGAGCAGCTGGCCGACCAGGTGGCGATCGTCGACGGCGGCCGGGTCATCGCCCAGGGCAGCCCCGCCGAGCTGGTCCGCAGCAACGAGAGCGCCGGGGACACACAGGAGGCGCTGCGGTTCGACGGCCGTCCGGGACTCGACCTGGGCGCACTGCTGAAGGCACTGCCGGACGGCACCGCCGCCGCCGAGCTGGCCCCTGGCTCGTACCGGATCCGCGGGCCCCTCGACCCCCAGCTGCTGGCCACCGTCGCCGCCTGGTGCGCCCAGGTGGGCGTGCTGCCGGACCGGCTCACCGTGGAGCGGCGGAGCCTCGAAGACGTCTTCCTCGAACTGACCGGACGGGAACTGCGCTCATGACCACCACCCCGCGGGAGAGCTACACACCCGCGCCCGGAGCCGCCCCGCTCGGCCGGATGCTGCTGGCCCAGACCGGCCTTGAGACCAGGATGCTGCTGCGCAACGGCGAGCAGCTGCTGCTGACCGTGGTCATCCCCACCGTGCTGCTGGTGCTGTTCAGCGCCGTGGACGTGGTGGACACCGCCGGACCCGGCAAGCGGGTGGACTTCCTCGCCCCTGGCCTGCTGGCGCTGGCCGTGCTGTCCACCGCCTTCACCGGGCAGGCCATCGCCACCGGCTTCGAGCGCCGCTACGGGGTGCTCAAGCGGCTCGGTGCCTCCCCGCTGCCACGGTGGGCGCTGCTCACCGCCAAGACCGGCTGTGTACTGGTGACCGAGGTGCTCCAGGTCGCGCTGCTCTCGGTGATCGCGCTGGCGCTGGGCTGGTCGCCGCACGGCGACCCCTTCTCGGTGGCCGCGCTGCTGGTGCTGGGCACCGCGGCGTTCTCCGGCCTCGGGCTGCTGATGGCGGGCACCCTGCGGGCGGAGGCGACGCTCGCCGCGGCCAACCTGGTCTTCGTCCTGCTGCTGCTGGCGGGCGGTGTGGTGGTGCCGCTCGAGAAGTTCCCGGCCGCGGCGCGCGGAGTGCTGGAGCTGCTGCCCATCAGCGCCCTCTCCGACGGGCTGCGTTCCGTACTGCAGCACGGCTCCTCGCTGCCGCTCGGCGATCTGGGCGTCCTGGCGGTCTGGGCGGTGCTGGGGCTGGCGGCGGCGGCCCGCTTCTTCCGCTGGGAGTAGTCCGCTGCGCACTTCGCTGGGAGCAGTCCGCTGGGAGCAGCAGTCCGCTGGGAGCAGGGCGCGAACGCGACGGCGGCGGGCCCGGAACCTCTTCGGTTCCGGGCCCGCCGCCGTTCTGCGGGCGTTACCGGGTCAGCTGCGGGCGCCGCGGCGACGGCGCGACATCACCAGCAGGCCACCGCCGAGGGCCACCACGGCGACCGCCGCACCGGCGATCACCGGGGTGCTGCTGGAGGCACCGGTCTCGGCCAGGCCCGGACCGGAGCTCGGCGCGACGGAGGCCGACGCGGCCACCACCGGGGCGCTGCTGGACGGCGCCGCGCTGGAGGCGGCCGGGCTGGACGGCGCCGCGCTCGACGGTGCGGCACTGGACGGCGCGGCGCTGGAGGCGGCCGGGCTGGACGGCGCCGGGCTGGTCACCGGCGGGGCCGACGTCTCGTGGCCCGGGCAGACCTCGGCGGTCTTGTGCTCGTCCAGGGCGCCGTTGCCGTCCCCGGACTCCACGATCAGCTCGACGTCCAGAGCCTTGCTGTGGTCCTCCAGTTTGAGGTCCTGCTGGAAGCTCTCACCGAAGGTGGACGGGCCCAGCACGGTGGTGCCGTCGACCTTCACCGTGACGGTGTTGTGCACGCCCGCGTTGTACTTGACCAGGTTGATGTGAACCGACGAGCAGTCGATGGTCCACGCCGGGACGTGCGCGGAGGCGGAGCCCGCCAGCACACCGGTCCCGAGAAGTGCAGTTGCCGTGGCCGCGGCCGTGATACCTCCGCGAACCCACCCCTGACGCGCCATTGCCTCTCCCTCCACACGTTGCCACCCTGCGTGAGCGGGGCCACCCAGGGATTCAGGGGCGGACTTTACAGGTACGTGACACGCGGCCTCCGGGCGGGGTGCGGCTCCCCGGGGCTCCGCACCACCCGCCGGCACCCCCGGACCCCGGCGCCGGGCCGCGGACCGGGCGACCTAGGATGTGCGGGTGAGTACCCCCTTGTCCTATCTCGCCGGGCGGCTGCAGCCCTCGGCGAGGGCCGTGCGTGTGGTCTGCCTCGCCGCACTGGTGATGAGCGTGGTCATCGTGGTGACCGGCGCCGCCGTGCGGCTGACCGCCTCCGGGCTGGGCTGCCCGACCTGGCCGAAGTGCACCGCCGACACCCTGGCACCCACCGCCGCCATGGGGATCCACGGTGTCATCGAGTTCACCAACCGCATGCTCACCTACGTCCTGTGCGCCGCCGTCGGCGCGGCGATCATCGCTGCCCGCTGCCGTACCCCGTGGCGGCGCAGCCTCACCCGGCTGGGCTGGGCGCAGTTCTGGATCGTGATGAGCAATGCGGTGATCGGCGGCATCACGGTGCTCACCGGGCTCAACCCCTACACGGTGGCGGTGCACCTGCTGGCGTCCATGGCGCTGATCTGGGTGGCGCTGGTCACCTGGGAGCGGTCCAAGGAGGGCGACGGCCGGCCGGAGCCCCTGGTCGCACGGCCCCTGGTGCAGCTGTCGTATGTGCTGGTGGCGCTGACCGGCTGCCTGATGGCCGCGGGCACCGTGGTGACGGGTACGGGCAAGCACTCCGGGGACTCCAGCGATGTGCCGCGGATCCCGCTGGACTACGACCGGGTGACCCAGTTCCATGCCGACTTCGCCTTTGTCACGGTCGGCCTCACACTGGCGATGATCTTTGTGCTGCGGGCGGTGCAGGCACCCGCCCCGGCCCGGGCCCGCGCCCGTGACCTGCTGGTGGTCCTGCTGGCGCAGGGCCTGATCGGCTTTGTGCAGTTCTTCAACGGCTCGCCCGAACTCCTGGTCGGCGCACACCTGCTGGGCGCCACGCTGGTGTGGGTGGCGGCCCTGCGCATCCCGCTGGCCCTGCGGGTCCGGCCGGAGCTGCCGGAGGCGCCCGCTGCCGCTGACTCCGCCGGGCACACCGCCGGTCTCGTCACCGCGGGCTGACCGGTCCGCCCCTGGACACGCCCGGGCGAAACTGCGCGAGAGGCCCCCTACGGCCGTAGGGGGCCTCTCGCGTTCCTGGCGCTGTACGGACCGGCCCGGGGACGGCGGTCGCACCGCCGCACGCAGCGGTCTGCCACCGGGTCAGGCAGCGCGGCCACCGCCGAGCTGGATGCCGGCCATACGGGACCACTCATAGGAGGACGTCCGCACCTTCAGGGCCAGTTCGCCGTCGAAGGAGTCATGGAGGGTGAGCCCGGCCAGCTCGGCGGCGCGGCGGGCGATCTCGTAGCGGGGGGCCACCTGGTCCCCCCAGGCGCCGTCGGCGCCCACCAGCACGATGCGGGTGGCGTTGCGGCCCACGTACTCCACGACGCCCTCGGCGCTGCCGCCGTGCCGGGCCGCGAAGGATTCGATGCTCCTGGCGATGCGCTTGGCCCGCCGCTGGTCGCGGGCGGCGGCGCGGGCGTCGGTGGTCTCTGCTTCGCTGCTCATGGCCGGATCCTACCGATGAGTAAAGATGCTGGCGACGGCAGCCGAGTGTGCGGCACCCCACAGCTCGCGGCACCCCGCAGATGCGGACGGCCCCGCCGTCCGTTGAACGGACGGCGGGGCCGGTGCGTTTCAGGGCCTGCGGGTCAGCGCAGGAAGGGGTCCAGTGCGACCGCGACGAAGAGCAGCGTCAGATAGGTGATCGACCAGTGGAAGAGGCGCATCTCCTTGAGCGCGGCGCCCACCACACCCGCCTTGGCGCGGCTGTACAGGCCGTGCGCCTCCTTCAGCCAGAACGCGCCCAGCAGCAGGGCGGCGGCCGGGTAGAGCCAGCCGGTGTGCCCCAGCGGCCACAGGGCCATCGAGACCGCGACCATCACCCAGGAGTAGATGACGATCTGCCGGGCGACACGGTGTTGGAGGCGACCACGGGCAGCATCGGCACACCGACGTTGGCGTAGTCCTCCTTGACCTTCATGGAGAGCGGCCAGTAGTGCGGCGGCGTCCAGAAGAAGAGGACCAGGAAGAGCACCACCGCGGCCCAGGAGAGCGAGCCGGTCACGGACGCCCAGCCGATGAAGACCGGCATGCAGCCGGCGATGCCACCCCAGACGATGTTCTGCGAGGTCCGGCGCTTCAGGCCCAGCGTGTAGCCGAAGACATAGAAGAGCAGGGCGGCCAGCGCCAGGCCCGCGGAGAGCCAGTTGACGAAGAGGCCCAGCCACAGGGTGGAGACCACCGCCAGCACCGTGCCGAACACCAGCGCCTCGCGCGGCGACACCATGCCGGTGACCAGCGGGCGGCGCTCGGTGCGGCGCATCCGCGCGTCGATGTCCCGGTCGATGTACATGTTGAAGGTGTTGGCGCCACCCGCGGAGAGGTAGCCGCCGATGACAACGTTCAGCACCTTCAGCAGGTCCGGGACGCCACGCTCGGCGAGGAACATCACCGGGACCGTGGAGATCAGCAGCAACTCGATGATGCGCGGTTTGGTCAGCGCGACAAAGGCCCCGACACGGGCCCCGAGCGGCCGGTGCCCGGGGGTCGCCCCGACGACCCCGGCCGGGCGGGATTCGACGGCGGTCACGGACACCCCTGGTGTATGAAACTTCGCCGGCACCGGGCTGCCCCGGTCGCCGTGCGCGTACCACGCCACTTTAGACGCTGCACGGTCACGCCCCGCGCCGGGGGTCCCCGTGTCACCCGGGCGCGGGAACCGCCGCCTCCCCGAAGCGGTGCCTCCCGGCCGCCTCCCCCTCACCGCTCGTTCAGCGGGCGGACCCGCGGTGTCCGGGTGAGGCTGGAAGAAAGCATTCAAGGGAATCCGACAGTCGCCGTCTCGGTTCCTGGAGCGCGGGAGGAGGGCAGGAGCCCGAACGGTAGGCTCGCACGTGGAAGCGGGATGAGCCCTCCGTGACACAGGCCGCCCGACGTCAGACCCGCAGCGCAGCGACTGGACGGCGAGGTCCCCATCACGGGGTTGAGTGAAACATACGGAAGGAGCCCTGAACCAGGGTGAGCACCAAGCCGACTAACGCATTCGAGTGGACCGATCTGGACAGGCGGGCGGTGGACACGGTGCGTGTCCTCGCGATGGACGCGGTGCAGAAGGTCGGCAACGGGCACCCGGGCACAGCGATGAGCCTGGCCCCCGCCGCGTACCTGATCTTCCAGCGGTTCCTGCGGCACGACCCGACCGACCCCGCGTGGGCGGGCCGCGACCGCTTCGTCCTCTCTCCCGGGCACACCAGCCTGACGCTGTACGCGCAGCTCTTCCTGTCCGGCTACGGCCTGACGCTTGATGATCTGAAGTCTTTCCGCACCTGGGGCAGCAAGACCCCCGGCCACCCCGAGCACGGCCACACCGCCGGCGTGGAGACCACCACCGGCCCGCTGGGCCAGGGCATCGCCAACGCCGTGGGCATGGCGATGGCCGCCCGTTACGAGCGCGGCCTGTTCGACCCGGAGGCTGCGGCCGGCGCCTCGCCGTTCGACCACACCGTCTGGGCGATCGTCTCCGACGGCGACCTGGAGGAGGGCATCTCCGCGGAGGCGTCCTCACTGGCCGGCCATCAGAAGCTGGGCAACCTGGTCGCGCTCTACGACGACAACCACATCTCCATCGAGGGCGACACCGAGACGGCCTTCTCCGAGGACGTGCTGGGGCGCTACGAGGCGTACGGCTGGCACGTCCAGCGGATCCAGCCCAGCGAGAACGGCGACATCGACGTCGCCGCGCTGCACGACGCGCTGAAGGCGGCCAAGGAGGAGACCGGCCGTCCGTCCATCATCGCGATGCGGACCATCATCGCCTGGCCCGCGCCGCACGCGCAGAACACCGGCAAGGCCCACGGCTCGGCGCTGGGCGCCGATGAGGTCGCGGCCACCAAGAAGGTGCTGGGCTTCGACCCGCCAAGGACTTCGAGGTCTCCGACGAGGTGCTGGCCCACGCCCGTGAGGTGGTGGAGCGCGGCCGCAAGCTGCACGCGGAGTGGGAGGGGACCTTCACCGCCTGGCGCGAGTCCAACCCCGAGCGCGGCGCGGAGTTCGACCGTATCGAGGCCGGCCGGCTGCCGGAGGGCTGGGAGAAGGCCGTTCCGTCCTTCCCGGCCAGCGACAAGGGCGTCGCCACCCGCAAGGCCTCCGGTGACGTGCTGAAGGCACTGGGCCCGGTCGTCCCGGAGCTGTGGGGCGGCTCGGCCGACCTGGCGGAGTCCAACCTCACCACCATCGAGGAGGGCTCCTCCTTCCTCCCCGAGGGCAACCCGCTGCCGGGCGCGTCCCCGTACGGCCGCACGGTGCACTGGGGCATCCGCGAGCACGCCATGGGCTCGACCATGAACGGCATCGCGCTGCACGGCAACACCCGTATCTTCGGCGGCACCTTCCTGGTGTTCTCCGACTACATGCGCCCGGCCGTGCGGCTTGCCGCGCTGATGAAGCTGCCGGTCACCTATGTGTGGACGCATGACTCCATCGGCCTCGGCGAGGACGGTCCCACCCACCAGCCGATCGAGCACCTGGCCGCGCTGCGCGCCATCCCGGGGCTGGCCGTGGTCCGCCCCGGCGACGCCAACGAGACCGCCGTGGTGTGGCGGACCGTGCTGGAGCGCCACAGCAGCAAGCCGGGCCCGACGGGCCTGGCGCTGACCCGTCAGAACGTGCCGACCTACGACCGCGAGAGCGGCGAGTTCGCCTCCGCCGAGGGCGCCGCCCGCGGTGGATACGTCCTCCAGGAGGCCTCCTCCGGCCGCCCCCGGGTCATCCTGATCGGCACCGGCTCCGAGCTGCAGCTGGCCGTCAAGGCCCGTGCGGCGCTGGAGGCCGACGGCATCCCGGCCCGGGTGGTCTCGATGCCGTCCGTGGAATGGTTCAACGAGCAGGACGAGTCGTACCGCGACTCGGTGCTCCCGCCCGACATCAAGGCCCGGGTCTCGGTCGAGGCCGGGATCGCCCTGGGCTGGCGCGAGATCGTCGGTGACAGCGGCCGGTCCGTGTCGCTGGAGCACTACGGCGCCTCCGCCGACTACCAGATCCTGTTCGAGCAGTTCGGCATCACCTCCGAGGCCGTGGTCGCCGCCGCCCACGACTCGATCACCGCAGCAACGCGCTGAACCGCGAGGTCACGGGTCGCGTACCTGCGCGCACGCACGGTACGCGGCCCGGCCCCCGGCATCGGCGAGACGACGAAGAGGAAGTAGCGATCATGACCGACGCACTCAAGCGCCTCAGCGACGAAGGCGTGGCCATCTGGCTGGACGACCTCAGCCGCAAGCGGCTGAACACCGGCAACCTGGCCGAGCTGGTGCGCGACAAGCACGTGGTCGGTGTCACCACCAACCCGACCATCTTCCAGAAGGCCATCGGCGGCAAGGACGACTCCTACGACGAGCAGCTCCGCGACCTCGCGGTGCGCGGTGTGACCACGGACGAGGCCGTCCGCATGATCACCACGGCTGACGTCCGCGAGGCCGCCGATGTGCTGCGCCCCGTGTACGACGCCAGCAACGGCCGCGACGGCCGGGTCTCCATCGAGGTGGACCCGCGGCTGGCGCACAAGACCGAGCCCACCTTCGCCGAGGCGCGGCAGCTGTGGTGGCTGGTGGACCGTCCCAACGTGTTCATCAAGATCCCCGCCACCAAGGCCGGCCTGCCCGCCATCGCCGACACCCTGGGCGAGGGCATCAGCGTCAATGTCACGCTGATCTTCTCGCTGGAGCGCTACCGCGCCGTGATGGACGCGTTCCTCACCGGCCTGGAGAAGGCCAAGGCAGGCGGCCACGACCTCTCCACCATCGAGTCGGTCGCGTCCTTCTTCGTCTCCCGGGTCGACACCGAGATCGACAAGCGGCTGGACAAGATCGGTGGCGAGGCCAAGTCGTTGCGCTCCAAGTCCGGTATCGCCAACGCCCGGCTCGCCTACCAGGCCTACGAGGAGGTCTTCGCCTCCGACCGCTGGAAGGCGCTGGAGGCCGCCGGTGCCAAGCCGCAGCGCCCGCTGTGGGCGTCCACCGGCGTCAAGGACCCGGCGCTGCCGGACACCCTGTATGTGACGGAGCTGGTCGCACCCGGCACCGTCAACACCATGCCCGAGGCGACCCTCCTGGCCACCGCGGACCACGGCGAGATCACCGGCGACACCGTCACCGGCGCCTACGCCCAGGCCAAGGCCGACATGGATGCCATCGCAGCGGCCGGCGTCGACTACGACGACGTCGTCCAGGTGCTGGAGGACGAGGGCGTCGAGAAGTTCGAGACCTCCTGGGTGGAGCTGCTGGACACGGTCACGGCCTCGCTGGCGGACTTCGCCAAGAAGCCCGCCAAGTGACCCAGCTCCCCACAGCCGTCTGACGAATTGGGGCCACCACCAGTGAGCAAGTCAGATTCAGCAGGGCTCCCGCAGCGCAACCCGCTGCGGGACCCCGCCGACCGGCGGCTTCCCCGCATCGCGGGGCCGTCCGGTCTGGTCATCTTCGGCGTCACCGGCGACCTGTCGCGCAAGAAGCTGATGCCCGCGGTCTACGACCTGGCGAACCGGGGGCTGCTGCCCCCGGGCTTCTCCCTGGTCGGCTTCGCCCGCCGCGACTGGGCGGACGAGGACTTCGCCGAGGTCGTCCACAACGCCGTCAAGGAGCACGCCCGGACCCCCTTCCGTGAGGAGGTCTGGCAGCAGCTGGCCAAGGGCATGCGCTTTGTGCCCGGCGAGTTCGACGACGACGAGGCGTTCGACACGCTGCGCGCCACCATCCAGGACCTGGACAAGGCCCAGGGCACCGGCGGCAACTTCGCCTTCTACCTCTCGGTGCCGCCGAAGTTCTTCCCCAAGGTCGTCGAGCAGCTGAAGAAGCACGGGCTCGCCGACCCGCCGGAGGGCTCCTGGCGCCGCGCGGTGATCGAGAAGCCGTTCGGCCACGACCTGGCCTCCGCACGCGAGCTCAACAAGGTCGTGCACCAGGTCTTCCCGCCCAACGAGGTCTTCCGGATCGACCACTACCTGGGCAAGGAGACGGTCCAGAACATCCTGGCGCTGCGCTTCGCCAACACCATGTTCGAGCCGATCTGGAACCGGTCGTACGTCGACCATGTCCAGATCACCATGGCCGAGGACATCGGCATCGGCGGCCGGGCCGGCTACTACGACGGCATCGGCTCCGCGCGCGACGTCATCCAGAACCACCTGTTGCAGCTCCTCGCCCTGACCGCCATCGAGGAGCCCGCCTCCTTCGAGGCGGACGCCCTGGTCGCGGAGAAGATCAAGGTGCTGGGTGCCGTCCGGCTGCCCGAGGACCTGGGCAGGCACACCGTGCGCGCCCAGTACACCCACGGCTGGCAGGGCGGCGAGGAGGTGATCGGTTACCTGGACGAGGACGGCATCGACCCCAACTCCAAGACCGACACCTACGCCGCCGTCAAGCTGGAGGTCAACACCCGCCGCTGGGCCGGGGTGCCGTTCTATCTGCGCACCGGCAAGCGGCTGGGCCGCCGGGTCACCGAGATCGCGGTGGTCTTCCAGCGTGCCCCGTACCTGCCGTTCGACTCCTATGCGACCGAGGAGCTGGGGCAGAACGCCCTGGTCATCCGGGTGCAGCCGGACGAGGGCGTCACCGTGCGGTTCGGCTCCAAGGTGCCGGGCACCGCCATGGAGGTCCGCGACGTCACCATGGACTTCGCCTACGGCGAGTCCTTCACCGAGTCCAGCCCCGAGGCGTACGAGCGGCTCATCCTGGACGTGCTGCTCGGCGACGCCAACCTCTTCCCCCGCCACCAGGAGGTCGAGCTCTCCTGGAACATCCTCGACCCCATCGAGGAGTACTGGGAGAAGCACGGCAGGCCGGCCGAGTACCCCGCGGGCACCTGGGGTCCCCAGGAGGCGGACGAGATGCTCGCACGAGACGGACGGAGCTGGCGGCGGCCATGAAGACCGACCTGACGGACACCACGTCCAGCAAGATCAACAGTGCCCTGACGGAGGCCCGCCGATCCATCGGCACCGCCGCCATCGGCATGGTCCTCACCCTGGTCGTCGTCACCGACGAGGGCAGCGCCTACGACGCGCTGAAGGCGGCCGCAGAGGCGTCCCGGGAGCACCCCTCCCGGATCCTCGCGGTCATCAAGCGCCCCGGGCGCTCCCCCCGGGCACGCGCGGAGACCCGGCTCGACGCCGAGATCCGGGTGGGCTCCGACTCCGGCACCGGCGAGACGGTCCTGCTCCGCCTGCACGGCGAGCTGGCCAAGCACGCCCAGTCGGTGGTGCTCCCGCTGCTGCTCCCGGACGCCCCGGTGGTGGTCTGGTGGCCGGAGAACGCCCCGGAGAACCCGGCGGCCGACCCGCTGGGCGCCCTTGCCCAGCGCCGGATCACCGACGCCCTCACCGCCGAGTCGCCGGTGCAGGCCCTGGGCGTCCGGGCGGAGAACTACACCCCCGGCGACACCGACCTGGCCTGGACCCGGATCACCCCCTGGCGCTCCATGCTGGCCGCCGCGATGGACCAGCGCCGCGCCTGGGTCACCTCCGCCGTGGTGGAGGGCGAGTCGTACAACCCGAGCGTGGAACTGCTGGGGATGTGGCTCGCCAACCGGCTGAAGATCCCGGTGGAGCGGGTGGTCAGCAACGGCCCCGGGCTGACCGCGGTGCGGCTGCGCACCGAGGGCGGCGATGTGGTGCTGGACCGCGGCGACGGGCTGATGGCCACGCTCAGCATGCCTGCGCAGCCGGACCGCCAGGTGGCGCTCAAGCGGCGGGAGACCGCCGACCTGATCGCCGAGGAGCTGCGCCGGCTCGACCCGGACGACATCTACTCCTCCGCGGTGCGCACTGGGGTGGACAAGCTGCTGGAGCCCGGCCAGACCGGCCTCGCGGCCGAGGCAGCCACCCCGGCGAAGCCGGCCAAGGCGGCCACCAGCGCCGCCGGGACCGCCTCCGGCACCAGGGTGACGGCCAAGGTCACCGGCGCCCCGGCCAAGAAGACCGCGTCCGCCCGGCGCACCAAGCGGAGCGGGTCGTGACGCTGCCTCCGCAGATCGTGGTCCACCGGGACAAGGAGCTGATGGCCGAGGCCGCAGCTGCCCGGTTGATCACGCATATCGTGGATGTGCAGGCCGCCCGCGGCACCGCTTCGGTGGTGCTGACGGGCGGTCGCAACGGCAATGCACTGCTCTCCGCCATCGCCGCGTCGCCCGCCCGCGACGCGGTGGACTGGGCCCGGCTGGACCTGTGGTGGGGCGACGAGCGCTTCCTTCCGGAGGGCGATCCGGAGCGCAATGTCACCCAGGCCCGGGAGGCACTGCTGGACCTGGTGCCGCTGGATCCGTCGCGGGTGCACGCCATGCCCCCCGCCGACGGTCCCGACGGGGAGAACGTCGAGGCCGCGGCCGAGCGGTACGCCGCGGAGCTGGCGGAGGCCGCCGGGCCGGAGGACCACGCCGCGGCGCCCTCGTTCGACGTGCTGCTGCTGGGCCTGGGCCCGGACACCCATGTGGCGTCGCTCTTCCCGGAGCACCCCGCGGTGCGGGAGACCGAGCGCACCGTGGTGGGTGTGCACGGCGCTCCCAAGCCCCCGCCGACCCGTATCTCGCTCACCCTGCCCGCGATCCGGGCGGCCCGTGAGGTGTGGATGCTGGCCGCCGGCGAGGACAAGGCCGACGCGGTGGCGCTGGCCCTGTCCGGACCCGGGGAGATCCAGGCCCCGGCCTCCGGCGCCCATGGGCGCAGCCGCACCCTGTGGCTGCTGGACCGGGCCGCGGCGGCCGACATCCCCCCGGAGCTCTATCCGCCGTCCTGACCCGTGCACCGCCCTGGGGCGCGGGGAGCCGCGCGACCAGCCTCCGCCGAGGCACACGGTCGCCCGCGCGGCTCCCCGCGCCCCTGCGCATGCCCCCGAGCGGGTCCGGGGCCGATGCCGGGGGCAGGCGCCGGCCCGGTGCTGCGCGGTGTCGTCGGACGCCGGTTCACCGGCCGTACGCGACCCGGATCGACGGGACCGCCCGCGGGGATGTCCCCGGTACGGCACCGGCCCCGCACCCCGTGCCGGGGTGCGGGGCCGGCTGCACTGCCGGACGGCCGGGTGTCAGCGGCCGCGCAGGGTGCGGTAGCGGTTCACCAGGGCCGCGGTGGAGGCGTCCAGACCGGGCACCTCGGCGCCCTCGGTGAGGGCGGGCTCGATGCGCTTGGCGAGCACCTTGCCCAGCTCCACGCCCCACTGGTCGAAGGAGTTGATGCCCCAGATCGCGCCCTGGACGAACACCTTGTGCTCATAGAGGGCGACCAGCTGGCCCAGCACGGAGGGGCTGAGCTCCGCCGCGAGGACGGTGGTGGAGGGGTGGTTGCCGCGGAAGGTGCGGTGCGGCACCTGCTCCGCGGGGACGCCCTCGGCGGCGACCTCCTCGGAGGTCTTGCCGAAGGCCAGCGCCTGGCCCTGGGCGAAGAGATTGGCCATCAGCAGGTCGTGCTGTCCGGCCAGTTCACCGAGCTCGGCAACCGGGCGGGCGAAGCCGATGAAGTCCACCGGGATGGTCTTGGTGCCCTGGTGGAGCAGCTGGTAGTAGGCGTGCTGGCCGTTGGTGCCGGGGGTGCCCCAGACCACCGGGCCGGTCTGCCAGTCCACGGCCCGTCCCTCGCGGTCCACCGACTTGCCGTTGGACTCCATGTCCAGCTGCTGGAGGTAGGCGGTGAAGCGGGAGAGGTAGTGGCTGTACGGCAGCACCGCGTGCGCCTGGGAGTCGAAGAACTGCCCGTACCAGACGCCCAGCAGGCCCATCAGCAGGGGGGCGTTGGCCTCCGGTGCGGCGGTGCGGAAGTGCTCGTCGACCAGGTGGAAGCCGGCCAGCATCTCGCGGAAGCGGTCCGGGCCGATGGCGATCATCAGCGAGAGGCCGATGGCGGAGTCGTAGGAGTAGCGGCCGCCCACCCAGTCCCAGAACCCGAACATGTTGGTGGTGTCGATGCCGAACTTCGCCACCTCCTCGGCGTTGGTGGAGACCGCCACGAAGTGCATGGCCACCGCGCTGCCGTCGCCGCCCAGGCCGTCCAGCAGCCACGTGCGGGCGGCGGTGGCGTTGGTGATGGTCTCGATGGTGGTGAAGGTCTTGGAGGAGACGATGAAGAGGGTCTCCTCCGGGTTGAGGTCGTGGACCGCCTCGTGCAGGTCGGCGCCGTCCACATTGGAGACGAAACGGAAGGTCAGGGAGCGGTCGGTGAAGGGGCGCAGCGCCTCGTAGGCCATCGCGGGGCCGAGGTCGGAGCCGCCGATGCCGATGTTGACGACATTCCTGATGCGCCGTCCGGTGTGGCCGACCCACATGCCGCCGCGGACCGCGTCGGCGAAGGAGGACATCCGGTCCAGCACCTCGTGCACGGCCGGGACCACGTTCTCCCCGTCCACCTCGACCACGGCGTCCCGGGGGGCGCGCAGCGCGGTGTGCAGCACCGCGCGGTTCTCGGTGGTGTTGATCCTCTCGCCGCGGAACATCGCGTCGCGCAGCTCGGCCACTCCGCGGGCCCGGGCGAGTTCGCGCAGCAGCTGCAGCGTCTCATCGGTCACCAGGTGCTTGGCGTAGTCCAGCTGAAGGTCGCCCACCTGGACGGTGTACCGCTCGGCGCGTCCCGGGTCGTCCGCGAAGAGGGTGCGCAGATGCGTGTCCCCCAGCTCCTCGCGGTGCTTGGCCAGCGCGGCCCATTCGGGGGTCCGGTCGAGCCGGGTACCGCCGTGCATGTTCTTGTCGGACATCCGTCCACTTCTCCTCGTCATCGGCTCTGCCGCGCAGGGGCGGGCCGGAGCGGAGCGCGGGCCCTCGAGACGCTCCGCCAGCGACGCCGTCGTCCCTGGTCAGCCCGGTCGGCCTGCTGGCTGCAGGATCCAAACTAATCGATCCCGGACCGTCAGGAGCCGTCTGCCCGGCCGCTGTGCGGCCGAACCAGGGATGCGCGGCCCCAGTCGTACACCGCCAGGCGGCGCCTGCGGATTGCGGGAACCTCAACGGCGGCTGAAATCCCGGGGCCGACTGCGCGGCGTCACAGCCGGCGCAGTCCTTCGGCCACCTCGCGCAGCAGCGCCGCGTCCGGGCGGCGGCCGGCGGCCGGGGCGGAGATCCGCACCGCGCCGGCGTCCAGCAGATCGCCCAGCAGCACCCGCACCACGCCGAGCGGCAGATCGGCGTCGGCGGCCAGCTCCGCGACCGGACGCGGGTCGGCTCCCAGCAGGTGCAGCAGGGTGCTGCGGGCATGGTCCAGGGCGGGCAGCACGGCATCCGGTACCCGCACCACCATCGACATCAGCGCGATCTCATGGCCCCCGGCCGGCCGGGTACGGCCCCGGGTGAAGGTGTAGGGGCGGATCAGCGGGCCGGCCTCGTCCTCGAACCAGTGCGTACCGGAGCCGTCGTCGGTCAGGGTCATCGCCCCTCTCACCCGCCGTCCGGCGCCAGGGTCGCCCGCACCGGGGTGCCCAGATGCCGCCCCGCCCGCTTGACCAGCAGTGACATCTCATAGGCGAGCTGCCCCACATCGGCGCCGGCATCGGACAGCACGGCGAGGCAACTGCCGGCGCCGGCGGGGGTGACAAACAGATAGGCGTCCTCCAGCATCACCATGGTCTGCCGCACGGCCCCGGCGGAGAACTGGCTGCCGACACCCTTGGCGAGACTGTGGAAGCCGGAGCAGAGAGCCGCCAGATGGTCGATGTCCTCCTGGGCGAGCCCCGCGGAGGCGGCGGTGGCGAGGCCGTCGGCGGAGAGCAGCACGGCCTGGCGGACCTCCCCCGTACGGGCGACCAGGTCCTCCAGCAGCCAGTCGAGCCCGCCGGCCGGGTCGGTGGTGGTCATGGCTCGTCCCTCTCCTCGGTGGTGCCGGCGGTGGGGGTGTCCTGATCGGTTCCGGGCTGCCGGGGCTGCTGGGGCGGCTCTCCGCCGCGGCCCCGCACCAGGCCGCGCTGGAAGGCTCCGAAGACGGCTCCCAGCTGCTCCGGGGTCACCTCCTGGCCGCCGCCGGCCCCGGCGGACGGAGCGGACGGGACGGACGGGGCGGGTGCCTCGCGCAGCTGCGGGGCGAGGCCTGCCTGACGCACCCTCCTGGGCAGCGCCGACGCCTCGGCTGACGGGGCCTCGATTGACAGGGCCTCGATTGACGGGGCCTCGGCTGACGGGGCCCCGGGGAGGGCTGCCGCGGGTGGCTCCGCCGGCTGCGTCCGCGGGCCGCGCCTCGGCAGGGTGCCGGTGGCCGCGGAGGTGGCGGGGACGGCCGCCAGGACCCTGGCCGGGGTGTCGTCCGGCTGCTCCACGGCCGCCCGCTCCGCAGTGTGCGGCGCCGACGGGTCCGCCGCCGCGAGGGGATCCGCACCGGCCGGGGCCGCCGCGGCGGCGCCCTCGGCGAGGACGGCCGCGGGGAGGAAGACCACCGCTGTGGTGCCTCCGTACGGCGAGCGGCAGAGCGTGACCTCGATGCCATGGCGGTCGGCGAGCCGCCCCACCACGAAGAGTCCCAGCCGCTCCGCCCTGGTGAGGTCGACCTCCCCGGCCCGGGTCAGGGTCCGGTTGGCCCCGGCCAGCTCCTCCGGGTCCATGCCCAGCCCGCGGTCGTCGATCTCCAGCACAAAGCCGTGCGCCACCGCCCCCGCCCGCATGGTGACCTGGGTCTGCGGCGGCGAGAAGGCCGTGGCGTTCTCCACCAGCTCGGCGACCAGGTGGATCACATCGGCCACCGCGGCACCGACGACGGAGACCTCCGGCATCGGCGGCACCACCACCCGGGTGTAGTCCTCCACCTCGCCGACCGCCGAGCCGACCACCTCCACCAGCGGCACCGGACGGCGCCACATCCGGCCCGGTGCCGCACCGGAGAGGATGATCAGGCTCTCCGCATGGCGGCGCATCCGGGTGGTGAGATGGTCGATCCGGAAGAGGTCCGCCAGCTCGTGGGTCGGTGGTGCGCCGCTCCATGGCGTCGACGAGCTTCAGCTGGCGGTGCACCAGCGCCTGGCTGCGCCGGGCGATGTTCAGAAAGACCGCCGAGACGCCGCCGCGCAGCCGGGCCTGCTCCACCGCTGCCTCCACGGCGGCCCGGCGGGCCTCGTTGAAGGCGAGGCCGACCTGGCCGATCTCATCGCCGCCGAAGGCCAGCGGCGGCGCCTCGACGGCCGCGTCCACCCGCTCACCGGTGCTCAGGCGGCTCACCACGTCCGGGAGTTGGCGGGTGGCGAGCCGGTCCGCGGCGTCCCGGAGTCCGCCCAGCCGGCGTGAGATGCCGCGTCCGGTGCGGACCGAGAACCACACCGAGAGGCCGACCGCCAGCAGGCCCAGGCCGCCGGCGGTGCCCGCGCGGACCAGTTCGGCCTTGGCGAAGGCCCGCCCCCGGGTGGCGGAGTTACGGGCCGCGTCGCTGCAGAGCAGCATGTAGCGGCGTAGGGCGTGGTCCATGGTGGCGCGCCAGGCCGCGCCGCCGACGGCGTCCCGGGCTCCGTCGGGGCCCGCGGCGAGGACCGCGTTCTCGGCCCGGGTCAGCGCGGTGTAGTCCGAGGAGCGGGAGAAGGCCTGGAATCCGCTGCGGGAGTCGGCCGGCAGCGCCGGGACGTAGGTGCGGTAGAAGACCCGCCGGTCCTCCACGGTCGCGGCGAAGGCCTGGTACTGGGCGGTGGTGAAGCGGCCCGCCGCGGCCGCGGCCGTCCCCATGGCGTCGATACGGGAGACATACTCGCGGACCCGCACCAGCTCGACGACGTTCTGCGCTTCACGGGCGAGATGTCCGGCCTGGAGCGCGGTCAGCGCCGACTGGAGGGCGAAGCCCGGCTCCACCACGGCGCTGTAGTCGGCGATCGCCCGGTCCCAGGTCGTTCTGCGGCCCACCACCCGGGCGCGCAGCGCGGTCAGGGTGTCGGTCGCGGTCACCACGGCGGTGAGGCGGTCGCGCTGTTCGGCGGTCAGCTCGCCCAGCCGGCCCCGGTCGGTGGCGACGGCGCGCATGGCCCGCACCGCCTCGTCGGTGGCGTGCTGCTGGGTGGTCAGCCGGGCGAGGGAGACCGGGCCGCCGCCGGAGGCGAGGTACTCGGCGGCGTCGCGGCGCTCGATCTGGACCTGGCCGACGGCGGTGTCCACCGGGGTGCCGAAGTACTCGTAGACGCTCTCCAGCCGGATCAAGGCCCTCAGATCACCGGTCATCGACACCATGGCGAACGACCAGAGCGCCAGCAGTGCGACCACCGGGACCAGTACCAGCCGAATGATCCTGGCCCGCACCGTAGAACCACTGAACGGCAGATGCATGGCTCCCCCCACGAAAGCAGCGGGCCACGGCGATGCACCGAGGCGTCGGACGGGGAGGATACCGCTCGACAGGCCGGAAGTGACCGCCCAGTAGCTTCATTTGTCACAGATCACTTCGCAAGGTCATCGGCCGGGTGCGGAGCGGTGCAGGGCACCGGCCGACGCGTGGCAGCGGAAGGACGGCGTGCGGGAGCCGGGCCGCGCCCCCTGAACCGGGAGCGGGCAGGGCGCGTAGGGAACGCCGGGCTCCGGAGCAGCTCCCGTCCCGGGGAACCCGCACTGTCCGCCGACGGGAGCGGGGGGCCGGCTGCCCGCCCCCGGGAGGAGAACCCCGGACATGGCCCAGGCTCTCGACACCTCACTGCTCCACCAGGCCGCGCACAGCCCGTCCTGGTTCGCGCTGCAGCGGGCGCTGCGCGGCCGGCGTACCGACCTGGTCGACTTCTGCATCCCCTGCAACCCCTACTTCCCCAGCGCGGAGATGCTGGAGCAGCTACGGCAGGGCATGGTCGACATCCTCACCTACTACCCGAGCGACAGCGCCGCCATCACCGCCGAGGCCTGCGCGGCGCTCGGCCTCAATCCGCAGACGGTCGCCATGGGCAACGGCTCCACCGAGCTGATCACCTGGATCGACCGCCTGCTGGTGCGGGAGAGCGTCGCCGTGCCGGTGCCCACCTTCGGCCGCTGGACCGACCAGCCGATGGAGACCGGCAAGCGGGTCGACATGTTCCTGCTGCGCGAGGAGGACGGCTTCCGCATGGATGTCGACGCCTTCGTCCGCTTTGTTCGGCAGCGCGGCTCCCGTGCCGCCGTCATCTGCAACCCCAACAACCCCGACGGCAACTACCTGCCCCGCAGCGAGGTGCTGCGGCTGCTGGACAGCCTGGCCGATCTGGACCTGGTGGTGGTGGACGAGTCCTTCATCGACTTCACCGACGCGGAACCGGCGCCCTCCGTCGCCGACCAGGCGGTGCTGCGGCCCAATGCAGTGGTGCTGAAGAGCCTCGGCAAGAACTTCGGTCTGCACGGGGTGCGCTTCGGCTACCTGGTGGCCAACCCCGCACTCGCCGGGACGATCCGCAACGCACTGCCGCGCTGGAACCTCAACTCCTTCGCGGAGGCCATGGTCTTCCTGCTCCGCGACCACATGGCGGAGTACCGGGAGAGCCTGCGCATCGTCGCCCGCGACCGCCGGGCGATGTTCCAGAACCTCCAGGCGGTGCCCGGACTGGGTGTGCTGCCCTCGCAGGCCAACTTCCTGCTCACCCGGCTGCCGGAGGGCGCCGACGGGAGCAGGCTGCGTGACGCGCTCTTCGCCGAGCACGGCGTCTTCATCCGCGAATGCGGCAACAAGCTGGGGATGAGCAGCCGCTTCCTGCGACTGGTGGTACGGCCGGTCGACGACCAGCAGCGGCTGGTGGCCGGCCTCTTCGCCGTGCTCTACGGCTCCGGGGCCGCTCCGGGCTGGCCCACCGCACCACTGCCGTCGGCACCGCCGATGCCGGCCCAGCTCCCCCCGGGGGTGCTGCCGCAGGTCGCGGTACCGCAGATCGCGGTCCGGCAGATGCCCATGGCGGCTCTGCCGCCCTACCCGATCGGCTGACCCGGACGCCCGCCGGGCACCGGCACACCGGTACGGGGAACGGCGCGACCGGCTGCACGCCGGCGCGCGCAGGGGCCCGGCCGCCCGGTCGTGCGCCACCCGGGGTCACGGGGTCCGCGGGCTCGGCACTCCGGGTGCCTGGTCGACCACGCCGCCCCCGCGCCCCGGGTGTGCGGGACCGCCCGTGCCGGACGGGCTCCGGTCCCTGTGGATGTCGGTCCCTGCGGATGTCGGACACATGGTGAGGGGATGTGCCCGGGAGGCTCCGCTCAGATCTCGCCGCGGAGCTTGGCCAGCGCCTCGGCGAGGATCGCCTCGCCGTCGGCGTCGCTGCGCCGCTCGCGGACATAGGCGAGGTGCGTCTTGTACGGCTCGGTGCGCGGCGGGGCCGGGGGGTTGTCCTGGTCCTGGCCGGCCGGGAAGCCGCAGCGGGGGCAGTCCCAGGTCTCGGGGACGGCCGCGTCGGAGGCGAAACTGGGGCGCGTCTCGTGCTGGTTGGCGCACCAGAAGGAGATGCGGATCCGCGGCGCGGACTCGCCGCGCTCCGCTTCACCCATCGGCCCGGCCCCGACCCTGCTGCCACGGATGGCGTTGCCACTTGCCACGGTCTGACTCCCTGCGCTCTGGTGCGATCCAATCTCGGCCGACTCCCCGCGAGACCGGGCCCGTGCGGCAGGCGGGCGACCGCTGGACGGCAGCGAGGTCGTCCCAGTGTACGGAGGAGCGGACGGTACGTCCGCACCCCCTCCAGGGGACGGCGAAGCCACCGGCGGGGGGCAGGCCTCCGACCAGGATAGGCGGGCAACAGACCACCCGTCAGTCTTCGGCCGTCAAAGGCCGGTGTGCTACTTGTACTTCAGCAGCAGCGTCAGCACCACGATGCAGGCGAACCAGCAGATCCCCAGCACGATGGTGATGCGGTCCAGGTTGCGCTCGGCCACCGAGGAGCCGCCGATGGAGGAGGACATGCCGCCACCGAACATGTCGGACAGGCCGCCGCCCTTCCCCTTGTGCAGCAGCACCAGGAGGATCATCAGCATGCTGAACACGATCAGCGCGATCGAGAACCCGAGGATCACGACGGGACCAACTCTCTCGTTCCGGTAGGAAGGGGCCGGACCGCGCTGGGTCCGGCCCCGTCACAATGTCACAGGCACCCTATGGCAGCCGACAGCGGTCAGCCTACCGCCTGGTCGCGAAAGCGCACGATCTTGACGAAGTCCTCGGCGTCCAGCGCCGCTCCGCCGATCAGGGCACCGTCCACATCGGGCTTGGCCATGATCCCGGGGGCGTTGGAGGACTTGCACGAACCGCCGTACAGGACCCGGACCTTGTTCGCGAGGTCCGCGTCGTAGAGCTCGGCCAGGCGGGCGCGGATGGCACCGCAGACCTCCTGGGCGTCCTCGGGGGTGGCCACCTCGCCGGTGCCGATCGCCCACACCGGCTCGTAGGCGATCACGATCTGCTCGGCGTCGGAGGCCGGGATGCCCGCCAGCGCGCCGTCGACCTGGGCCAGGGTGAAGGGCACCTGCTCCCCGGCCTTGCGGACGTCCAGGCCCTCGCCCACACAGAGGATCGGCACGATGCCGTTGCGGAAGGCGGCCTTGACCTTGACGTTGACGACCTGGTCGTCCTCGCCGTGGTACTGGCGGCGCTCCGAGTGGCCGATGGCCACATAGGTGCACTTCAGCTTGGCCAGCATCGGCCCGGAGATGTCGCCGGTGTAGGCACCGGAGTCATGGGCGGAGATGTCCTGGGCGCCGTAGCGGATCTTCAGCTTGTCGCCGTCGACCAGCGTCTGCACCGAGCGCAGGTCGGTGAACGGCGGCAGCACCGCGACCTCGACCGCCTCGTAGTCCTTGTCGGTGAGGGCGAAGGCGAGCTTCTGGACGTGCGCGATGGCCTCGAGGTGGTTGAGGTTCATCTTCCAGTTGCCCGCCATCAGCGGGGTGCGAGTGGTCTCGCTCATATCGGTTCAGTCCTCCAGTGCGGCGAGGCCGGGAAGCGTCTTGCCCTCGAGGTACTCGAGGCTGGCACCGCCGCCCGTCGAGATGTGCCCGAACTTCGTCTCGTCGAAGCCCAGGGTGCGGACGGCCGCGGCGGAGTCCCCGCCGCCGACCACGGTGAAGGCCGGGCTGTCGAGCAGGCCCTGCGCGACGGCCTTGGTGCCCTCGGCGAAGGCCGGGTGCTCGAAGACGCCCATCGGGCCGTTCCAGAACACCGTGGCGGCGTCGGCGAGCTTGGCGGCGAACAGCCGGCCGCTCTCCGGGCCGATGTCCAGCCCGAGCTTGCCCTCGGGCATCGCGTCGGCCGGGACGACCTCGAAGTCCGCCACCGGGGCGCCGGTCTTGACGTCGGGGAAGGAGCCGGAGACGGCGACGTCGACGGGGAGGACGAACTCCACGCCGGCCTTCTCGGCCCGCTCCAGGTACTCCTGGACGACCGGGATCTGGTCCTCCTGCAGCAGGCTGGAGCCGACCTCGTAGCCCTTGGCCTTGAGGAAGGTGAAGACCATGCCGCCGCCGATCAGGATGCGGTCGGCCTTGTCCAGCAGGTTCTCGATCACGCCGATCTTGTCGGAGACCTTGGAGCCGCCGAGGACCACCGCGTACGGGCGGGATACCTCCTCGGTGAGCCGCTTGAGCACCCCGACCTCGGTGGCGATCAGCTGGCCGGCGGCGTGCGGCAGCCGGGCCGGGAGGTCGTAGACCGAGGCGTGCTTGCGGTGCACGGCGCCGAAGCCGTCGCCGACGTAGCGGTCCGCCAGAGCGGCCAGGGCGTCCGCGAAGGCGCCGCGCTCGGCGTCGTCCTTGCTGGTCTCACCGGCGTTGAAGCGCAGGTTCTCCAGCAGGGCGACCTGTCCGTCGCCCAGCTCGGCGACGGTGGCCCGGGCGCTCTCGCCCACGGTGTCGGTGGCGAAGGCCACGTCGCGGCCGAGCAGTTCGGCCAGCCGGCGCGCGACCGGGGCCAGCGAGTACTGCGGGTCCGGGGCGCCCTTGGGACGGCCCAGGTGGGAGGCGACGATCACCTTGGCGCCGGACTGGGCCAGCTTGGCGATGGTCGGGGCGACGGCGCGGATCCGGCCGTCGTCGGTGATCGTCTCACCGGAGAGCGGGACGTTGAGGTCGGCACGGACGAACACCCGTCGGCCGGCGACGTCCAGGTCGTCGATGGTCTTCACGGTGGAGGTCTCCTGGGTGGGGACGGTGGAGCAGGTCGGCGGCGCTGCGGCGGGCCGCCGGTGGCAACTACGCGCAGAGGGTGCGCCCGCGGTGCGGGCGGGACAGGGGACAGGGTCCGGACGGGCGCGATGCGCGCCGTCCGGACCCTGTCCCTCACATCTCGTCAGCCCGCGGCAGTCAGAGCCGCTCGCCGATGTAGCCGGCCAGGTCGACCAGACGGTTGGAGTAGCCCCACTCGTTGTCGTACCAGCCGACGACCTTGACCTGGTTGCCCTGGGCCATGGTGAGCGGCGAGTCGAAGGTGCAGGAGACGGGCTCGTTCACGATGTCCGAGGACACGATCGGGTCCGTGCTGTAGGCCAGGATGCCCTTGAGCGCGCCCTCGGCGGCCTTCTGGAAGGCCGCGTTGACCTCGTCCTTGGTGACCTCGCGCTCCAGGGTGACCACCAGGTCGGTGACCGAGCCGGTGGGGACCGGGACGCGCATGGCGATGCCGTCCAGCTTGCCCTTGAGCTCGGGGATGACCAGCGAGGTCGCCTTGGCGGCACCGGTCGAGGTGGGGATGATGTTCTGCGCGGCGGCGCGGGCGCGGCGCAGGTCCTTGTGCGGGAAGTCCAGGATGACCTGGTCGTTGGTGTACGCGTGGACCGTGGTCATCAGGCCCTTGACGATGCCGAAGTTCTCCAGCAGCACCTTGGCCATCGGCGCCACGCAGTTGGTGGTGCACGAGGCGTTGGAGATGATGGTGTGCTTGGCGGCGTCGTACTTGTCCTCGTTGACGCCCATCACGATGGTGATGTCCTCGTCGGAGGCGGGCGCCGAGATGATGACCTTCTTGGCACCGGCGGCGACGTGCTTCTTTGCAGCCTCCGCCTTGGTGAAGATACCGGTCGACTCGATCACGATGTCCGCGCCGAGCTCGCCCCACGGGAGGGCGGCCGGGTCACGCTCGGCGATGGCCTTGAAGGTCTTGCCACCGACGGTGATGGAGTCGCCGGAGTGGGTGACCTCGGCGTTGAGGCGGCCCAGAATGGTGTCGTACTTGAGCAGGTGCGCCAGGGTCGCGTTGTCGGTCAGGTCGTTGACACCGACGATCTCGATGTCCGCGCCCTGGGCCAGTGCCGCACGGAAGAAGTTGCGGCCGATGCGGCCGAACCCGTTGATGCCTACCCGGATCGTCACGAACCGATCTCCTCTGAGGTACGCCGGACGCTAAGCCGACGGGGTGGATTGGGATGTCCCCGACCGAGTACGACCCTACCTCGCCCGGGTGTCCGCCAGCACACGCGGGCAGGGCGAGGGCCCCGTCTGGCGGGCATCGGAGGCCATCGGGGCCACACCACCGGCCGCTCGTTCGACCACCCATGGATGCTCTGGGGGCGCACCCGGATCAGAAGTTGCCGCCGGAGTCACCACCTCCGAAGCCGCCGCCGAAGTCGCCGCCACCACCCGTGTCGTCGCCGCCGAAACCACCCGAGAAGTCGTCACCACCGCTGTCGCCGAAGCCTCCGCCGAAGCCGCCGGGCGCGTCCCACCCGCCGTAGCCGCCGGGGCCGCCCAGGCTGCTGCCGAGCAGGGTCCCCGCCAGCAGACCGGGCAGCAGCATCGAGCCGTAACCGCCGAAGTAGCCTGCCGTCCACGGGGCGTAGGCCGGGCCCGCGTCCCAGTAGGGCACCCGGCCGGCGGCTGTGGGGACGGTGCGCACCGCGGGGTCCAGGCCGTCCGCGAGCCGCGCCGCGTCCGCCGCGCACACCGGCACGGCACGGACCGCCCCTCCCGGCGGGGCCCACTCGGCGTCCCGCACCGAGGGTCCGTGGCGGGGGTCGAAGAAGCAGGGCGGCCGGCGCTCGGGCAGGGCGCGGCCCGCACGACGGGCATCCAGCCGGGCCAGCGCGAAGCGGCCCTCCTCCAGCGCCTCGGTCACCGCGCGTACGTCCTGCGGGCGGGCTGCCGCCGCCTGGGCCTGCTTGGCGCGTTCATAGGCGTCCAGCGCGTTGCGGTAGTCGTCCAGCATCTCCGGGGTGGCCGCACGGTCGCCGGGGTCGAAGTCCAGCCGGTCGAGGCTCTCGCCGTAGGTGGTGATGTCCTCGTCCACGGCGGCCCGCACCTGCTCCAGCTCGGCCTGCTCCTGGCGGCTGCGCCGGCGGCGGGCGCGGCTGCGGACCAGCAGCAGTCCGGATCCGACGACGGCCAGCACCACCACCACGCCGACCAGCAGCCCGGTACCGCCCCCGCCGCCGTGTGCCGGGCGGGCCGCACTCGCCGCGCCCACGTCGGCGACAAAGCCGTCCAGGATCGCGGCGGGGTCACCGGGGTGGTCCTGCACATTGCGCTGTGCCAGGCGCTGCGCCGTGCCGCCGGGCAGCACCGAGGAGTCGGAGGCGGCACCGAAGCGCTGCCCCAGGGCGACCGCATAGACGCCCGGGCGCCCCACCGCCGTCCGCAGCCGGTCGAAGACGGCGTTGCCGCCGTAGGCCGGGTCGGCCGGCAGCACCGCGACAAAGATCGGCACCCCGCCGGCTCTGATCCGGTCGGCGAGCGCCGCTGCGTCGGCCGGTGAGACCTGGGCGGGGGCCGCGGGGTCGACATAGACGGGGTTGTGCCGCAGTGCCGCGGCGACCTCGTCGATCCCGGTCGCGGAGCGGGCCGTGCCCACCGGACCGAGTAGCGCGGCCGCGACGGCGAGCAGCAGCGCCCACAGCAGGATCGGCCGTTTGGTGCTCATAGCGGTCCGCTACCCAGCGGGCCGTCGCCGAGTCCTCCCGGACGGTGCCGCTTGGCCGTCCGATGCATTGACACCCCTCCAGGGTGGCGTCATCATCGAGCACGCTGTATTTGGGAGCGCTCCCATGCTCCGGACAGTGGCATCCGCTGCCCGCCCGTGCCCATTCCCCCCACCCCCGGCGCCGTGCGCCGGGTCCGCGCACCGTACGGGAAGGACGCCCATGCCACGCGCCGACCGGCATCACCCGCCGCACACCACCGCCCCTCCGCCGCGACCGGCCCGACGCCGCCGCCTCGCCGGGCTCGCCCTGGTCGGCGCGCTCGCCGCCGGCGTACTGCTGCCGATCCGCCTCACCACCCCCGCCGCGGCCGCCACCACCTTCAACTACGGTGAGGCGCTGCAGAAGTCGCTCTTCTTCTACGAGGCCCAGCAGTCCGGCAAGCTGCCCACCACCAACCGCGTCTCCTGGCGCGGCGACTCCGGGCTCAACGACGGCAAGGACGTCGGCCTGGACCTCACCGGCGGTTGGTACGACGCCGGCGACCATGTGAAGTTCGGCCTCCCCATGGCCGCCTCCACCACCCTGCTGGCCTGGGGCGGCATCGCCGAGAAGCAGGCGTACACCTCCTCCGGGCAGATGCAGTACCTCAAGAACAGCCTGCGCTGGGTCAACGACTACTTCATCAAGGCCAACCCCTCCCCCAATGTCCTCTACGGACAGGTCGGCAACGGGTCCACGGACCACGCCTGGTGGGGTCCGGCCGAGGTGATGCCGATGGCCCGCCCCGCATACAAGATCGACGCCTCCTGCCCCGGCTCCGACCTGGCAGGTGAGACGGCCGCCGCGATGGCCTCCTCCTCGATGGTCTTCGCCGACAGCGACCCGACGTATGCGCAGACCCTGCTCACCCACGCCAAGCAGCTCTACTCCTTCGCCGACACCTACCGCGGCAAGTACAGCGACTGCATCAGCGACGCCCAGGGCTACTACAACTCCTGGAGCGGCTACAACGACGAGCTGGTGTGGGGCGCCATCTGGCTCTACAAGGCCACCGGGGACGCCTCCTACCTGTCCAAGGCGGAGTCCTACTACGCCAACCTCTCCACCGAGCCGCAGACCACCACCCGCTCCTACAAGTGGACGCTGGCCTGGGACGACAAGTCCTATGGCTGCTATGTGCTGCTGGCCCAGCTCACGGGCAAGCAGCAGTACATCGACGACGCCGACCGCTGGCTCGACTGGTGGACCGTGGGTGTGAACGGCAGCAAGGTCAACTACTCTCCGGGCGGCGAGGCCGTGCTGGACTCCTGGGGTTCGCTGCGCTACGCGGCCAACACCTCCTTCGCCGCGCTGGTCTACTCGGACTGGCTGACCGGCGACGACACCCGCAAGGCCCGTTACCACGACTTCGCGGTACGGCAGATCAACTATGCGCTGGGCGACAACCCCCGCAAGTCCAGTTACATGATCGGCTTCGGTGCCAGCCCGCCGCAGAACCCGCACCACCGCACCGCCCACGGCTCCTGGACCGACCAGCTCACCAACCCGGTCAACACCCGGCACACCCTCTACGGCGCCCTGGTCGGCGGGCCCAGCTCCGCGGACGACCAGTACACCGACGACCGCAGCAACTACACCGACAACGAGGTCGCGGACGACTACAACTCCGGCCTCACCGGCGCACTCGCCCGGCTCTACTCCGAGTACGGAGGCAGTCCGCTGGCGAGCTTCCCCGCCAAGGAGACCCCGGACGGCCCGGAGATGTCGGTGCAGGCCTCGGTCAATGCCGCGGGCACCAACTTCACCGAGATCAAGGCCTACCTGATCAACAAGTCGGCCTGGCCGGCGCGGGCGCTGAACCACGCCTCGCTGCGCTACTACTTCACCCTGGAGCCGGGCGTCAGCCCCAGCCAGATCACCCTCACCACCAACTACAACCAGTGCGGCGCCGTCTCCGGTCCGACGCAGTTCAAGGACAGCGTCTACTACGTCACCGTGGACTGCTCGAACACCAGCATCGCCCCGGCGGGCCAGTCCGTGTACCGCAAGGAGGTCCAGTTCCGGATCGCCTCCTCGGGTGCCTGGGACCCCACCAACGACTGGTCCTACCAGGGCATCTCCACCACCCCCGGCTCCACGCCGGTGGACGCGGCCGATGTGGTGCTGCTGGACGGTGCCGCCGTGCAGTGGGGTGCCACACCGGACGGCTCCCTGCCGACCGGCAGCCCGACGCCGACCCCCACGCCGACGCCCACTCCTACTCCGACGCCGACGCCGACGTCCACCCCGACGCCGACGCCCACCCCGACGCCCACGCCCACTCCTACTCCGACGCCCACGCCCACCCCGACGCCCACGCCCACGCCCACGCCCACGCCCACGCCCACGCCCACGCCGACCGGTACCGCCGGCTCCTGTGCGGTGACCTACACCGTCGGCAGCTCCTGGGGCAGCGGCTTCACCGCTGACGTCACGGTGAAGAACACCGGATCCACCGCGCTCAACGGATGGACGGTCGGCTTCTCCTTCAAAGGCTCGGAGCAGATCACCAACGCCTGGAACGCCGCCGTGACCCAGAGCGGCAGCACCGTCACTGCCAAGGACAGCGGCTACAACGCGGCCATTGCGCCGGGTGCCACCGCCTCCTTCGGCTTCCAGGCCTCCGGCGCCACCGCCGGCACCCCGACGGCCTTCACCGTCAACGGCAGAACCTGCACCTGACCTGCCCCGAGAGCGGCCCGGCCTGACAGGGTGCAGGCCGGGCCGCCGCAGTCAGGGCGCCACGGCCAAGGCGCCACGGTCAGACCGCCACAGTCAGGCCGTTCCGGCGGCCGTCGTCCTGGAGCGCAGCCGATGCACCAGGACGACGGCCACCACGGAGCCGGCTGTGGCTGCCAGCGCCACCGCGACACCCTGGTCCAGCACCAATGACGCCCCGACCCCGGCGCCGGCCACCATGGCCAGCACCGTCACCAGACGCCGGCCCATCATGGGGTTGCTGCCGCCCGCCACCGAGGAGTCGGCGATCAGACCGGTGAGGGTCCTGGTGACGACTGTGGTGGTCAGATCGGGCACGGCCAGCTTTCGGACCGTGGCGTTGCGCATGCCCATGGCCACGGCAAGGAGCATGATCACGACATGGTCCCGGCCGCCCCCGGTGACGGTCGCCGCCACCACCGCCGCCGCCGCGTCCAGCACCGCCTCCACCGAGAGCGCCCGGCCCACCCACCGGCGCTGGGGCTGGTCCGCCATCGCCACCCCCAGGCGTCCGCCGAGCAGAGTGCCGATCACAAAGCCGCCGAGTGAGGTCGTGGTACGGCTGATGGAGAAGCCCGGGGAGCCGGCCGCCGAGAAGCCCAGCACCAGGATGTTGCCGGTCATATTGGCGGTGAAGACATGGCCGAGCCCCAGGTAGCTGGCCGCGTCCTGCAGTCCGCTGACGAAGGTCAGCGCCTGCAGCGCGGGCGGCAGCGGATCCGCCGGACGGAGTGGCTCAGGTGCCGAGGATGCCATGGTCGACACCCTCGCACGGAGTGCGCCGCTCGCCCGTTCTGACAGGCCGTCGAATCCTTCGCCCAGCCCGTCAACGGGTGTGTTCACGGCCTGCCGGCTGTCGCCGTGCCGACGTACGGAGGTGGTCCTGCCGTCCTCGACGGCGAGGAACCTCTGTCGTGGATCCGTCCGCCGGCCGCAACGCCCCGGGGGCCACTTGCGCACCGGCACCGGACGGACACACGGTCGCCCCCACCAGAGGCGCTGCCAGGCCAGTGCAGGTCTCGCCCGGCCCCGTCGGACCCTGGCTGCGCGCCCCTGGTTCCGCGTCCGGCGAGTTCGTCCGGCCGCCCGAGCCGGACCTGGCGACGCCTGTGCTCCTGAGCCGCGGTCCGGTTTCCGCGTGGCAGCTGCGGCCCGCTGCCTGTGCGCCCGCCCCGGCAGTGCCGGGGCGGGCGCATGTGCTGTCGGGGGCGTCTCAGCCGGCGACCATTTCCTCGGTCAGGTTGGCCTCGGTGCTGGGCAGACCCAGCTCCAGCGCGCGCTTGTCGGCCATCGCCAGCAGACGGCGGATACGGCCCGCGACCGCGTCCTTGGTCAGCGGCGGGTCGGCCAGCGAGCCCAGCTCCTCCAGCGAGGCCTGCTTGTGCTCCATGCGCAGCCGACCGGCGGCGGCCAGGTGCTCGGGCACCTCCTCGCCGAGGATCTCCAGAGCGCGCTGCACCCGGGCGCCGGCCGCGACGGCGGCACGGGCGGAGCGGCGCAGATTGGCGTCGTCGAAGTTGGCCAGCCGGTTGGCGGTGGCCCGGACCTCGCGGCGCATCCGGCGCTCCTCCCAGGCGAGCACCGCCTCATGGGCGCCCAGGCGGGTCAGCAGCGCGCCGATGGCGTCGCCGTCCCGCACCACCACCCGGTCCACGCCCCGCACCTCGCGGGCCTTGGCCGCGATGCCGAGCCGGCGGGCGGCGCCGACCAGGGCGAGAGCCGCCTCGGAACCGGGGCAGGTGATCTCCAGCGAGGAGGACCTGCCCGGCTCGGTGAGCGACCCATGGGCCAGGAAGGCTCCACGCCAGGCCGCCTCCGCGTCGCAGGTGGCACCGGAGACCACCGCCGGGGGCAGGCCCCGGATCGGGCGCCCGCGACCGTCGACCAGTCCGGTCTGCCGGGCCAGCAGATCGCCGTCCTTGATCACCCGCACCACGAACCGGCTGCCCCGCCGCAGACCGCCGGGGGCCATCACCACCAGCTCCGAGGAGTGGCCGAAGATCTCCAGCAGGTCCTTGCGCAGCCGCCGGGCGGCAAAGGTGGTGTCGAGCTCGGCCTCGATCACGATGCGGCCGCTCACGATGTGCAGACCGCCTGCGAACCGCAGGATCGCCGAAACCTCCGCCTTGCGGCAGCAGGTCCGGGTGACCGGGAGCCGGCTGATTTCGTCCTTCACCGCTGGAGTCATCGCCATGCGCCGATCCTTCCATGTGTCCGGAAAATCCGGTCGTACGCGGCGGCCAAGAGCTCGGGGTCGTGTCGCGGGGTGCCGTCCGCCGCCGCCACGCGGTCGAGCACCAGTTCACCGCCCATCCGACCGGCGGCCTTCTCCAGACCCGGGAGGTCGGCGTCCCCGAAGGCGCCGCCGGTCACCGCGCCCTCGTCGACCAGGATGGCGTCCACCGCCAGCTCCGGGGCGTGGTGTGCCAGCACCTCCAGATGGCGCTGCGGGGTGAAGCCCTCGGTCTCCCCCGGCTGCGGGGCGAGGTTGAGGGTGAGCAGCCGCCGTGCCTTGGTGGCGAAGAGCGCCTCGGCGAGCTCGGGGACCATCAGATGCGGCAGCACACTGGTGAACCACGACCCCGGGCCCAGCACCACCCAGTCGGCGTCCCTGACGGCGGTGACCGCCTCCGGGACGGCCGGGGGGTCCTCCGGGAGCAGCCGGATGGACTGCACGGTGCCGGGGGTGACCGCCACATGCGCCTGGCCGCGCACGGTACCGATCTCGCCGGGCCTGGCCGGGTCATGGCCCCGCACGGTGGCCTCGATGTCCAACGGCACCGCCGACATGGGCAGCACCCGGCCGTGCGCACCCAGCAGCCGGCCCACCCACTCCAGGGCGGCGACATGGTCGCCCAGCTTCTCCCACAGCGCCACGATCAGCAGATTGCCGACGGCGTGGCCGTGCAGCTCGCCGTCGCTGGTGAAGCGGTGCTGGATCACCTCGGACCAGGTACGGCCCCAGTCGTCGTCACCGCAGAGCGCGGCGAGCGCCTTGCGCAGATCGCCGGGGGGCAACACCCCCAGCTCCTCGCGGAGTCTGCCGCTGGAGCCGCCGTCGTCCGCGACGGTGACCACTGCGGTGAGGTCGGCGGTGAGCCGCCGCAGCGCCGACAGCGAGGCGGAGAGCCCCTGCCCTCCGCCCAGCGCCACGATCTTGGGGGCGGCCGCCTTGTGGGCACCTCCCTGCGCCCGGTCGGCAGCCTTCCGCTGGAGCTGCCGCCCCGGAGAGTGTCCCGTCACACGTGCCCCACGTTCTTCTGCCGGCTCCGTCCCGGTGTCCTGGGCCCGCAGGGCCCAGGACACCGGGACGGAGCGTCATTCCCGTCCCATGTCGCGGTGCACCAGGACCGTCTCCACCCCGTCGGCGATCAGGCGCTTGGCCAGCCGCTCCGACATGGCGACACTCCGGTGCTTCCCCCCGGTGCAGCCTACGGCAAGGGTCATATAGCGCTTGCCCTCGCGGCGGAAGCCGGCGGTCACGATGCGCAGCAGCTCGGAGTATCCGTCCAGGAACTCCTTGGCTCCGGGCTGGTCGAAGACATAGCGGGCGACCTCGTCGTCGGTGCCGGTACGGGGACGCAGCTCCGGTACCCAGTGGGGGTTGGGCAGGAAGCGGCAGTCGGCGACCAGGTCGGCGTCGACCGGCAGGCCGTACTTGAATCCGAACGACATCACGGTGGCGCGCAGCTCGGGCTCGCCCTCGCCGGAGAACTGGGCGTCCAGCTTGGCGCGCAGCTCGTGCACATTGAGGCTGGAGGTGTCGATCACCAGGTCGGCCTCGCCGCGCAGCTCCCGCAGCAGATCGCGCTCACGCGCTATCCCGTCGACGATCCGGCCGTCGCCCTGCAGCGGATGCGGGCGGCGAACGCTCTCGAAACGGCGGACCAGGGCGTCGTCGGAGGCCTCCAGGAAGACCACCCGCAGCCGGACACCGCGCCGCTCCAGCTCCTCCAGGGAGGTGAGCAGGTCGTCGAAGAAGCGGCGGCCGCGGACGTCCACCACCACGCCTATCCGGGCCACCGCGCCCTGCGAGCGGGCGCCGAGGTCGACCATGGTCGGTATCAAGGAGGGCGGCAGATTGTCCACGACGAACCAGCCCAGGTCCTCCAGGCACTTCGCAGCGGTGCTGCGGCCCGCGCCGGACATGCCCGAGATGATCACCAGCTCGGGGACGTTCTCCCCGGTACCGGACACAGTCACTGTTCTTCCCCGCTTTCGGTGGTTCTGCTACGGAGAACGCGCCGGAGGGCCTGGGGCTTCCCTGTGTCACCCGGGAGAGTGACAGCAGCCCTGGCCGGGCGGATCCGGTGCGGACGGACTGCGTCGGCCGTCATCGCGTCTCCTGGTCGTCAATGATCTCTCCGGTCGAGGTGTTCACGGCAGGTGCAGCCGGTGTACGGGAGGCCAACGCGGCAGCAACAGCCTCCGCCGTGCGGCGCCCGACGCCCGGCACGGTGCAGATCTCCTCCACCGTGGCGGCCCGCAGCTTCTTCAGCGACCCGAAGTGCTTCAGCAGCGCCTGGCGGCGGGTCTCCCCCAGGCCAGGGACGCTGTCCAGGCCGCTGGCGGTGAGCCGCTTGGAGCGCTTGTTGCGCTGGTAGGAGATGGCGAACCGGTGGGCCTCGTCACGAACTCGCTGGAGCAGATAGAGGCCCTCGCTGGTGCGGGGCAGCACCACCGGGTCGTCCTCGCCGGGCAGCCAGACCTCCTCCAGCCGCTTGGCCAGACCGCACAGCGCCACATCGTCGATGCCCAGTTCGTCCAGGGCCCGGCGGGCCGCCGCCACCTGGGGCTGGCCGCCGTCCACCACCACCAGCTGGGGAGGGTAGGCGAAGCGCCGGGGGCGGCCGGTCTCCGGGTCGACGGGACCCGCCGCGACCTCCTCACCGGGCTGGACCTCCCCGGGCTGGACCTCCCCGGGCTGGACCTCCCCGGGTGCGGGCGCCTCACCGGCCTCGGGGACCTCCCACTCGCCGGTGGCCTGCCGCTCCTGGAGGTAGCGCCGGAAGCGGCGGGTGAGCACCTCGTGCATGGAGCGGACGTCGTCCTGGCCGGCGAAGCCCTTGATGGCGAAGCGGCGGTACTCGCTCTTGCGGGCCAGGCCGTCCTCGAAGACCACCATGGAGGCGACGACGTCCTCGCCCTGGAGGTGGGAGATGTCGAAGCACTCGATGCGCAGCGGCGCGGAGTCCAGCCCCAGCGCGTCCGCGATCTCCTGGAGGGCGACACTGCGGGTGGTGAGGTCGGAGGCCCGCTTGGTCTTGTGCAGGGCCAGCGTCTGCTGGGCGTTGCGCTGCACGGTGGCCATCAGGTCCCTCTTGTCGCCCCGCTGCGGTATCCGCAGGTCGACCCGGGAGCCGCGCAGAGTGCAGAGCCAGTCCACGACCGGCTCCAGCGGCTCGGGCAGCGCGGGGACCAGCACCTCCTTGGGCACCATGTCGTCGCCGCCGCCGTAGAGCTGCTGCAGGGCGTGCTCCACCAGGTCAGAGGTGTCCACGTCCTCGACCTTGTCGGTGACCCAGCCGCGCTGGCCGCGCACCCGGCCGCCGCGCACATGGAAGATCTGGACGGCCGCCTCCAGTTCGTCCTCGGCGATGGCCAGCAGATCGGCGTCGGTGCCGTCTGCCAGCACCACGGCCTGCTTCTCCATGGCCCGCTTCAGTGCGCCGATGTCGTCGCGGAGCCGGGCGGCGCGCTCGTACTCCATGTCGGCGGCCGCATCCCGCATCTGCTCCTCGAGGCGCCGCAGATAGGTGCCGGTGCGACCGGCCATGAAGTCGCAGAACTCCTCGGCCAGGGCACGGTGCTCATCCGCGGTGACCCGGCCGACGCAGGGCGCCGAGCACTTGCCGATGTAGCCCAGCAGGCAGGGCCGCCCGACCTGCTGGGACCGCTTGAACACCCCGGCGGAGCAGGTGCGCACCGGGAAGACGCGCAGCAGCAGGTCGACGGTCTCCCTGATCGCCCAGGCATGACCGTACGGGCCGAAGTAGCGCACGCCCTTGCGGTGCGGCCCGCGCATCACCTGCACCCGGGGGAACTCCTCGCCCAGGGTCACCGCGAGCGAGGGATAGCTCTTGTCGTCGCGGTACTTGACGTTGAAGCGGGGGTCGAACTCCTTGATCCAGGTGTACTCGAGCTGAAGCGCCTCCACCTCGGTGCCCACCACGGTCCACTCCACGGACGCCGCCGTGGTGACCATGGTCGCGGTACGCGGGTGGAGGCCCGCGAGGTCCTGGAAGTACGAGGACAGCCGGGAACGGAGGCTCTTGGCCTTGCCGACGTAGATCACCCGTCCATGGGCGTCACGGAACTTGTAGACGCCGGGTGAGTCCGGGATCTGCCCGGGCGCGGGACGGTACGTCGACGGGTCGGCCATCAGTGCTCCCCTGCAAACGGATCCCGGGACTCTGACGACAGTATCGCCCCCCGGTGACAGCGGACCGGACACCGCCGGTCCTGGCCGGCTCAGGCCTTGCGGCCCGGGCAGCCGAAGACCGGCGGCGTGCCGGCGGTCGAGGGCTCGGGCACCGGCCCGTGCGGACGCGGGGAGCAGACCGCGGGAGCGGGAGCGGAGGCGGGACCTGGGGAACGGGGAGGCCGCGGGGGCGGGGAGCGGACGCGGTCAGGCCCCGGCGATCAGCCTGCCGTCCCGCACGGTGACCGGGACGGCCGCCAGGGCCGTCGGCGCGGGCCCGTCCGCCACCGAGCCGTCGGCGATCCGGAAGCGGCTGCCGTGGCACGGGCACTCGATCAGATCGCCGACGACCCCGTCGACGACGCAGCCGGCATGGGTGCAGACCGCGCTGAACGCCTTGAACTCACCCTTGGCAGGCTGGGTGACCACGATCCGGTCATCGCGGTGAACGGTTCCGCCACCCACCGGGACGTCGGCGGCGGGGCCCAGGTCCACCGGCCCGCTGGGAGCGGTCCTGGCCGAACCGCCGGAGCCGCAGCCGGCCAGGCCGAGGGCCCCGGCTCCGACCGCGCCCGCGGCGGCCGCGCCGCGCAGCACGGTGCGGCGGGACGGGCCGTCCGCGGTGGTGGGGGTCCGGCTTTCGGGGTGGTGCATGGGTGGTGCTCCGTCGGTGCCGGCCGGCCGCAGCCGACCTGGTGCGGGGGCGGCCGCTGGGGCCGCCTGGTCGTCCCGGCCGACTCTATCCCCGGGGTGGTGCGGCGGCGGACGCGGTGTGCACGGGTGCGGCAACGGCCGGTACGGGAGCGGCGCGCAGCAGGTCCAGCGCCAGGGGCAGGCCGAGGACCACCGGGACCCAGAGCAGCGCCCAGAGCCGGTCCTGCTGGCCCGCCAGCGGGTGGGCGGCTGCGGTGGCCAGGCCCAGCACCGCCGCGGCGACCGCCAGGACGCCCAGTGCCCGGCTGCGGCGCAGCAGCGCCCAGCAGGCGACACAGAGCAGGACCAGCAGCAGCGGGTGGGCCGCCTGGTCGCGGAGCCACTGCGCCCAGTAGTGGCGGTCGAGTCGGAGCAGCCGCTGCCACGGGTCGGCGACCGGTGCCCGGTGGAAGCTGTGGGTGAAGGTGTCCTGAAGGGTCTCGGCCGCGTCAGGCAGCCGCAGCACCGCGGCGGCGACTGCGATCAGTGCCGCTGCGGCGGCGGAGAGCAACGCCAGTGGCACCACTCCCGCCCGGACCGGGCGGGCTGCACGGGCCGGGCGGACTGGGCGGGCTGCACGGGCCGGGCGGACTGGGCGGACCGCGGGGACCGGGCGGACTGGGCATCCGGGAGATCCGGAGTGCCGGGGATGTCCGGCCCGGTCGCATGCCAGGCAGGCTGCCGCCAGTACGAGGACGCAGGCGAGCATCATCGCGGCCGAGTACTTCACCAGAGCCGTGGCGGTGAGCGCTGCGGTCAGCAGGCCCGCCCCGGCCAGGCGATGGCCGTGCAGCAGCCGCCAGGCGCCGAGCAGGGCTGCCAGGACCCCGGCGGAGACCGCGCCCTCGGCGAGCGGCTGGGTGGACCACCAGCCCAGACGCGAGCAGAGGAAGAGAAGCTGCCCGGCCACCGCTGCTGCGGCTGACCCGCCGGCCTGCCGGAGCAGCGCGACCACCAGCAGCGATGCGCCGGCGGTCAGCAGGACACCGGTCAGCCACATGCCGCGGGTGACGCCGAACGCGGCCACCGCCGGGGAGATCAGCAACGGATAGCCGGGGCGGGAGTCGAAGATCCGCTCATAGCGTGGGTCGGTGGGGGCGAGCCCGTCCGGGTTGGCCGCCACGCAGGACCTCGGATCGCGGGCCCGCCGGGAGGACGGCTTGCTGAACAACGGGTCCGGTCCGTGCGTCAGTTGCTGCTGCACCGCATGGGAGGCGCAGTACGCCCGGACGGCCTGGTGCCGGGCCTGGGCCGGGGAGGAGCCCAGGATCTCCAGGCTCTGGCGGGCATAGCGGTACGAGTCGTTGGTGAGGGTCCAGTCGGAGTGGGCGACGACCTGGAGGGCGGCGAAGACCAGGACGACCAGCAGCGGAAGTGCGGCCACCGTACGGCCGCTGCGGGCCGCCGGTGCGGGCCGCGCGGTGGCCGGCGCGGCCTCCTCCAGCGGATCACGGGCCTCGGCTGTGGCGCTGGAAGCGGACATGTCGCCCATGGTGGGCGGAGCCCCGGTACGTCCCGCCGCCCGGCGCTCCGCCGGGCAGCGAGAACCACACGGTCGGCGGGTCCGGCATCACCCAGCGCCGCTGGAAACCGCATCTCCGCTGCACCGCAACGGCATTGACGAAGTGTCGGCGAAGCCGGGGTGGTCCGGTCATGTGCGAGGACACGAGCGGACCACCCCTCCGAGAAACCGGCCGTCGACTGCCGAACGTCTGCGGCCGGCTGCCGACGGTCTGCTGCCGGCTGCCGGCCTGCCGGACCGCTCCTAGCCGGCCTTGCGGCGGGACCGCCCCTTGGCAGGCGGCGCCGCCACCGCGTCGCTCACCCGGTCGCCCAGGATGTCGCGGAGGAACTTGCCGGTGTGGCTCTCCCCCACCGCCGCGATCTCCTCCGGGGTGCCCTCGGCCACCACGCCGCCACCGCCGTGGCCGCCCTCGGGTCCCATGTCCACGACCCAGTCGGCGGTCTTGATCACATCGAGGTTGTGCTCGATGACGATGACCGTGTTGCCCTTCTCCACCAGGCCGGAGAGCACCGTGATCAGCTTGCTGATGTCCTCGAAGTGCAGACCGGTGGTCGGCTCGTCCAGGACGTAGACGGTGCGCCCGGTGGAACGCTTCTGAAGCTCGGAGGAGAGCTTGACCCGCTGCGCCTCACCACCGGAGAGGGTCGGCGCGGACTGGCCGAGCCGGACATAGCCCAGGCCGACCTCGTTGAGGGTGCGCAGATGGCGGGCGATGGCCGGCACCGCCTCGAAGAACCCCAGCGCCTCCTCGATCGGCATGTCCAGCACCTCGGCGATGGACTTGCCCTTGTAGTGGACGTCCAGCGTCTCCCGGTTGTAGCGGGCGCCGTGGCAGACCTCGCAGGGGACATAGACGTCCGGCAGGAAGTTCATCTCGATCTTGATGGTGCCGTCGCCGGAGCAGTTCTCGCAGCGGCCGCCCTTGACGTTGAAGGAGAACCGGCCGGGCAGATAGCCGCGGACCTTGGCCTCCGTGGTCTCCGCGAAGAGGCGGCGGATGTGGTCGAAGACCCCGGTGTAGGTCGCCGGGTTGGACCTGGGGGTGCGGCCGATCGGCGACTGGTCGACATGGACCACCTTGTCCACCAGGTCGGTCCCGGTGATCCGGGTGTGCCGGCCGGGGACGCTGCGGGCGCCGTTGAGCTCCCGGGCCAGGTGGGTGTAGAGGATGTCGTTGACCAGCGTGGACTTGCCGGAGCCGGAGACTCCGGTGACCGCGGTCAGGGTCCCCAGCGGGAAGCCGACGGTGACGTCCTTGAGGTTGTGCTCACGGGCGCCGTGCACCACCAGCTGCCGCTTGCGGTCGCGCGGCCGCCGCACGTCCGGGGTGGGGATGGACCGCTTGCCCGAGAGGTACTGCCCGGTCATCGACTCGTCATTGGCCAGCATCTCGGCCAGCGGCCCGGAGTGGACCACCTTGCCGCCGTGCTCACCGGCGCCGGGGCCGATGTCCACCACCCAGTCCGAGGTGCGGATGGTGTCCTCGTCGTGCTCCACCACGATCAGGGTGTTGCCCAGGTCGCGCAGTCGCACCAGGGTCTCGATCAGCCGGTGGTTGTCGCGCTGGTGCAGACCGATCGACGGCTCGTCCAGCACATAGAGCACCCCCACCAGACCTGATCCGATCTGGGTGGCCAGCCGGATGCGCTGCGCCTCGCCACCGGAGAGGGTGCCGGCGGCGCGGTTCAGCGAGAGGTAGTCCAGTCCGACGTCGACCAGGAACTTCAGCCGCTCGTTGACCTCCTTGAGCACCCGCTCGGCGATGACCTTCTCCCGGCGGCTGAGGGCGAGCCCGGAGAGGAACTCGGCACAGTCGCTGATCGACATCGCGGCGATGTCGGCGATCGAGCGGTCCTGGATGGTGACGGCCAGGACCACCGGCTTCAGCCGGGTGCCCTGGCAGCCGGGACAGGGCACCTCGCGCATATAGCCCTCGAAGCGCTCCCGGCTGCTGTCGCTCTCCGCCTCGGAGTGGCGCCGCTGCACAAAGGGCACCGCGCCCTCGAAGGAGGTGGTGTAGGAGCGCTCGCGGCCGTAGCGGTTGCGGTAGCGCACCTCGATCTGGGTCTTGTGGCCGTACAGCAGCGCCTTGCGGGCCCGGACGGGGAGCCCCGCGAAGGGGATGTCGGTACGGAAGCCCAGCTCGGTGGAGAGCGCCCCGACCAGCCGCTGGAAGTACTCCTTGGTGTGGCCCAGCGACCACGGGTGGATGGCGCCCTCGTCCAGGGACTTCTCCTCGTCGGGGACGACCAGCTCCGGGTCGACCTCCATCCGGGTGCCGATACCGGTGCAGTCCGGGCAGGCGCCGAAGGGCGAGTTGAAGGAGAAGGAGCGGGGCTCCATCTCCTCGAACGAGACGTCGTCGTACGGGCAGTAGAGATGCTCGGAGAACATCCGCTCGCGCTGCGGGTCGTCCTCGGGGAGATCGACGAAGTCCAGCACCACCATGCCGCCGGAGAGGCCCAGCGCGGTCTCCACCGAGTCGGTGAGCCGGCGCTTGGCGGACTCCTTCACCGTGAGGCGGTCGACGACCACCTCGATGGTGTGCTTCTCCTGCTTCTTCAGCGTCGGCGGCTCGGTGAGCTGCACCGTGGCGCCGTCCACCCGCGCACGGGCGTAGCCCTTGGCCTGGAGGTCGGCGAAGAGGTCGACGTACTCGCCCTTGCGACCGCGCACCAGCGGGCTGAGCACCTGGAAGCGGGTCCCCTCCGCCAGCTCCAGCACCCGGTCGACGATGGCCTGCGGGGTCTGCCGGGCGATCGGGCGGCCGCAGTGCGGGCAGTGCGGCTTGCCGATGCGCGCGAAGAGCAGCCGCAGATAGTCGTAGACCTCGGTGATGGTGCCGACGGTCGAACGGGGGTTGCGCGAGGTCGACTTCTGGTCGATGGAGACGGCCGGGGAGAGACCCTCGATGAAGTCCACATCCGGCTTGTCCATCTGACCGAGGAACTGCCGTGCGTAGGAGGAGAGCGACTCCACGTAACGGCGTTGGCCCTCGGCGAAGATGGTGTCGAAGGCCAGCGAGGACTTGCCGGAACCGGACAACCCCGTGAAGACGATGAGCGAATCGCGGGGCAGGTCGAGCGAGACGTTCTTCAGGTTGTGCTCGCGAGCACCGCGGACGATGAGGCGGTCTGCCACGCTTGTGCGCCTTTCTCCGGGGAGGGGGCTGGGAGGCTGGTCCGAATCTGAGGGCTCCCCGCGCCGCGGTACCGGGCGGGGCCGGACGGGGCTTTCCGGCTCCGCCCGGCGTCAGTCCCGCATGCGGGCGGACGCCGCACCGCTGAAGCGGCGGCGCCATCGCCCTACGGGGATCGTAACCAGACGGCTGGGGCGTTTCTTCCAACTTGGGAAGACCAGGGTATAGCGCACGCGTTCGAATATCGAGTCTGTCCAGTGGAGAGCACCCGAACGAGTGACGACCCGTGTCGCACCAGGCTCCGACCCGCGGCACAAAACCCCTGCTGGAGCCTGCGAACGCGGGTAGCGTCCGATGTGCGGCCCGCCCCGACCAACGAGCGGGGCGGGTCCGGGAAACGCCACCGAGCCGCTGGAGGTCCCATCCGATGAGCGACGCGACCCAGACGCCGTCCGCCGCCGCAACGGCCCCCGCCACAGTCCGCAAGGACCTCGCCGAGGTCGCCGAGGCCGCCGAGCGCCTGCTGCACACGGTCACGGAGCTGGAGCCCGGGCAGCTCAGCGAAGCCTCCGCGCTCTCCGGCTGGAGCCGCGGCCATGTGCTGGCCCACATCGCCCGCAACGCCGACTCGCTGGTCAACCTCCTCACCGGCGCCGCCAGTGGGCAGCACATCCCGCAGTACGCCGACCCGGAAGCCCGGGACCGGGGCATCGAGGAGGGCGCCGGGCGGCCGCTCGACGAGCAGCTCGCCGACCTCCGCGGCTCCGAGGAGCGCTTCGAGGCGGCAGCCGCGGCCCTGACCGGCGACGCCTGGGCGTTCGCGGTCCGGCACCGCCGGGGGTACACCTTCCCCGCGGCCGACATCCCCTGGAAGCGGCTGATGGAGCTGGAGTACCACCACGTCGACCTGGACGCCGGCTACACGCCCGCGCACTGGCCCGCGGTCTTCACCGAGCGCGAGCTGCGGCGGCTCACCGGGCTGTTCCAGGGGGCGCCGGACGTACCGGGAGTACTGCTGCTCACCGAGGCCGGCGGAGCCGGGCTGCGCATCGGGGACCAGGCCGACCCGCCGGAGCTGACCGTGGAGGGACCGGTGCGCGGCCTGGTCGCCTGGCTGTCCGGCCGCTCCGACGGGGACGGCCTGCAGGTCCACCGCGGCGACGTCCGGGTCACCGACCCGCGCAGCGCCCTCCCTCAGCTGCCCCCCGTGGGATGACGCCCCGCGGGGAGTGCGTGATCATGGCTCAGTGCCCAGTCCGTACGAGATGAGGAGCCCGGATCCATGTCCTACCACGGAGCGGTGAAGGTCGGCGGGCCGCCTGACGTGCGGGAACTCGCCCATCTGATGATCACCAAGGTGGCGGTCGGACCGATGGACAACAACGCCTATCTGCTGCGCTGCCGAGCCACCGACGAGCAGCTGCTGATCGATGCGGCAGCCGATGCGCCGACCCTGCTGGAGACCGTCGGTGAACGGCTGGCCACCGTGGTCACCACCCACCGCCACGGCGACCACTGGGCCGCCCTGGCCGAGGTGGTCGCCGCCACGGGCGCCCGGACGGCCGCCGGGCGCCATGACGCCGAGGGCATCCCGGTGCCCACCGACCTGATGCTGGACGACGGCGACACCCTGCGGGTGGGCGAGGTGGAGCTGACGGTCCGCCACCTGGTCGGCCACACGCCCGGCGCCGTGGTGCTGGTCTACGACGACCCGCAGGGACATGCGCATGTCTTCACCGGCGACTGCCTGTTCCCGGGCGGCCCCGGGCGGACGACCCGCCCGCAGGACTTCACGTCGCTGATGGACGGGCTGGAGGCCAAGGTCTTCCCGCTGCCGGACGAGACCTGGATCTACCCGGGGCACGGGAACGACACCACCCTGGGTACGGAGCGTCCGCACCTCGGGGAGTGGCGGGCACGGGGCTGGTGAACGCGCAGCGGGGCCGCCGCACCGGCGGCCCCGCACGGCGCATGCCCGAAGCGCACCGCGACCGGGCTGCGCGCAGCCGCCGACGGCCCGAGCGGCTCACGCAGACGGGCTGTCGGGCCGCGCCCCCTCGGCAGCGGACGTCTGCTGCGGGTCCGGCCCGGCAGGGAACAGGATCGGGCTGAGCAGATGCCGCCTGCGTTCCGGTGAGGGCTCAAGGTCCATCCGGGACGCGATCACAGCGCGCAGCTCGCCGATCATCCCGGTGAGCTCCTCCCGGCTGAGCCAGAGCGCATGCTGCCGGAAGCCCACCAGATCGGCGACAGGGTCGGCGCCGTCCCGGTCGAGATAGGCGCCGAACTCGGCCAGCAGGGTCGCCACGGCCACGGCGAAGCCACGGCGGTAGTCCTCCGACGACATCGAGCCGGCGGTCCCGGCGCCGATCACCGCCCGGCCCCGGTCCAGCCGGTACCGGCGCTCGACAGAGCCGCGCACCCGCTGCTCGCCCTCCACCACCAGCAGGCCACCTTCGGCGAGCAGCCCCACATGCCGGTAGACGGTCGCCTTGGAGACATCGGGCAGCAGGCCGCAGAGCTCGGTGGTGGTGTGCGTCCGCCCGTCGGACATGGCATGCACGACGCGCATCCGCACCGGATGAAGGAGCAGGTCGACCGTGTCCATGGACAGATGTTCTCACCTTCGATACTTTTCTCAAACTTGAGAACGATGGAGGAGACAGGCCATGCCGCACCCAGCGCCACCGACCCGGTCCAGCACCGCCCTGCCCGCGCCGCCGCTGGGCCGGCGGTACGACGTCGGGGGCCGACGGCTGGCGCTGCACCGCTCCGGCAGCGGCGGACCGGCCGTGGTGTTCCTGCCGGGGGCCGGACAGATCGGCCTGGACTACCTCAACACCCATGACCGGACGGCCGAGCTGACCACCAGCGTGCTCTACGACCGTGCCGGCACCGGCTGGAGCGACCGGGTGGAGCTGCCCCGCTCCGCCGCCGAGGTCAGCCGCGAACTCCACGACCTGCTGCGCACCGCCGACGTACCCGGCCCCCGTCTGCTGGTGGGCCACTCCCTGGGCGGGGCGTATGCGCGCCTCCATGCCCACCGCTACCCGGAGGAGGTGTCCGGCCTGCTGCTGCTCGACCCCTTCCATGAGGACCTCCACGCCCTGGCACCGCAGGAGGCCCGGGACAAGGTCCGGCAGCTGCACGGCATGGAGCTGCCGGAACCCACGCAGGAGCAGCTCCAGCAGTCCCGCAGCCAGATCACACCCTTCTTCGCCAGATGGCCGGAGCCCGTCCGCGGGCCACTCGTCGACTACCACCTCGCCGCCTGGCGAACCGGCCTCCAGGAGGACCGGAACCTCTACGACCAGGTCTCCGACGAGTTGCGGCAGGCATCGGACCTCCCGGACGTGCCGGTGATCGTGCTCACCGTCCGGGGCCACGACGAGACCCAGGCCCGGCTGTGGCCCGAGGAGACGCTGCGGGGGATCAACGATGCCAAGACGGCCCTGCATGCACGGCTGGCGGCCGCGGTCCCGCACGGCGAGCACCGGATCCTCGATGACGCCGGGCATGGCTGGCTCCACGAGGAGCGCCAGGACGCCGTGCTCCAGGCGATCGGCGATCTGCTCCACAGGGCTGTGGGACGCAGCTGAGAGTGCCGGATGCGGCAGCGCCCGATGCGGGCAGGCGGGATACGGGCAGGCGGGATACGGGCAGGCGGGATACGGGCAGGCGGGATGCGGGCGAGCCGCATGCGAAAGGGCCGGCCGCATCCCGGGATGCGGCCGGCCCTCTGCCTCAGGCCTGCTGCCCGCTTCTCAGCGGGCCGGCCGGGACCGACGGGTCAACCCGTCAGTGGCGTCCCTCGTGCCGGACGTCGCGGTGACCGCCGCGGGGCCCCCACGACGCCTGGTCGACAACGTGCCCGCGGGCGTCACGCAGGGTGGCGGTGTCGGAGCGGTCCCACAGGGACCGGCCGCTGCGGTCCTGGTAGACGTCACGGCCGGTGTTGCGGCCGCGACCGGTGTGCACCCGCACCGACTGGTGGCCGAACAGCCGCAGGCTGCCGATCCGGAAGGAGTGCCGGTCCCGGTCCGACAGGGTCCAGCCGCGCAGCTCCAGCGTGCGACCGGTGGTGTTGGTGAGGGTGATCCACTCGTTCCTCGCGTCGACGGCACGGTGGACCGTGCCCAGCTCGACGATCGCGCGGTGGTGCTCGACCCGGTGGCGGTTGCCCGCGGCCTGCGCGGTGCCGGTGCCGAGAACGGCCACCGCAGCGGTGGCGGCCATGAGCAGGGAGGCAATACGACGTGCGTACATGTATGTCCTCTTGGTTCAGTGCGCGGCCTGGTTTGCGGCTGCGCCAATGCGAGGACCGTACGAGCACGCACCGCCGCCGGTGGGCAGCATGGCCGCGGCTTAGCTCAAAGAGGTGATCAAGGCGCGAGGGCGCGCCTCGCCGCACCGGCGTGCGCCGGTGCGGCGAGGCGTTCCACTGACGGATGTCAGACGTCGACGCGGTCGGGGTGCCGGGCGTCCCCGGACTGCTCCGTCCCGGTGCGCCGAGAGGCGATCAGGCTGGTCACCGTGGTGACCACAAGGACGGCGCAGATGACACCCAGCGAGAACGGGATACCGATCTCGGGCACATGCACCCCGGACTCGTGCAGGGCGTGCAGCACCAGCTTCACGCCGATGAAGCCCAGGATGATCGACAGACCGTAGGACAGGTGGACCAGCTTCTTCAGCAGGCCGCCGATCAGGAAGTACAGCTGCCGCAGGCCCATGAGGGCGAAGGCGTTGGCGGTGAAGACGATGTACGGGTCCTGGGTGAGGCCGAAGATGGCGGGGATGGAGTCCAGGGCGAAGAGCACATCGGTGGTGCCGATCGCGACCATGACGACCAGCATCGGGGTGATCAGCCGTCGGCCGTTCTCCCGGACGGTCAGCCTGGTGCCGTGGTACCGGCCGGCGGCGGGAAAGCGGCGCTGGACGGCCGCAAGCATCCGGTTGCCCTCGAACTCGGTCTCCTTCTCCCCGGACCGGGCATCCTGGATGAGCTTCCAGGCCGTCCACACCAGGAACGCGCCGAAGAAGTAGAAGACCCAGGAGAAGGTGCCGACCACTGCGGCGCCCGCGGCGATGAAGCCGGCCCGGAGCACCAGGGCAATCAGGACGCCCACCATCAGCACCCGCTGCTGGAAGACCCTGGGCACGGCGAACTTCGCCATGATCAGGATGAAGACGAAGAGATTGTCGACGCTGAGCGACTTCTCGGTGATGTACCCGGCGAAGAACTCTCCTGCGGGCCGGGACCCCCAGCGCCACCACAGCAGCGCCCCGAAGGCGGCCGCCAGGGCGACCCAGACGGCCGTCCAGACACCGGCCTCGCGCAGCGAGACCTCATGGGGTTTGCGGCCGCCGACCAGGAAGTCGACGGCGATCAGGGCGCACAGCGCCACGATGGTGGTGGCCCATACGGCCAGGGAGACGTCCACTGCACCTCCGGCAGATTCGGCGGACATTCGTCGGCTGCCGGAGGTCTCTTCCGCCCGCTGCTGCGGGCCGGCGCTCCCGGGTCGGTCCGGCACTGCCGGACGGGACCGTGATGACGAGGGCGCTGCGGGGGAGTACTCCCCTCCGATGCAAAGAACTCTACCAGTAAGGCCAAGAGAAGGTAAAGAGAAGCCTTGTAAAGGTAAAGAGCGATGGATTGGTCGCGCGACAGGCCGGGGCCGTCCTCAGCCGCCCCACGCCGTCAGCCGCCCCACGCCGTCAGCCCAGGCGTCGCAGCAGGTCGACCAGGACAGTGCTGCCGGGCTCCGGGACCGGAGGCATGTAGGTCCACAGATGCTCCACCCAGGGATCCGCGAGATAGGCCTGCGGCACGGGGGCGAGCCGGGTCAGCAACCGCCAGAAGGTGTCGAGCATCCGCCCGTGCTCCCGGGCGTCCTCGCGGTCCGCCACCAGCAGCAGATGCACTCCGACAGCCGGGCCGTCCTCGGCGAGACAGCGGAGCAGCCCCAGCGCACGGTCGTCGAAGCCGTACGGGAAGTCCTGCACCAGCAGCAGCCGGTCCGCGGGATCCAGCCGCGGCGGCAGTGCATCCGCAGCACCTCCGCGCAGCGCCATCTGCATCAGGTCGACCCGCTCCACCAGCGACTCCAGCAGCGCGGTCACCGACGCCCGGCCGACAGCCGGCGGGCCGGCAAGCAGGCCCGCACGGGCGAAGGCGGCCAGGGCGGTGCCGGACGACCCTCCGCCGTCCACGGCGTGCAACCGCAGAGCGCCGGGCCGATGGCAGGCCAGCAGCCGGACGGCGACGGCGAACGCCACCGTGGATGCCGCCGCCCGCAGCGCATCTCGGGCCGCCGGCCCCTCCTCCGCGCCCACCGGGCCGTAGTCCGGCGAGAGGCCGGAGTCCACCCAGAGGCCGCGTGCCAGCGGCAGCCTCTGCAGCATGGGAATGCGCAGCTGCGGATGCTCGGGCAGGTGCAGCTCGCCGAGCCGCACCGCGTGGGGTGCCTCCGGTGCGGGTCGCCAGTCGGCCCAGGCCGCGCTCTCCCAGCGGGCCATCGGCGCCGGCATCGCCTCCTCCACCACCAGGGCCTCGGCCAGCAGTTGGCCTCCGTCGCGCTCCAGCACCTCGCGGGCGCGCCGTTCCAGGTCGTCACGGCGGGTGCGGATCTCGCTGCGGGCGGCCTCCGCCGCCGGCCCGAACCGCGCGGCCGGATCTGCCAGCAGTGCCTCCAGCTCGGCCTCCTGCCGGCTGTCGGCGAACTCCACTGCGGAGCGGTAGGCGGAGGTCGAGCGTGCGGCGTCCTCGAAGATGCCCCAGACCTGGTTGTAGAGCCGCTCGTCGAGCGTCCTGCCGGGGGCGTCTCCGGCCACCGGGGCGGGCGGACCCACCGGGGCCGGCCGCGCCGCGGAGGGCGCCGCACCGGGGGTGACCGGAGCCGCAGTGGTCAGGCCGGAGGCGGCCGGGGTCGAAGCAGTGGGGGCAGCGGCCGATGGAGTGGGGGCAGCCGCCGAAGCAGTCAGGCCCCGGGCGGCAGGGGCAGCGGCGGCCGCCGGTCCCCCGGCCGGAGCCCAGATGGCGGTTGCCAGGACGGAGGCGTCCGGCACCCCGTGGTCGTGCAGCAGGGCCCGGACGCCGTCGGCATAGCCCTGACCGACCGCACGCAGCTTCCAGGCGCCCGCCCGCAGATAGAGCTCCAGGGCCACCACCGCGGTCTCCACGGTGAGCCCGTTGAGGGTGAAGGTCGCTATGGAGGTGCCGTCCGGGGCGAGCACCGCGGTGTGCGGCGCCGCGACGGAGCCGAAGGCTCCTGCCCCCGGCGGCAGTACCAGGGCGAGGTAGACCCGCTCGACACCGCTCGGCAGCGCCGCCAGATCGAGCGGCAGCCGGTGGCCGGACGCCGGCCTGCCGGGGGCGGGCACACCCGGCAGCCCGAGGGCACCGTGGTGGACGACCCGGTCGGGGGTCAGGACACGGCCACCACCATCGGCCAGCAGCAGGGCGGCGGCCAGCGGTCCCCCGGCCGAGATCTGGATCTCCATCCGGGTGTGGGGCAGTGTGTGGTTCTGTCCCCGGACCAGCTCCGCGGTCATCGAGCGCCCCCTCCCCCGCGGTCCGCCTACAGGAACGGGGCGATGGCGGGAAGCATGTCCTGGAAGGTGCGGGCCTGCGCCGGGGCTCCGATCGCGGCCATCTGCCAGCCGCCGGAGCCGTCGCGGTACACCTTGGCCATGATCTGCCCGGTGTGGGCCCCGCCGCCGGTGAGCTCGTAGCGGGCCAGCTCCTGGCCGTTGGCCTCGTCGACCAGACGGCAGTGGGCGTTCTCCACCTGCTGGAAGGTCTGCCCGGTGTAGGAGGAGACGGTGAAGACGATCTGGGTGATGTGCACCGGGACCCGGGGCAGGTCCACCAGGATCGACTCGTCGTCACCACCCGCGCCCACACCGCCGACCAGGTTGTCGCCGGTGTGGCGGATCGAGCCGTCGTTGCTCACCAGGTGCTGGAAGAAGACCACGTCCACCGGGGTCTTGTCGGCGTAGAGCACCGCGGAGGCGTCGAGGTCGATCTCACGGGTGCGAGTGCCGAAGAGGCCGCGCCGAGGGGCCGCCTTCCACCCCAGGCCCATCCGGACCACCGACAGCGACTCACCGCTGGACTTCTGCAGGCTGACGCTCTGGCCCTTCGCCAGGTTCACCGACACGGTGCCGTCCTCTCTTCCGGATAGCCCCGATGCCTTCCCGGCCGAGGCCCCCCACTGCGGAGTTACGACGCGGCGCCGCGGGTGCGGGAGCGCGCCCCGGGGGCCGTTCCGCCCCCGTGTCCCCCATACCCTATGGCCAACCACGACTGCCGCCACGCCGGGTCGGTCCCTTTGTGGCGCTGCTGAGACATTGCCCGGGCCATTGCGTGGGACACTGCCCGGTCCCGCCCCCGGCCGGCCCCCGCAGGGTGGCCGGCCGGGGAGCGGCAGTTCAGACCATGCCTGCTTCACGCATCTGGCGCAGCTCCTTTTTGAGCTCACCGACCTCGTCCCGCAGTCGTGCGGCAACCTCGAACTGGAGCTCCGCGGCGGCGGTGTGCATCTGGTCGGTCAGGCTCTGGATGAGCTCGGCCAGTTCGGCGGCGGGCAGGGTCTTGGCATCGCGGCCGTCCGTGCCGTTCCTGCCGAGCGCCGGGACCGGCGCCTTGGCCCTGCCGGCCCCGCGGTACCCGGTGGAGAGCAGCTCGCTGGTGTCGACGTCCTCCCGGGCGATGGTGTCCAGGATGTCGCCGATCTTCTTCCGCAGCGGCTGCGGGTCGATGCCGTGCTCCCGGTTGTACGCCACCTGCCTCTCGCGCCGCCGGTTGGTCTCGTCGATGGCCTTCTCCATCGCCGGGGTGATCCGGTCCGCGTACATGTGCACCTGGCCGGAGACGTTTCGCGCGGCACGGCCGATGGTCTGGATCAGCGAGGTGCCGGAGCGCAGGAACCCCTCCTTGTCGGCGTCCAGGATGGCGACCAGCGACACCTCGGGCAGGTCCAGGCCCTCGCGCAGCAGGTTGATGCCGACCAGGACGTCGTACTCGCCGGCCCGCAGCTCGCGCAGCAGCTCCACCCGGCGCAGGGTGTCGATGTCGCTGTGCAGGTACCGCACCCGGATGCCGAGCTCCAGCATGTAGTCGGTGAGGTCCTCGGCCATCTTCTTGGTGAGGGTGGTGATCAGGACGCGCTCGTCCTTCTCCGCACGGGTGCGCACCTCGTGCACCAGGTCGTCGATCTGGCCCTGGGTGGGCTTGACGATCACCTCGGGGTCGATCAGGCCGGTGGGGCGGATGATCTGCTCCACCTGGCCGTCGCCGCGGGAGAGCTCATAGGGGCCCGGGGTCGCGGAGAGATAGACGGTCTGGTCGACCCGGCCGAGGAACTCCTCCCACTTCAGCGGGCGGTTGTCCATCGCCGAGGGCAGCCTGAAGCCGTGCTCCACCAGGGTGCGCTTGCGGGAGGCGTCGCCCTCGTACATCGCGCCGATCTGCGGGACGGTGACATGCGACTCGTCGATGACCAGGAGGAAGTCCTCCGGGAAGTAGTCGAGCAGGGTGTTGGGCGCGGTGCCGGGCGAGCGGCCGTCGATGAACCGGGAGTAGTTCTCGATGCCGGAGCAGGTGCCGATCTGCCGCATCATCTCGATGTCGTACGTGGTGCGCATCCGCAGCCGCTGGGCCTCCAGCAGCTTGCCCTGCTTCTCCATCCTGGCGAGGGTCTCCTCCAGCTCCTGCTCGATCTCTCCGATCGCCCGCTCCATGCGTTCGGGGCCGGCCACATAGTGCGAGGCCGGGAAGATGTAGAGCTCCTGGTCCTCCGAGACGATCTCGCCGGTGAGCGGGTGCAGGGTGTACAGCGACTCGATCTCGTCGCCGAACATCTCGATCCGGACGGCCAGTTCCTCGTACACCGGGAAGATCTCCACGGTGTCGCCCCGCACCCGGAAGGTGCCCCGGGTGAAGGCCACGTCGTTGCGGGTGTACTGGATGTCCACGAAGCGCCGGAGCAGGGTGTCGCGGTCGATCTCCTCACCGACCTTGAGCGGGACCATGCGGTCCACGTACTCCTGCGGTGTGCCCAGGCCGTAGATGCAGGAGACCGAGGCGACCACCACCACGTCGCGGCGGGTCAGCAGGGAGTTGGTCGCGGAGTGGCGCAGCCGCTCCACCTCCTCGTTGATCGAGGAGTCCTTCTCGATGTAGGTGTCCGTCTGAGGGACGTAGGCCTCGGGCTGGTAGTAGTCGTAGTACGAGACGAAGTACTCGACGGCGTTGTTGGGCAGCAGCTCGCGGAACTCGTTCGCCAGCTGGGCCGCGAGGGTCTTGTTGGGCGCCATCACCAGCGTCGGGCGCTGGAGGCGCTCGATCATCCAGGCCGTGGTGGCGGACTTGCCGGTTCCGGTCGCGCCGAGCAGTACCACGTCCTTCTCGCCCGCACGGATGCGGCGCTCCAGCTCGGCGATGGCCGCCGGCTGGTCGCCGTTGGGCTGGTAGGGGCTGACGACCTCGAAGGGCGCCACGGACCGCTTGATGTCGGTGATGGGTCGCACGAGTCCCACCGTACGACCCGGCACTGACAATGCGGGTGGGCTTCGCCCCTAAGAGGCCACCCGGGAGCTGTCCCGGGCGAGCGAGACCAGCCGGGAGACGGCCCTGAGGTACTTCTTGCGGTACCCGCCCCGCAGCATCTCCTCGCTGAAGATCGCGTCGAACGGGGTCCCGGAGGCGACCACCGGGAGCTCGCGGTCGTACATCCGGTCCGCGAGGACCACCAGCCGCAGTGCGGTGGTCTGGTCGGGCACCGGGTGCACCCCGCGCAGGCAGACCGCAGCCACCCCGTCGAGCAGCGCTCCGTAGCGGCTGGGGTGGACGGCGGCCAGGTGGGCCAGCAGATCGCCGAAGTCGTCCAGGGCGGCGCCCGGGGTACGGGCCGCGGCCTCGGTGACGGCGGTGTCGGAGTACGGCGGCGGGGCGTCGGGCAGTCCGCGGTGGCGGTAGTCCTCCCCGTCGATCCGCACCGGACGGAAGTGCGCGGCCAGCCCCTGTATCTCCCGCAGGAAGTCGGCGGCCGCGAAACGGCCCTCGCCGAGCTTGTCGGGCAGCGTGTTGGAGGTGGCGGCCAGCCTGACGCCGTTCTCCACCAGCCGGCCGAGCAGGGTGGAGACGAGCACGGTGTCGCCGGGGTCGTCCAGCTCGAACTCGTCGATGCACAGCAGCCGGTGGCCGGACAGCGCCTGCACGGCCTGCTGGAAGCCCAGTGCGCCGACCAGGTTGGTCAGCTCCACGAAGGTGCCGAAGGCCTTGGGTCCGGGGGCGGCGTGCCAGAGCGAGGCCAGCAGATGGGTCTTGCCGACGCCGTAGCCGCCGTCCAGGTAGACCCCGGCCGGGCCGGCCGGCGTCTGCCCGGCCCTGCGGAACCAGCGGCGGCGCCCGCCGTCGGCCGGGCCGTTGAGGGTGCCGGCGAACTCCTCCAGCACCCGCACGGCCTCGGCCTGGCTGGGCTGCCCCGGATCGGGCAGATAGGAGGCGAAGCTCACACCGCCGAACCGGGGCGGTGGGACCATCTCGGCCACCAGTCGGTCGGCGGGCACGACGGGATGCCGCTCGGAGAGGCTGACGGCACGGGTGTTCGGAACAGCTGGCACGGTCATACAGCCTACGGCGCGTGGAAGACTGCCCGACATGCGCCGTCTTCTTCCCGCCTGTCCCACCGACCTCGGCCGTCCCACCGACCTCGGCCGTCCCACCGACCTCGGCCGTCCCGCGGACCCCGCCGGTGCCGACACCTCCTGGGACCCGGACACCCTGGAGGGCCTGGCCGCCGTCTACGCCTACCCCGGGCCGACCGGCCCCGGACGCCCCTGGCTGCGGGCCAACATGGTCTCGGCGCTGGACGGCGCGGCCCGCCTGGACGGGTTCTCCGAGGGACTGTCCGGCGCGGCGGACAAGCGCATCTTCGGGGTGCTGCGGGCGCTGGCGGACGTGGTGCTGGTGGGTGCCGAGACGGTGCGCAGCGAGGGCTACCGCCCGGCCCGGGCCCGGGAGGCGTTCGCCGAGGCCAGGGCGGCACTCGGGCAGGCGCCGGCCCCGGCGATCGCGGTGGTCACCCGGAGCCTGGACCTCGACCTGTCCGCCCCGCTCTTCACCGAGCCGCTGCTGCCCACGGTGGTGATCACCGCGGAGAGCGCACCCGCCGCGGCCCGGCGGGCCGCGGCGGCCGTCACCGATCTGGTGGTGGCCGGCGACGAGCAGGTGGACCCGGCGGCGGCCGTCCGGGCGCTGACCGAACGCGGCTGGACCCGGCTGCTCACCGAGGGCGGCCCCAGGCTGCTGGGGCAGCTGGCGGCGGCGGGGCTGCTGGACGAGCTCTGTCTCTCGCTGGCACCGCTGGTCACCGTCGGAGAGGCCCCGCGGATCATGCACGGCCCGGTGGCGGCCGAGATCCAGCGGATGGAGCTGCGTTCCCTACTGGAGGAGGACGGCTTCCTCTTCGCCCGCTACACGCGCCCCAGCTGAACGCCCCGCTGCCCCCGACCGCCCGGCCCGCTGCGGCGGCCCGTCGAACGGCCGGCTGCGGCCGGCCCCGGTCGGACACCCCTGCGAGCGCCCCCGAGGGCGCTCCGTACGGGTGACCGGCCCGCGCGCCCCGTGCGCCGGGCGGAAGGGCCCCGCACCTCGCACCGGACCGCCGACGGCCCCGGCCACGCCCGGGCGCAGCCGCCGCTTTCCCGCGTGCACCGCGCCGCGGAGGGGCACTATGGGGAGCAGGCAGGGACCCGGGGGCCTGGAGCAGAGGGGACTCACGTGTTCACCACCGTACTGATGATCGAGAAGGCGCTCTCGGACGCCGACATCGAGCTGGTCACCAACCTCCACGGCGAGGAGCAGGTCTCCTTTGTCGTCCTGATGCAGCCCCGCGGCCGCCAGGACGAGCTGCTCCGCGCCCTGGACGACGTCGCCCTCGGCCGCCTGGAGGAGGCGGTGCACGAGCGGGAGGAGGACAGTGCGGCGACCCCCGCGGACCAGGCCCTGGAGCACACCGTGGAGAAACTGCGTGCCTCCGGTTCGGATGCGGTGGGGCATGTGGTGGCGGACAACCCGCTGGGGATCCTGCGCACGGTGGTGGAGGACACCAAGGCCGACGAGGTCATCGTGCTCACCTCACCGCACTTCGTGGAGGAGTTCTTCCACCGCGACTGGGCCTCCCGCGCCCGGCACAAGGTGGGGGTGCCGGTGCTGAAGCTCTTCGCGCACGACGTCTGACCGCTCGCAGTGGTGCAGAATCGTCCTTGCGCTGGCGGCCGCCCCCGGGCCGTGCACCGCAGGACAGAACCGCCCACCACCCCCGGAGAACCCCCGTGAGCGACGCCCCGAGCGACCTGCACGCCCCGCACTTCATCGGTATCGGCGGCGCGGGAATGTCCGGCCTGGCGAAGATCCTGGCCCTGCGCGGCGCGGAGGTGTCGGGCAGCGACGCCAAGGAGTCGGCCACCGTCACGGCGTTGCGGGCGGCCGGGGCCCGGGTGTCCGTCGGGCACGCAGCGGAGCATGTGCCGCCGGCGGCGAGCTGCATCGTGGTCTCCAGTGCCATCCGGCAGGACAACCCGGAGCTGGCCGAGGCCCGCCGGCGGGGTCTGCCGGTGATCCACCGCGCGGATGCGCTGGCCGCGCTGATGACGGGCCGCCGGGCGATCGCGGTGGCCGGCACCCATGGCAAGACCACCACCACCAGCATGCTCGCCGTCGCCCTCAGCGGGCTGGGCCTGGACCCCTCGTACGCCATCGGCGGCGACCTCGACGAGCCCGGCAGCAACGCCCACCACGGCACCGGGGAGATCTTCGTCGCCGAGGCGGACGAGAGCGACCGGTCCTTCCACAAGTACGCGCCCGAGGTGGCGATCGTGCTCAACGTGGAGCTGGACCACCACGCCAACTACGCCTCCATCGAGGAGATCCACGAGTCCTTCGAGGCCTTTGTGGACCGCATCACCCCGGGCGGCACCCTGGTGGTCTCCGCGGACCACCCCGGAGCCCGCGAGCTGACCGCCCGGGTCGCCGGCCGCCCCGGGCTGCGGGTGGTCACCGTCGGGGAGTCCGCCGACGCCACGCTGCGCGTCCTGTCGGTGACGGCACGCGGCATGTCCAGCGAGGTCGTCGTGGAGCTGGACGGCGCCCCGCTGGCCTTCACCGTCTCGGTCCCGGGCCGCCACTACGCGCACAACGCGGTCGCCGCGCTGGCCGCCGGCACCGCGCTGGGGGTGAACGCCCGAGAGCTGGCCGCCGCGCTGGGCAAGTACACGGGTGTGCGCCGCAGGCTGCAGCTCAAGGGGGCCGCCCGCGGCGTCCAGGTGATCGACTCCTATGCCCACCACCCCACCGAGATCGCCGCCGACCTGGAGGCCATCCGGGAGAACGCCGCCGGCGGCCGGGTGCTGGTGGTCTTCCAGCCGCACCTGTTCAGCCGCACCCAGCAGCTCGGCACCGAGATGGGGCAGGCGCTGTCCCTCGCCGACGCCGCGCTGGTGCTGGACATCTATCCGGCCCGTGAGGACCCCATCCCCGGTGTGACCAGCGAGGTCATCATCGAGGCCGCGCACCGGCACGGCCTGGCGGCGACCGCGGTGCACTCCATGGCCGAGGTTCCGGAGGCGGTCGCCGCACTGGCCCGCGAGGGCGACCTGGTGCTCACCATGGGCGCAGGGGACGTCACCGCGCTCGGCCCGGAAATCCTGACCCGCCTCGGCGGTGTTGAGGCTGGTGCCTGACGCTCGGTGCCAGGCCTATCGGAAGGGAGCCCGACGTGACACAGGAGACCGGTGAGTACCGGGTCCGCAAGAGCGACGCGGAGTGGCGGGAGCAGCTGACGCCGCAGGAGTACCACGTCCTCCGCGAAGCGGGCACGGAGCGTCCGCACACCGGTGAGTACACCGACACCAAGACGGTCGGCGTCTACTCGTGCCGTGCGTGCGGGGCCGAGCTGTTCACCTCCGACACCAAGTTCGACAGCCACTGCGGCTGGCCGAGCTTCTACTCGCCGCTGGCCGAGGACCGGGTGGAGTACATCGAGGACACCGCCTTCGGGATGCGCCGGGTGGAGGTCCGCTGCGGCAGCTGCGGCTCCCATCTGGGGCATGTCTTCGAGGGCGAGGGCTATGCCACCCCGACCGACCAGCGGTACTGCATCAACAGCATCTCGCTGCGGCTGCGGCCCCAGGAGGGCTGATCACAGCGCGCGGGTGTAGCGCCACTCGGCGACATAGGGCTGGTAGCCCAGCCACGCGTTGACTGCCAGCATCGGGGCGTTGCCGGCGTCATTGCCGGTCAGCGCCTCGGTGCAGCCCTCGGCACGGGCGCGGTGCAGTGAGTCGGCCTTGACCAGCCGGGCCAGCCCCCGGCCGCGGTGGGCCCGCAGCGTGCCGGTCATGCCCGAGAGATAGCGGCCGCGACGGTCGGTGTGGGCGGCGGTGAAGGCGGCGACCTCCCCGTCCACCAGGGCGACCGTGCTGAGGTGCCGGTCCAGCGTCGGGTGCCGCCAGGTGGTGGCGATCCAGTCGTCGTAGGAGATCGCGCCGACGGCCACATCACCGGGCTCGTCCCGGCTGGTGGCCACGTCCGCCGTGTAGAGCGGGCCCGGGTCGTCCGCGAAGTCCGCGGCGGTGCAGAGCGTCACCTCCACGGGGACCGCCGGGACGGGCGGCGGCGGCGTGGCCAGGTCCAGCCGCAGGGCGCGGACGCGGCTGCCCCGCCGGTAGCCGCGCCGCTCGGCGAAGCCCGGCGAGACGCCGTCGTCCATGGTCCAGCTGTACACCCGGTGGGCGCCCACGCTGCGCAGCTGCCGCTCGGCGGCGGCCAGCAGGGCCGCGCCCACGCCCTGGCCGCGGTGGTCCGCGTGCACCGCGAGGTTGCAGTACCCCTGGCCGGGCTCGGCGGCGTCCGGGACCAGGCCGGTGTGGGCCACCCCGGCGACCGCGCCGCCCACCTCGGCGACCCACAGCCGGTAGCGCTGCTCGGCCGGGGCCGCGCCCACCTGCCAGGCCACCGTCTCCGGTGTGGTCACCAGATGCGGATAGGCCGAGCGGACGGCCGCGTCGGCCCCGGCCGCGTCGGACGGACGGAAGTCCCGAACGATGGGTGTCATGGCTCGGCACCGTACGCCGACCGCCCCCGCGGCCGCATCACCAATAACGGCGCGGAACCGAAGCTCAAATCCAGCTCTGAGAATCGCCGTCGCCGGTTCGCAGCCGTTCCCCCGGGATACATCATCGGCACCGGGCCGGGCACGGGGGTCTCGACCCGGTACCGCCCCGAGGGGCGGTACGGACCTGCCGCGCTGCGGCGGGCGGGCATCGACGCCGGGCCCGCCGCGGCGCGCACCACGAAGGGGGCGCCCATGGAACGCAGCAGTGCACTCCCCGGGCTGGGAGTCGGCATCGGCTGGCGGGCGGAGATCGACACGGTGGTGGAGCAACTGCCGGACGTCGAATGGGTCGAAGTGGTCGCGGAGAACATCTGCCCCGGCCATCTGCCGGAGTCGCTGCGCATCCTGCGCGAGCGCGGCACCACCGTCGTTCCGCACGGTGTCTCGCTGGGCCTGGGCGGCGCCGATCTGCCCGACCCCGGCCGGCTGTCCGCGCTGGCGGCCGCCGCACAGGCGCTGGACGCCCCGCTGGTGACGGAGCATCTGGCCTTCGTCAGGGCGGGCGGCGGGCACACCGGGCAGCCCCGGCTCGAGGCCGGCCATCTGTTGCCGGTGCCGCGCACCAGGGACGCCCTCGCGGTGATCGCCGAGAATGTACGGATCGCCCAGCAGGAGCTGCCGGTGCCGCTGGCACTGGAGAACGTCGCGGCCCATCTCGCCTGGCCCGACGACGAGTTGTCCGAGGGCCGGTTCCTGGCGGAACTGGTGGAGCGGACCGGGGTGCGGCTGCTCATCGACGTGGCCAATCTGCACACCAACCGGGTCAATCTGGGAGTGGATCCGGCGGCCGAGCTTGCCGCGCTGCCGCTGGAGGCCGTCGCCTATGTGCATGTGGGCGGCGGGGTGATGATCGACGGGGTGTGGCACGACACCCATGCCCACCCGGTGACCGAGCCGGTGCTGGAGGTGCTGGCCCAACTCTGTTCGCGCACCCGGCCACCGGGCGTCCTGCTGGAGCGGGACGACCGCTTCCCGCCGCCCGCCGAGCTGGCGGCGGAGCTCGGGGCGATCCGCGAGGTGCTGCGCGGCGGGGTGGTGGCGGCCCATGTCTGAGGAGTTCGAGTACCTGGTGACGGCGGATGCCGGGGAGCCCGGCACGGTGCTGGCCAGGGCCCGGCTGGCGCACCGTCAGGCGGAGTTGCTGTCCGCGCTGGTGGCGGGCGGGCCGACGCCGCCCGGCTTCGACCCGGAGCAGCTGCGGATCCAGGCCTCCGGGCTGGTCGCCAAGCGCCGGGACACGGTGGCCAGGGTGGCACCCGAGCTGCCGCCGCTGCTGGGCGGCCGCTTCGCCGCGGACTTCAGCCGCTATGCGGCGGGTGTCCCGATGACCGGCGGCTACCGGACGGACGCACTGGCCTTCGCCCGCTGGGTGCTGGACCACGGCGCCGACCTGACGAGGCATCAGCACAGCGGGCTGATGCGCTGGTACGCCGACCGGGCCGGTCCGACGGCCCCGCGCCGGCGGACCCTGGTGCGCCTGCGCGCACCGCTGGGAGTCATCGGCCGCCAGGGCAGGCGGCCCGGAGGGGGGCACTGATGTGGCGACCCGAGTTCACCATCGCCTGCACACTGATGCTGGCGGCCTCGCTCAACCTCGGCTGGGCCGGCACCCGGATGCGCCGGGTGCCCGACCCGCAGGGCCTTCCCGGCCGGGGCCTGCCGCTGCTGGACGCGGCCTTCCTGGCCGGAGGACCGCGCCGGGCGGTGGAGGTCGCGCTGGTGCGGATGCACCAGCAGGGCCGGGTGACGATCTCCCGTGCGGGGCTGGTCACCGTGACCGACCCGCAGCCCTGGGACGAGGTGGAGGCCGCCCTGGTCGACGCCGCCGGACCGCAGCGCCAGCGCGACCTGCCCCGGCTGCGGCTGGAGGCGATGCGCAGCCCGGCGGTCCAGGCGATCGGCGAGCGGCTGGCCGACCGCGGCCTGATGCGCCGTCCGGCCGCGCACCGGCGGGCACGGACCGCCCGGCGGCTGCTGGTCCTGGCCATGGTGCTGACGCTGGCGCTGGGGGCGATGGCCACCGTCGGCTGGACGAACGAGCACTTCGGCAGCGCCGGTGACGGCGAACCCGGCTTCCCGCCGTTCTTCGCCTTCGTCGGGCTGTTCGGCTACGGGGTGCTGGTCCTGGCGGTCGCCGGGGTCGGGCGCAGCCGGGTCAGCCCGGCGGGGCGCCGCCAGCTCCAGCTGATGCACACGGGTGGGCGGCCCTGGCGGCCGCACGATGCGGCGGCGGCGCCGGACCCGGTACTGCTGGGGGCGCTCGCGCTGGGCGGCACCGCGCTGCTCGCCGACGCGGCGCTGCGTACGGCGCTCTCGGTGGTGCCGCCGGCCGCCGCGAGCGGGGCCGGCGCGTCGGACTGGCCGACGGGGGCGGGGATGCCGGGCTCCTGGTGCGGGACGGCCTCGTCCTGTGGATCCACCTCGTCCCCGCACTCCCCGTCGGGCTGCGGGGCGTCGTCCGGCTGCGGTGCCGCCTCGGGCTGCGGGTCGTCGTCCAGCTGCGGCTCGTCCTCCGGTTGCGGCTCGTCCTCCGGTTGCGGCTCGTCATCGGGCTGCGGGTCCTCGTCGAGCTGCGGCTCGTCGTCCAGCTGCGGCAGCAGCACCTGACGGGTCACAGTTCGGTATCACGCGCCGGATCGCCGTTCGTCCGGCGGTCCGGCGGATTACAACAAGCGCATGTGGTTGCTGTTGCTGCTGGCCGCCTGCACGGTCACCGTCCTGTCGTGCGTGCACCTGGTCGGCGTCGTGGCCGCCGCCGACCTCTCCGCCGAGGACGACACCCGGCCGCCGGACGGCTCCGTGCGGATCGGCCTCTATGAGACCGCCTATCTGGCCGGCGGCCCGGAGCGGGTGGTCGACCTGGCCATGGTGCTGATGGCCGCGCAGCGGCGGCTGCATCCTGCCCACACCGGCTGGACGACGGTGGTGGACCCGCAGGGGCGGGACGGGATGGAGCGCGATCTGATCACCGCGGTCGGCCCCGACGGCCAGTGCCGCACCGGCGATCTGCGTCAGGCACTGGTCGAGAGCCCGGCCGTACGGGAGATCGGCGCCCGGCTGGCGCTGGCCGGCCTGGCGACCCCGGCCGCGGTGCGGGAGAGGGCGGTCGACGCGGTCTCACGGGTGCGGCGGTCGCTGCTGCTGACCGTCGTGCTGCTGGGTGCCTGTCTGGGCCTCGGTGAGGGCGGCGGGGGCCAGCTGCCCGCGGTGCTCTCCTGGTTCTCGCTGCCGCTGATCCTGGGCAGCGGCACCCTGCTGATGTCCAGGGTGGACGTCCGCCCGTACACCCGCTGGGCGACCCCGGCCGGGCGTGAGGTGCTGCGCGAGGTACGCATCCCCGGGCCGGGCGACGAGCGGCAGCTGCTGACCGCCGTGGCGGTCAGCGGTCCTTCGGCCGTACCCGACCCGCTGCTGCGGGCCGCGCTGCGGGCCCCGCGCCGCTGAACCGGCGGCGGGACCCGCAGCCCCCGGTCAGACCAGGCCGGCCAGCAGTTCGGCGACGGGCTTGCGGCGGCCGGTGTAGAACGGCACCTCCTCGCGGACGTGCAGCCGGGCACGCGAGCCGCGCAGATGACGCATCAGGTCCACGATCCGGTGCAGCTCGTCGGCCTCGAAGGCGAGCACCCACTCGTAGTCGCCCAGGGCGAAGGACGCCACCGTGTTGGCCCGCACATCCGGGAAGCCGCGCGCCATCATGCCGTGCTCGGCGAGCATCTGGCGGCGCTCCTCGTCCGGGATGAGGTACCAGTCGTAGGAGCGGACGAACGGGTAGACGCAGACATAGCCGCGCGGCTCCTCGTCGGCGAGGAAGGCCGGGATGTGCGACTTGTTGAACTCGGCGGGCCGGTGCAGCGCCATGTTGGACCAGACCGGCTCCAGGTGGCGGCCCAGCCGGGTGCGGCGGAAGCGGTTGTAGGCGTCCTGCAGCGCATCGGAGGTCTCGGCGTGCCACCAGACCATCAGATCGGCGTCGGCGCGCAGCCCGGAGACGTCATAGGTGCCGCGCACCACGACGTCCTTGTCGCGCAGCTGCGCGATGAGCTCCTCGACCTCGCCGGCCATCTCCGACCGGTCGTCCGGCAGTGCGTCCTTGAGCCGGAAGACCGACCACATGGTGTAGCGGACGACCTGGTTGAGGTCGCGGGCCTTCTTCTTCTCGGGCTGGGTGCTCTCGGTCATGACCCTCATTGTCCCTTCTGCGACAGCGCCCGGCTCACCGGGTGCCCACTGCGGTGAGAGCTGCGGTGACCGCGTCCGCGGCCTGCCGGGCACTGGCGATGCAGGCGGGGATGCCGACCCCTTCGTAGACCGCCCCGCACAGCGCCAGCGAGCCGTGCCGGGCGACGTCCTGCCGGATCCGCCGCACCCGGTCCAGATGCCCCACCGGGTACTGCGGCAGCCCGCTCTCCCAGCGGGTGACCTCGGCCGCGTACGGGGCGGTGCGCAGCCCCACCGCCTCCCTGAGGTCGGCCAGCGAACGGGCCACCAGTTCCTCGTCGGGCAGCTCCAGATCGGCGGCCTCGCCGTGCCGGCCGACCGAGGTGCGCAACAGGAAGCTCTCCGGCGCGGACCGGTCGAGCCAGCCCCACTTGTTGCTGGAGAAGGTGGACGCCTTGATGGTGCGGCCGTCCACCGGCGGCACCAGGAATCCGCTGCCGGCCGGTCGCCCGGGCAGCTCGGAGCGCCGGAACGCCATGGTCACCAGGGCCATACCGGCGTACTCCACGGTGCCCAGCTCGGCCGCGGCTGCCGGTGCCTCGTCGGCCAGCAGCCGGGCCGCGACGGGGGCCGGCACCGCCAGCACCACCGCGTCGGCGGCCAGTTCCCGCTCGCCTGCCGTGTCGCGGACCACCAGCCGCCACCCGTCGCCGGTGCGCCGCAGCGACCGCACGGCCGTGCCGGGGCAGAGGTCGGCCCCGGCTGCCCGGACCGCGTCCGCGACCGCCAGTGGCAGCCTGCCGATACCCCCGCGGATCCCCTGGAAGACCGGTTGCGGCGCGGCCGGGGCGGCTTCCGCGGCCCGCCGTTGCAGCGCCGCGACGCCCTCCAGCAGGGAGCCGCCGCTCTGCGCCACGGGCAGCAGCTGCGGTACGGCGGCCCGCAGCGAGATCCGGTCGGCATGCCCGGCGTACACACCGCCGAGCAGCGGCTCCACCAGCCGGTCGACCACCTCGCGGCCCACCCGGGCGCCGACCCAGTCGCCGATGGAGACATCGTCGCCCACCTCGGTGGGGGGCAGTTCCAGGTCGTGCCGGGCACGGGCCAGCCCCTCGGCCGACAGCACTCCGGTCCGTTCCAGCGCCGCCAGGTCTCCGGGCACACCCATCACATGACCGGTCGGCATCGGACGGAGCGCGCCCCTGGTCCAGAACGCGGCCTTGGCCGTCTGCGGCGGCTCCAGCTCCTCGGCCAGGCCGACCGCGCGGGCCAGCTCCACCGCTTCGGGCCGCCGCGCCAGCATCGACTCCGCACCCAGGTCGACCGCGACGCCGCCGACCTCGCCGGCCCGCAGCTTCCCGCCGAACCGCTCCGATGCCTCCAGCACGGTGACCCGGGCCCGCGGTCCGCTACTGCCCGCGGCGCCGGAGAAGAAGGCCGCGGCGCCGGAGAAGAAGGCCGCGGCGCCGGAGAGGAAGGCCGCGGCTGCCAGCCCGGCGATGCCTCCGCCGACCACCACCACATGGGGCGGTCCCGCCGCTCCACCCTGATCGGTGTCGCTGGGGCGGTCGGCGGTTGCGCTTCGGTCCATGTCTCCACTCTCGCAGACGCCCGGATCGGGCTCCCAAGCCCCCTGTACCCCCGGCATCGTGACCGTTTCGGGATGCGGCGGCCGGAACCCGACCGCCGCGACGGTGGTCCAAGCGCTGTCCCGTCGGGCAGCGGCGGGCCGTCGGACAAGGGGGGTGCAGCGGGATGGGTGGTAGAGCGGCAGCCGCGGCAGGGGGTGCGCTGCTGGCGGCGCTGGCGCTGCTGGGCAGCGGATGCAGCGCCGGGTCGGCGAGCGGCAGCAAGAGCGCCGACTCGGCGGTGGGCAGGAGCGCCGGCGGCGGCGCGGCCAAGGCCGACATCGGCGCGGGCTCCGCCGCCCCGGCCACGGCGCCGAGCGCCGCCCCCGGCACGGCGGGCGGCGCGACGGACGGGCGTTCCATCGCGTACACCGCCGAGCTGGAGCTTCAGGCGAAGGATGTGGCCTCGGCCCTGGAGCAGCTGCGCGGCGTGACCACCGCCGCCGGCGGCTATGTCAGCAGCGAGACGGTGCAGGGCGGCGACACGACGACCGGGGACACGTCCGTCAAGGTGCCGCAGGACGGCTCCCATGTGGTGGTGAAGGTCCCCTCCGCGGCCTTCGACCGGACGCTGAGCCGCTTCGCGCAGCTGGGCAAGGTGGTGCAGCAGCACCGCGAGGCGGAGGACGTCACCGACAAGGTGGTCGATGTGACGAGCCGGCTGAAGACCCAGCGCGCCAGCGTGGACCGGGTCCGTGCACTGATGGACAAGGCGGAGAAGATCAGCGATGTGGTGGCGCTGGAGGGCGAGCTGAGCCGCCGCGAGGCGGATCTGGAGTCGCTGGAGAGGCAGCAGGAGGAGCTGGCCGCGCAGACCTCGCTCTCCACCATCACGGTCGACCTCTACACGGTGGCCCCACCGGTCGCGGCCGCCAAGGCCCCGAGGGGGTTCGGCTCCGCCGTCGGGCACGCCCTGGCGGGCGGCTGGCATGCGCTGTACGCGACGGCTCGCGGGCTGCTGGTGGGACTGGCCGCGATCGCGCCGTTCGCCCTGGTGCTGGTGCCCGCCGGGTGGCTGGCCGTGAGGCTCTGGCGCCGCCGCCGCGACCCGCAGCCGGCTCTCACCGCACCTGTCGGTGAGCCCGACGGTGAGCCCGACGGCGACTGACCGTCCCGGGCTCCCGGCACACGGCGGCCCGGCCGCGCCCCCAGGTGGGGCGCGGCCGGGCCGCCGTTGCGTCCAGGGGTGCTCTGCCCCGGCCCGGGGTCAGCGGGCGGTCGCCTCGTGGACGTGGGCGACCAGGCGGGTCAGCGCGTCCGGGTCGGTGGTGGGCAGTACGCCATGGCCGAGGTTGAAGATGTGGCCGGTGCCGCTCAGGCGCTCGGCGGCGGCCAGCACCTCACCGGTCTTGGCCCGCACGGCCTCCTCCGGCGCGAAGAGCACCGCCGGGTCGAGGTTGCCCTGGAGCGCCTTGCCGGCGCCGACGCGACGCCGGGCCTCGTCCAGCGGCACCCGCCAGTCGACCCCGACCACATCGGCGCCGGCCTCGCCCATCAGTCCCAGCAGCTCTCCGGTGCCCACCCCGAAGTGGATCCGGGGGACGCCGTAGCCGGCGACCGCGTCGAAGACCTTGCTGCTGGCCGGCATCACCGAGCGCCGGTAGTCGTACGGGGCGAGGGCACCGACCCAGGAGTCGAAGAGCTGCACCGCCGAGGCACCGGCCTCGATCTGCACCTTGAGGAAGGCGGCGGTGATGTCGGCCAGGCGGTCCAGCAGGGCGGCCCACAGCTCGGGCTCGCCGTACATCATGGCCTTGGTGCGCTCGTGGTTCTTGGACGGGCCCCCCTCCACCAGATAGCTGGCGAGGGTGAAGGGCGCCCCGGCGAAGCCGATCAGGGGGGTGGCGCCGAGCTCGGCGACCAGCAGGCCGATCGCCTCGGTGACATAGGGGACGTCGGCCGGCTCCAGCGGCCGCAGCCGCTCCAGGTCGGCGCGGCTGCGGATCGGGTCGGCGACCACCGGGCCGACCCCGGGCTTGATGTCCAGGTCCAGGCCGATCGCCTTCAGCGGCACCACGATGTCGCTGAAGTAGATGGCCGCGTCCACCTTGTGCCGGCGGACCGGCTGCAGGGTGATCTCCTTGACCAGTTCCGGCCGCATGCAGGAGTCGAGCATCGGGATGCCGTCCCGGACCTTGAGGTACTCGGGCAGCGAGCGGCCGGCCTGCCGCATGAACCACACGGGGGTGTGCGGCACCGGCTCGCTCCGGCAGGCCCGCAGGAACGCCGAGTCGTGTGCGGCGCCGCGCGCCGCGCTGGGCTGCCGGCCGGTGGTGCCGCCGGGCGTCGGTACGGGGGTCGCTCCGCTTGTCTCGCTCACGGGTGAAATCTTCGCACGCACCGGACGGCGGTTGCGCAGGGTGGTCCGACTGCCCTACGCCGCGCCGCGCCGTGTGTGTTCCACCGATCCGCAGGCCCGCCGCCCTACGCTTCGGCTCATGGCAGCGGTCGGCGGAAATCCCGCACATGGCGGCGGCGCGGGCGATGACGCCCCGCCATTGGCGTTCCGCGATGCGGTGGAGGCGCTGACCACGGCCCGGCTGCGGCCCGAGGTACGGATCGGTGCCGCGCCGGCGCCGCGCAGGCTGGCGCCGTATGTGCATGCGCTGACCGCCTCGGTGGAGGTGGACGGCGAGGAGCTGGCCGACGGTCGGCTGGTGCTGCTGCACGAGCCGGCCGGGCACGACTCCTGGCAGGGCGACTTCCGCGTGGTGACGCTCGCCCGGGCCGAGATGGAGCCCGAGATGGCGACCGACCCGCTGCTCTCCGAGGTCGGCTGGACCTGGCTGCTGGACGCGCTCCAGTCGCATGCGGCCGGGTACACCGAGGCCGGGGGCACGGTCACCCGCTGCGCCTCCCAGTACTTCGGCGCGCTGGCGGAGCGCCGCTCCAGCACCGAGATCGAGGTGCGGGCGTCCTGGACACCGGCCGACGGGCGCTTCGAGCGCCATCTGGCGGCCTGGTGCGACCTGCTCTGCACCTGCGCCGGACTCCCGCCCGCCGGGCCGGCGCACGGCCCGCTCGCGGATCCGCCGTCGCTCGGCGGAGTGGTTCCGATGCCGGCCCGCCGGCGTCCCCGGTCGCGCTGAGCGCCCCCGCTTCTGCCGCTCATTGACCACAAGTGTCGACAACCTGATCATTCTCGATCGAACTTGCGCACCCCACGGTCGAACTCGACCGATCTAGTGCACGATTTGTCCGTATTGCCACTCACTAAATCGTGATCATTCGCTAAAGCCCCGCAGGGTTGGTGCCGAAGCAGTCAGTGACCCTTTCCGCAAGCGGAATCCCATCCGCCCCCACCGGGGTTCCGTCCGCCACTCCCCTAACAGGAGGCCTGGTGTCGGTCCTTCTCGATCACCCCGCAAACCTGGTCGCCTACCGCCCGACGAAGCCCACTGCCATGGTGGTCGTGGCGGACCCGCGCGTCCGCAACACCGTCACCCGGCATCTGTGGGCCCTGGGCGTGCGCGACGTCATCGAGGCCTCCTCCATCGCGGAGGCCAGGCCTCGGGTCTCCACCCCCCGCGACATCTGTGTGGCCGACGTCCATCTCCCGGACGGCTCCGGGCTGACCATCCTGGCCGAGACCAGGGCGGCGGGCTGGCCCAACGGCCTCGCGCTGTCCGCCGCCGACGACATCGGGGCGGTCCGCAGCGCCCTCGCCGGAGGCGTCAAGGGCTATGTGGTCACCGGCACCCGCGGCTCCATCGGCATGCCGGGCCGCCCCGGCCTGCCGCTGGGCGCCGCCGGGATGGCCGGCCGGATGCGCCGCCCCGGGATGCCGGGCACCCCGGGCGCACCTGCCGCCCCGGGTACCCCCGGTGCCCAGCCCACCACCTACCGGGAGCTCTCCGGCCGGGAGGTGGAGGTGCTCCGGCTGGTGGCCGAAGGCCAGTCCAACAAGGCCATCGGCGTCGCCATGGGACTCTCCGCGCTGACCGTCAAGAGCCACCTGGCGCGGATCGCCCGCAAGCTCGGCACCGGCGACCGGGCGGGCATGGTCGCGGTCGCTCTGCGCACCGGCATCATCCACTGACCGACCGCCCACCACCCGACCGGAGGAACGTTTCCCTCCGCACTCGAACGCCGGTCCTGCCGCCGTCCCACCCCGGGCCGCGGCCGGACCGGCGCCCTTGACCGCCACCCCTGCACGGCGGCCCTCACCTGCTTGTCCGGCCCGCCATGCACACCCCGGCGTACCCTTGGGGGGTGACCGACGCCCGAGATGCCATCGCCGTAGACGTGACCCCGGAGCCGGTCCCCCTGCTGGAGCCGCGGGAGGGCATCCCGCCGGTCGTCACCGATGCCGGGGCGCTCGCCGATACGGTGGCCGCCTTCGCAGCGGGCGACGGACCGGTGGCGGTGGACGCCGAACGCGCCTCCGGCTACCGGTACGGGCAGCGTGCCTATCTCATCCAGCTGCGCCGTGCCGGGGCCGGGACCGCCCTGATCGACCCGATCGCCTGCCCGGACCTCACCGCACTGGGGGACGCGCTCGCCGACACCGAGTGGGTGGTGCACGCCGCCACCCAGGACCTGCCCTGTCTGGCCGAAGTGGGGATGCGCCCCAGTCGGCTGTTCGACACCGAGCTGGCCGGCCGGATCGCCGGCTTCCCCCGGGTCGGCCTGGGCCCGATGACCGAGAGCGTGCTCGGCTACTCACTGGCCAAGGAGCACTCGGCGGTGGACTGGTCCACCCGCCCGCTGCCCGAGCCCTGGCTGCGCTATGCGGCCCTGGATGTCGAGGTGCTGGTCGAGCTGCGCGACGCACTCGAGCAGGAGCTGGACAGCCAGGGCAAGCTGGAGTGGGCCCTGGAGGAGTTCGCGGCGATCGCCGCCGCCCCGAAGCCCGCCCCCCGCGTCGACCCCTGGCGCCGCACCTCCGGGCTGCACAAGGTGCGCCGCCGCCGCCAGCTGGCAGCCGTACGGGAGCTGTGGCAGCTACGCGACCGCACGGCCAGGGAGCGGGACGTCTCCCCCGGCCGGGTGCTCTCCGACCTTGCGATCATCAGCGCCGCACTGGCGATGCCCACCACCCCGCAGGCGCTCCAGGCGCTCCCCGGCTTCGGCCCCCGGGTGCACCGGCGCCAGCTGGACCAGTGGCTGGGAGCGCTGGACCGGGCCCGGGTGATCCCCGAACCGCTGCTGCCGCCGGCCACCGCCCCCCATGACGGCCCCCCGCCGCCGAGGGCCTGGGCGGACAAGGACCCGGTGGCCGCCGCCCGGCTGGCCGGCGCCCGGGCCGCGGTCTCCGCACTGGCCGAGACCCATGGGCTGCCGGCGGAGAACCTGATCACGCCGGACCTGGTACGCCGGGTCAGCTGGGAGCCGCCCGCGGACGCCACCGCCGAGGCGGTCGCCGAGGCGCTGCGCGGCCGCGGCGCCCGCCACTGGCAGGTGGCCATGGTCGCGCCGGTGCTCGCCGCCGCCTTCGCCGCGGCCGAGGCCGCGATCTGACCCTGCAACGGCCGTGCCTCCGGGGCGCGGAGGTCCTCCTGTCCGGCCCGCCGTCACGGCGCGGGCCCGGGCGGGCGGACCTCCGCGCCCCGCTGCGTGCCGGGTACGTCCCGGGCCGACCGGGCGGCGCCGCTCCGCGGCATCGCCGGACGGCCGGGGTGCGGGCGGACCCGAACTGCGGAGTGGCGCGCGCCACACCGGGCACGCTGAGGGTCGACCGCTCTGGGCATCCCGGTTACCGGCGAGTAGCATGGCCGGAGCGCCGCAGTTCCGTGTGTGCGGTCGCGACCCCTCATGACGTGTTGGGCTCCTGATACTGGGACCTGGGAGGAGAGCCACCGTGCCTCGTACCGCGAGGGACGTCGTCTTTGTCGACGGCGTCCGCACCCCGTTCGGCAAGGCGGGCCCGAAGGGCATCTACCACGAGACCCGTGCCGACGACCTGGTCGTCAAGTGCATCCGGGAGCTGCTGCGGCGTAACCCGAACCTGCCCGCAGAGCGGATCGACGAGGTCGCCGTCGCAGCCACCACCCAGATCGGCGACCAGGGCCTGACCATCGGCCGCACCGCCGCGCTGCTCTCGGGCCTGCCCAAGTCGGTGCCGGGCTACTCCATCGACCGGATGTGCGCCGGTGCGCTCACCGCCGTCACCACCACCGCGGGCGGCATCGCCTTCGGCGCGTACGACGTGGTGGTCGCGGGCGGTGTCGAGCACATGGGCCGCCACCCGATGGGTGAGGGCGTGGACCCCAACCCGCGCTTCGTCTCCGAGAAGCTGGTCGACGAGTCGGCCCTCTTCATGGGTATGACCGCGGAGAACCTGCACGACCGCTTCCCGCACCTCACCAAGGAGCGCTGCGACGCCTACGCCGTGGCCTCCCAGGAGAAGGCGGCCAAGGCGTACGCCAACGGGAAGATCCAGCCCGACCTGGTGCCGATCGCCGTCCGCCGGACCAACGCCGAGGCCGGCGAGACCGGCTGGGGCCTGTCCGTCAGCGACGAGCCGATGCGCCCGGGCACCACGCTGGAGAACCTGGCGGGCCTCAAGACCCCGTTCCGCCCGCACGGCCGCATCACCGCGGGCAACTCGGCCGGCCTCAACGACGGCGCCACCGCCTCGCTGCTGGCGGCCGAGGACGTCGCCCAGGAGCTGGGCCTGCCGGTGAAGATGCGCCTCGTCTCCTACGCCTTCGCGGGCGTGGAGCCCGAGGTGATGGGCATCGGCCCGGTCCCGGCGACCGAGAAGGCGCTGGCCAAGGCCGGCCTCTCGATCTCCGACATCGGCGCCTTCGAGGTCAACGAGGCCTTCGCGGTGCAGGTGCTGGCCTTTCTCGACCACTACGGCATCGCCGACGACGACGAGCGCGTCAACCCGTACGGCGGCGCCATCGCCTTCGGCCACCCGCTGGCCTCCTCCGGCGTCCGGCTGATGAACCAGCTGGCCCGCCGCTTCGAGGAGCGTCCGGACGTCCGCTACGGCCTGACCACCATGTGCATCGGCTTCGGCATGGGCGGGACCGTCATCTGGGAGAACCCGCACTTCGAGGGGGCAAAGTGACCACCACCGAGATGCTGCAGCGCGCCGCTGAGCTCTTCCCGGACGAGGTCGTCACCACGGCCCACGTCCGCCACATCGACCTGCCGGGCCAGGCGGGGCGCTTCGCCCTGATCACCCTGGACAACGGCTTCGACCACACCAAGCCGACCACCTTCGGCCCCGGCTCCCTCGCCAAGCTCTCCGAGGCGCTGGACCAGGTGGAGCGGGAGGCCGCGGCCGGCGAGATCGCCGCCGTGGGTGTCACCGGCAAGCCCTTCATCTTCGCCGTGGGCGCCGACCTCAAGGGCGTCGAGGTGCTCAAGGAGCGCAGCGACGCGGTCGCCATCGGCAAGGGCGGCCACGACGTCTTCAAGCGGATCGCCGCCCTGCCGGTGCCCAGCTTCGCCTTCTACAACGGCGCCGCCATGGGCGGCGGTGTGGAGGTCGGCCTGCACTGCACCTACCGCACCGTCTCCTCCGGTGTCCCGGCGTTCTCCCTGCCGGAGTGCTTCCTCGGCCTGGTGCCGGGCTGGGGCGGCTGCACCCTGCTGCCGAACCTGATCGGCCCGCAGAAGGCCATCCAGGTCGTCATCGAGAACTCGCTCAGCCAGAACAAGCAGCTCAAGGGCAAGCAGGTCTTCGAGCTGGGCATCGCCGACGCCATCTTCGAGCCCGCGGACTTCCTGGAGCAGTCGCTGCTCTGGGCCGCCTCGGTGCTCAAGGGCGAGATCGCCGTGGAGCGTCCGGAGATCGACCGCGGGGAGGCCTGGGACCAGGCCGTCGCCCACGGCCGCCTGATCGCCGACTCCAAGGTGCACGGCGCCGCCCCGGCCCCGTACCGGGCGCTGGACATCATCGCCGAGGCCAAGGACGGCGACCTGCAGAAGGGCTTCGACGCCGAGGACGAGGCGCTCGCCGACCTCATCATGAGCGGTGAGCTGCGGTCCGGCCTCTACGCCTTCAACCTGGTGCAGAAGCGCGCCAAGCGGCCCGCCGGAGCCCCGGACAAGTCGCTGGCCCGCAAGGTCACCAAGGTCGGTGTGGTCGGCGCCGGTCTGATGGCCTCCCAGCTGGCGCTGCTCTTCGCGCGCCGCCTGGAGGTGCCGGTGGTGCTCACCGACATCGACCAGGAGCGCATCGACAAGGGCGTGGGCTATGTCCACGGCGAGATCGACAAGCTGCTGGAGAAGCGCCGGGTCGGCCCGGACAAGGCCAACCGCCTCAAGGCGCTGGTCACCGGCTCGCTGGACAAGGCCGCCGCCTTCGGCGACGCGGACTTCGTCATCGAGGCCGTGTTCGAGGAGATGGGCGTCAAACAGAACGTCTTCGCCGAGCTGGAGGCGGTGGTCTCCCCCGAGGCGGTCCTCGCCACCAACACCTCCTCGCTGTCGGTCACCGAGATGGCCTCCAAGCTGCAGCACCCCGAGCGGGTCGTCGGCTTCCACTTCTTCAACCCGGTCGCCGTCCTTCCGCTGCTGGAGATCGTCCGCGGCGAGAAGACCGACGACGCCTCGCTGGCCACGGCCTTCGCCACCGCCAGGAAGCTGAAGAAGAGCGCGGTGCTGGTCAAGGACGCCCCGGCGTTCGTGGTCAACCGGGTGCTCACCCGCTTCCTGGGCACCGTCCTCGGCACCATCGACGAGGGCACCCCGATCGAGGTCGCCGACCGGGCCCTGGAGCCGCTGGGTCTGCCGATGTCCCCGATCGTGCTGCTGGAGCTGGTCGGCCCGGCCGTCGCCCACCATGTGGCCGGCACCCTCAACGCCGCCTTCCCCGACCGCTTCGGCGTCTCGGAGAACCTCGGCCGGGTGGTCAAGGCCGGCAAGCGCGGCATCTACACCTGGGCGTCCGGCAAGCAGGAGGTCGACCCGGAGGTGGCCGCCCTGTTCGAGGTCGGCACCACGGTCCTCACCGAGGAGCAGGTCCGCGACAAGGCGCTCGACGCCATCGCCGAGGAGATCCACCTCATGCTGGAGGAGGGGGTCGTCGCCGAGGCGCAGGATGTCGACCTCTGCCTGATCACCGGTGCGGGTTGGCCCTTCCACCTGGGCGGCATCACGCCGTACCTGGACCGCGAGGGCGTCTCCGAGCGGGTCAACGGCAAGCCGTTCCTGGCCAGGGGCGTTGCCTCCGTGCCCGCCTGACGCTCCGTCAAGCACGGCGGTGCCCGGCACACCCCAGCGGGGGGTGCCGGGCACCGGCGTATCGTGCTCCCATGCGCACACCTCGGCGGGCGGCTCGTGTCGCCGTTCTGGACCCCGACGCCGCGGTCTTCCTTCTCCGCTACGACAACGAGGAGGTCGGCGTCCACTGGGCCATGCCGGGCGGTGGTCTGGAGCCGGGTGAGACCCCGGTGGAGGGCGCGGTGCGCGAACTGCGCGAGGAGACCGGCTGGACCGATGTCACCCCCGGTCCCCTGCTCTGCACCTGGGAGCACGACTTCACCAGGGCCGGCGTCCCGGTGCGCCAGTTCGAGCACATCTATCTCGCCCACGGTCCGCGGCGGGAGCCCACCGAGCGCGCCGTCGCCGGCCACCCGGAGGACGGCATCCTGCACTGGCGGTGGTGGTCGCCGCAGGAGCTGGCCGACTGCCCCGACGCGCTCTGGCCGCCGGATCTTCCCGAGCTGCTGAACCGGTCTCGCGCCCGGGGTGCGGCCCGCTCCGTCATCGACACGAGCCCGCCCGCCGCTTGCTGAGCCGCTGCATGGCAGCCGGTTCAGCAAGCGGCGGGCGGGCTCAGCCGCGGGGAGCGGTCGGTACGCGCCCGCCTGCCCCCTGTACGTCAGCCCCGGAGTCGCGTCAGGACTGCGCCGCTGGGGAGAGGTGCTCATGGACGGCGAGCCAGCGGCCGTCGGCGCTGCGGTGGAAGACGATGGTCTCCCGCTCCTGGACGGTCTCCTCGCCGGCCCGGGTGCCGATACGGGTCTCGACGTCATGGCTGAAGACGGCGGTCTCCCCGAGGAGCTGCACCAGCGGCCGGCTCGAGGTGCAGGCGAGGATGCGGAAGCCGTCCTCGTCGACCCAGCTCTGCCAGAGCGCACGGTACTCGGCGGTGGAGGCGAGGCGGTGCCCGGTGGTGTGGAAGACGAAGACTGCGTCGGGGGCGAAGGCGGCGAAGTAGTCGTCCAGCCTGCCCTCGGCGAAGGCCGCCACCAGGCTGTCTGCTGCTTCGAGGACTGCGGTCTCGGTGCTCATGGGGTGCTCCGGTGGAATGCGTCCCGGCCGGCCCAGGGGGCGGCCGGCCGGAACGCGGTCGATGGGCGGGCGGTCAGTGCCCAGCGTGTGCCCCGACGGCGACGGGGGCGGGCGCCTCTCCTCCGGTGATGGGGGCGACCGGGGTGTCTGCGGCACGGACCAGCCGGGGGCCGTCCGGGCCGTACACACCGCGGGGCTCCGGGAAGACCCACAGCAGGACGAGGTAGAGGACGGCTGCGACGGCCAGGCCGAGCGGCAGCGAGATGTCGGTGCCGTTGGCCAGGTTGCCCAGCGGGCCGACGAACTGGCCGGGGATGTTGGTGAACAGCAGGGCCACCGCGGCGGAGACCAGCCAGGCCGCCATGCCGCGCCAGTTCCAGCCGTGGGCGAACCAGTAGCGGCCGCCGCGCTGCCGCCGGTTGAAGACCTGCAGCGCCTCGGGGTCGTACCAGCCGCGCCGGGTGACATAGCCCAGCATCATCACGATCATCCAGGGCGCGGTGCAGGTGATGATCAGGGTGGCGAAGGTGGAGATGGACTGGGTCAGGTTGAGGGCGAACCGGCCGACGAAGATGAAGCCGACCGACAGCGCGCCGATGAAGAAGGTGGCCTGCACCCGGTTGAAACGGGGGAAGACGCTGGAGAAGTCCAGTCCGGTCCCGTACAGCGAGGTGGTGCCGGTGGACATGCCGCCGATCAGGGCGATCAGGCAGACCGGCAGGAAGTACCAGCCGGGCGAGACCGCCAGCAGGCCGCCGACGTAGTTGGGGGCCGCCGGGTCGACGTACTTGGCGGCCTTCTCCGCGATGATCGAGGCGGTGCCCAGGCCGAAGAGGAAGGGCAGCAGGGTGGCGATCTGGGCGAGGAAGGTGGCGCCCATGACCCGCTTGCGGGAGGCCTTGGCGGGGATGTACCGGGACCAGTCGCCGAGGAAGGCCCCGAAGGAGACCGGGTTGGAGAGCACGATCAGCGCCGCGCCGATGAAGGAGGGCCAGAACAGCGGGTCCGAGGTGGAGTGGAAGGTGCCCGCGTAACCCGGGTCGAAGTCGCCGGCGAAGGCGAAGGCGCCCAGCACGAACATCGCCGAGGCGGCGACGACGGCGATCTTGTTCACCATCAGCATGAAGCGGAAGCCGTAGACGCAGACCGCCAGCACCAGCAGCGCGAAGAGGCCGTAGGCGACGCCGTAGGAGAGATTGGACTCGGGCAGTCCGACCAGCCGGTTGGCGCCGCCCACCAGGGCGTCACCCGAGGACCAGACCGAGATGGAGAAGAAGGCCACCGCGGTCAGCAGGGAGAGGAAGGAGCCCACCACCCGGCCGTGCACTCCCAGGTGGGCGGAGGAGGAGACGGCGTTGTTGGTGCCGTTCACCGGGCCGAAGACGGCCAGCGGCGCCAGGATCAGCGCACCCACCACCAGGCCGAGCAGCGTCGCAGCCACACCCTGCCAGAACGAGAGTCCGAACAGGATGGGGAAGGCGCCCAGGACGCAGGTGGCGAAGGTGTTGGAGCCGCCGAAGGCGAGGCGGAAGAGATCGATGGGGCGGGCGGTGCGGTCCTCGTCGGGGATCCGTTCGACGCCGTGCTGCTCGACTTCGGTGATCGAGGTCGTCACGGGTCCCTCCAATCAGGGCGTTCCGGTCAGGGCGTTCCGGTCAGGGCGTTCCGGGCAGGGCGTTCCGGGCATGACGAGCGGGGGGCCGCTCGCGGCGTGGTCAGGGCTTGCGGTTGAGGGCCAGCAGGCTGACCAGGTCGTAGGCGACATGCGAGGCGGCCACCGAGGTGATCTCCGCGTGGTCGTAGGCCGGGGCGACCTCCACCACGTCGGCGCCGATCAGCCGGGTGCCCGCCAGACCGCGGAGGATCTCCAGCAGCTCACGGGAGGTGAGCCCGCCCGCCTCGGGGGTGCCGGTGCCGGGGGCGTGCGCCGGGTCCAGGACGTCGATGTCGATGGAGATGTAGAGCGGGCGGTCGCCGATCCGCTGCCGGAGCGCGTCCACCACCTCGTCCACACCGCGGCGCATGACATCGGAGCTGGTCACGATGCCGAAGCCGAGGCGCTTGTCGTCCTCGAGGTCCTTCTTGCCGTAGAGCGGCCCGCGGGTGCCGACATGGGAGACCGCCTCGGTGTCGAGGATGCCCTCCTCCACCGCACGGCGGAACGGGGTGCCATGGGTGTACTCGGCGCCGAAGTAGGTGTCCCAGGTGTCCAGGTGCGCGTCGAAGTGCAGCAGCGCGACCGGGCCGTGCCGGCGGGCTGCGGCGCGCAGCAGCGGCAGCGCGATGGTGTGGTCGCCGCCGATGGTGACCAGGGTGGCGCCGTCGTCCTGGAGGTCGCCCGCGGCCTGCTCGATGGTCTCGACGGCCTCGTCGATGTGGAAGGGGTTGCAGGCGATGTCGCCGGCGTCGGCGACCTGCAGCGTCTCGAAGGGGGAGACGTCCAGCCCGGGGTGGTACGGACGCAGCAGCCGGCTGGCCTCGCGCACCGCCGAGGGGCCGAAGCGGGCACCGGGCCGGTAGGAGACGCCTGTGTCGAAGGGCACACCCACCACCGCGACGTCGCAGCTCTCCACCTGGTCCAGGCGGGGCAGTCGGGCGAAGGTGGCCGGACCGGCGAAGCGCGGGATGCGCGACGAGTCGACGGGGCCTACAGGCTGGGTCACGGGGGGCTTCCTTCCTGCCGGAGGCCCGCATGGGCACCGGCGACCGGATTGCCGCAAGTGTGCGGGTTGCTCGTCCGGTGCGGCAATTGGTGCAGACACAAAGAGCTAGGGTTGTCCTTGTGGCAGGCAACAAAACGGCAAAGCTGACGGTGGAGGATCTGCTGTCCTTTCCGGCGCTCCAGCTGCGGGTGCTGGCCGGTGAGGCCGGGCTGGCACGCTCGGTGTCCTGGGCCCATGTGAGCGAGCTGGAGGACCCGACCCCGTGGCTGCTGGGGGCCGAGGTGATCATGACGACGGGCCTGGCGGTGCCCCGCTCCGCGGCCGGGCAGCGGGCCTATCTGGAGCGGCTGGACGACGCCGGGGTGTCCGCGCTCGCGATCTCCGCCCAGCTGCATGTACCGCCGCTGCACGACGCCTTCACGGCGGCGGCCGAGGAACGCGGGATGCCGCTGCTGGAGGTACCCCTCGCGGTGCCGTTCATCGCGGTCGCCCAGGAGGTCGCTGCGGCGGTGCAGGAAGACGCCCGGCAGCGGCTCGGCGCCCAGCTCCAGGTCTTCGGCGCACTGCGCTGGCTGGCGTCGGAGGATCTGGACACCGCCCAGCTGTTCCGGCGGCTGGAACGGCTGTCCGGCTACCAGGTGCATCTGTGCACCCCGCAGGGGCGCCCGCTGCTGCCCGGGGTCCCGGTGCCACCGGATCCCGCTGTGCTGCCGGCCTCGGTGGACGCGGCACCGACGATCCCCGGCGGATTCGCGGTTCCGGTGCTCACCCCCGGCGGCACGGCCGGCTTCCTGGTCGCCTTCGAGCGGGAGGGCGCCCGGCCGGCCGGGCTGGCCGTGGTCCAGCACATCGCCACCGTGGCGGCGCTCCAGGTCGCCATGGTCCGCCATGAGCGGGAGACGCTGCGCCGCGAGGGCGCGGAGATCCTGGCCGAGCTGCTCCAGGATGTGCTCGACCCCGCGGTGGCCCGGCGGCGGCTGCACCGGCTGTCCATCGCCGGCGAGGCCGCGCTGCTGGTGGTCAGGGGCGTGGTGGACGAGGTCCTGCTGCCGGTCCTGGACGAGTACCCGCACCTGCTGCTCAGCCGCGGCGAGGACCGCTACGTCCTGGGCCCGCCCGAACTCGGCGAAGCCGTCGCCGCACTGCCCGGGGTGGCCGCGGGCATGAGCCGGCCCTTCCCGCCAGGCGAGTCGCTGCGGGTCGCACAGCGGGAGTCGCTGTGGGCCGCCTCCCGCGCCGAGGGCTCGGGCCGCCCGCTGGTCAGGTACGGCAGCGACACCACCGGCCGGTGGCTGCCGGACGACCCGGCCGTGCTGGGTGCGCTGGTGGAGCATGTGCTGGGCGAGGTGCTGCGGTACGACGCCGCGCATGACGCCGCGCTGCTGCTCTCCACCCGGACCTGGATGGACCGCGACCGGCGTACCGAGGCGGCGGCGGCAGCACTGCACATCCACCCCAACACCCTCACCTACCGGCTGCGCAGGTTCTCCGCGCTGAGCGGCCGGGACCTGTCCGCCACGGCGGCGTTCACCGAGGTGTGGCTGGCGATCCGGGCCGCCGACCAGCTGGGCCTCACCGGGGACGGTGGCGCCCGGTGACCGGCCCCGCCGGGGACCGGGAGCAGTCCGCGCCCGGGACGCCCCCACTGCTGATCGTGGACGGCGCCAATGTGGTCGGCTCGGTGCCCGACGGCTGGTGGCGGGACCGGCCGGCTGCGGCCGCCCGGCTGCGGGACGCCCTGGTGGCCGTGGCCGAGCGCGGTTTGCCGGACGCGGGCAGTGCACCGGAGTGGGCGCGCGGCCGGCTGGAGGTGCTGCTGGTGGTGGAGGGGGCGGCGCGCGGGCTCGCCGAGGTCCCGGGGGTGCGGGTGGCGTCCGCGGCGGGCAGCGGCGACGACCTGATCGTACGGCTGGCCGGAGAGGCCGGGCAGCGGCGCTGCCTGGTGGTCACGGCCGACCGGGAGCTGCGTTCCCGGGTCGTCGCGCTGGGCGCGGAGGTGGTCGGACCGCGTACGGTGCGGCCGCGCTGAGCGACCCGTTCCGAGGTGCCGGGCCGGGCGGTGCGCCGTCCAGGTCCGGCGGTGGTGCGTGCCGGCAGCCGGTGAGGCGGTGAAGGCGGACGGCGGATGAGCACAGGTCTGCACGCCGACGAGTTCGAGCGGGTGCCGGCCGAGGGCGCGGTGCGGGCGATCCGGGCGGGTCGTCCGCCGCCGCTGCCGCGGCACACGGACGGCCGGACCGAGGTGCTGGACATCCCCGGCGGGGTACTGCTGGGGGAGGACCGGAGGCGCAGTACCCGGTGACCGAGCTGCGGCTGCCGGCCGGCTCGGTGCTGGCGCTGGCGCTGGCGCTGTACACGGACGGGCCGGTGGAGCAGCCGGGCGCGGACATCGGGCAGGGCATCGACCGGCTGCGTTCGGCCTTTGCGCACACTCGGGCGGTGAGCCCGGAGGACACCGCGGAGCGGCCGGTCCGCGAGGCGCGGCGGGCACCGGACCGGCCGGACGACATCGCACTGCTGCTGACCTGTCGGCCGGGCGGCTGAGCACGGAGGTCCGGGGCGTTCAAAGGCCCAGCTCAGGCCGGGGATGCCGACCAGGCCGGGCACAGCGGCGGACGTGCGGCGGTGAGGGCGCCGGGCCGCGGCGGGAACGGCGGATGCGGGGACCGGCCCATGGCGGGTGCACACATCGCATCGGCGGCCCTTTTCCGTTGGTGCACATGGCACGTGACGGTTTTTCAGGAACTGCACACAATCCCCGGCCACGGAAAGTAGGCGCGTTCAAGAGGTTGACGCGCTCCCGTCCCCCGGGCCAGCATTCGGATGCACAGCAAGTCATCCGCCACGCCATTGGGAGCGCTCCCACTTCCCGCTCCGGCCCCCGTGGTGTTCCCCCCGCCCGGGCTGCTGCTCTCGGCAGTCCGTCCAGCGCGTGAGACCCACTGCGTGAGCCGCACGAGGAGCGCCCCATGGCCATCAGCACTGCCCCTGCCCCGCGCCGCCGGCGTGGCGCCCGCGCAACGGTCGCGGTGTTCGCCGCCTCTGCCGTGGCCGCCGCCGCAGCCGTCCTCGCCCCGGGCAGCGCCCGCGCGGCGACCTCCGTGGGCGACGGCCCCTGGCACACCTCCGGCGGCCAGATCGTCGATGCGGCCGGCAACCCGGTACGGATGACCGGCATCAACTGGTTCGGCATGGAGACGGCCAACTACTCGCCGCACGGCCTGTGGACCCGCAACTACAAGGACATGCTGGACCAGGTGAAGGCCCTGGGCTACAACACCCTGCGGCTGCCCTACTCCAACCAGCTCTTCGACGCCGCCTCCAAGCCCGTCTCCATCGACTACGCCAAGAACCCCGACCTCCAGGGCCTGGACGGGCTCGGGGTGATGGACAAGGTCATCGGCTACGCGGGGCAGATCGGCCTCAAGGTCTTCCTGGACCAGCACCGCCCCGACTCGGGCACCCAGTCGCCGCTCTGGTACACCTCGGCCTACCCCGAGTCGCGCTGGATCAGCGACTGGGTGATGCTCGCCAAGCACTACAAGGGCAACAACACCGTGGTCGGCGCCGACCTGCACAACGAGCCCAACGCCACCGCCACCTGGGGCAGCGGCGACACCGCGACCGACTGGCGGCTCGCGGCCGAGAAGGGCGGCAACGCCATCCTCGCCGCCAACCCGGACTGGCTGATCATCGTCGAGGGCAATGAGTGCTACGGCCCCGGCGGGACCAGCGACAAGTACACCGCGGGCACCAGCTGCACCTGGTGGGGCGGCAACCTCCAGGGGGCCGCCACCGCGCCGGTCCGCCTCAATGTGCCCAACAAGCTGGTCTACTCCGCGCATGAGTACGCCACCTCGGTGTTCCACCAGTCCTGGTTCGACGACCCGGCGTTCCCCGCCAACCTCCCCGCGATCTGGGACAAGAACTGGGGCTACCTCAAGAAGCAGGGCACCGCACCGGTCCTGGTGGGCGAGTTCGGCTCCACGCTGACCTCCACCCTGGACCAGCAGTGGCTGGCCAAGCTGATGGACTACATGGGCAAGGGCACCGGAGGCTTCGACTTCACCTACTGGTCGCTCAACCCCGACTCGGGTGACACCGGCGGCATCCTCAAGGACGACTGGACCACCGTCGACACCCTGAAGCAGGGCTTCCTCCAGCCGTACCTGCTGCCCGTGACGGGCGGCGGCACCGGCACCACTCCCCCGACCACCGCCCCGCCGACGCCCCCGGCGGCCGGCTCCTGCCACATCACCTGGACGCCGAACGGCAGCTGGCGGGCCACTTCGGGGCCGACGTCACCATCAAGAACACCGGGACCGCACCGCTCACGTCCTGGAAGCTGGTGTGGAACTTCGCCGAGGACCAGGCGGTGACCAACTTCTGGAACACCGCGCTCACCCAGTCCGGCAAGACCGTCACCGCGTCCAACGTCGACTACAACGGCACCGTCCCGGTCGGCGGCACCGTGTCCTTCGGCCTCCAGGGCACGGTCGGCAGCGGCAACACCGTCCCCACCGGCTTCACCGTCAACGGCGGCGCCTGCTCCTGACGCCTCCGCACAGAGCTGCCTGAAGGCGGCGGACGTCCCCCTCGCCCCCGGGACTCCCCGCACCCGGGTCGGCCGCCGCACCACCCTGCGGCCGCCGACCCGGGCCTTGTGCTGTCCGCAGCGGCCGCGCGCCGCCTCCCGCGTCAGCGCACCGAGGAGCTGCCGGGCCCCGGCCGCGGCTCACCGCAGGGAGCGCAGTACGGCCGGCCGGGGCGGTCCCCCGCGTGCAGAACCGGTACCGAGGTCAGCGGTGCACCAGCCGGTAGATCACCGTGTCACCGGTGAGCCCGACCATCTGGTAGTGGGTGTCCAGCAGCCGCTCTATCCTCGGGAAGCGCAGCGGCGAGTAGGGCGACTTGGCGGAGTCGTCCACCACGATCTCCGGCAGATGGTGGCTGAGCTCCTGGTCGAAGGTCTTCCAGGCGTCCTGGACGCTGTACTGCTCGCCGATCTTCTGGTCGCCCTTGCCGCCGCTGTAGTTGGTGAGGAAGCCGGCGGTGAGATAGCGGCTGGCCGGGCGGCGGTCGGCGAGCCAGTACATCTCCGGGTGCATGCCCCAGACCAGCATGGTGTCCTTGGGGGTGGTCTGCTCCGCGACCGCCGTGGCGACCTTGGCCGAGCGGTCCAGCCGGTGGCCCGGCCAGGCGAGCGCCAGACACCAGAAGACGGTGGACGCCACCATGCTGTAGACCAGCACCGGACGCCAGCTCAGCGCCGAGGTGGACACCGCGCCCACGCCGAGCAGGATCAGCGGCGGGATCAGCTGAAGATAGTAGTGGCCGAAGAAGTGGAAACCGGTGCAGACCGCGATCACCGTGGAGGCCAGCCAGATCCACAGGTCCGCGGTGGAGCCCTGGGAGACGGCCCGCCGCTCGGGGAGTTCCACCCCGGCCGCGGCGGCCTTGCGGCGCGCCCGCCGGTGTCTCAGCAGCGGCAGCGCCAGGCCGAACGCCGCCGCCCCGAGAATGGCCGCGTTGCCCAGCGCCCGGCCGATCATCAGCAGCAGGTCCCCGTCCAGCGAGGCATAGTCGCCACTGCCGGTGACCACCCAGAAGAGAAACCCTCTGGGTTTGGTCAGCATGGCCGCCACCAGCGCGATCGGGAGAGCGAACCCGAAGAGCACCTTGCCCAGCGCGGCCGGGATGCGCAGCCCTCGGCGGCGGGCGTCCTGGAAGAGGATCCAGAGCACCGGCAGCAGCACCGCGCCGCCGGTCTGCTTGGTGAGGGCGCACACGGCGGTGGCGACACCCGCCGCCAGACCGCGGCGGCGTTCGGCGTACCAGAAGGCCGCCACCATGCTGGGCAGCATGAAGACCTCGAAGGTCGCCGCCTGGGTGTCCGCCGGGGAGAGGCCGATGGAGACCAGCAGATAGAGCGCGCCCGCCGCGGCCCCCGCGCGTCCGCCCCATCGCCCGCGGGCGATGGAGACCATCAGCAGCGCCGTCACCAGGTGCGCCCCGATGGCCAGCACCCGGAGCGGCCACAGCGAGAGCGAGCCGAAGACCGCGAAGCAGGCCTCGTAGAGCCAGGGCAGCAGCGGCGGCTTGCGGTCCACGACGGTGTCGTAGAGCACCCCGCCGTCGGCCAGCATCCGGGCCTGGGTGGCGAGGTAGCCCTCGTCCGGGCTCCAGACCGGGCGGACGAAGGAGGGGATGTGGGTCAGGACGGCCAGCAGCGCCAGGGCCGGGATCAGCCTGGTCCAGTAGCCGTTGCGGATACGCGGCGGCAGCCGCTCGACGAGCACGGCAACACTGAGACGGGTCCGGTCCAAAGGCACGGTGGACAACCTACCGGGGAGCACCGACCGCACGCGCCCCGGTTTCCCCGCGGGGAAGGCGACATCGGTCACGTCCGGGAGCCCGTTCCCTCGACCGGCTCCGCGGATCCCGGGGTACGGCCCAGCCGGCTGTGGGAGCGGCCGTAGCCGAAGTAGACCAGCATGCCGACCGCCATCCAGATGCCGAACCGCCACCAGGTGGCGACCGGCAGGTTGATCATCAGCCAGATGCAGGCCAGTACGGAGAGGATCGGGATCAGCGGCACGGCCGGGGTACGGAAGGCCCGGGGCAGGTCGGGGCGGGTGCGGCGGAGGACCACCACACCGATGGAGACGATCACAAAGGCGAACAGGGTCCCGATGTTGACCAGCTCGGAGAGCTCCCGCAGCGGGATGACACCGGCCACCGCGGCCACCACCACCCCCAGCAGCAGAGTGGACTTCCAGGGGGTGCCGAACCGGGGGTGCACATCCGCGAAGGTGCGGGGAAGCAGCCCGTCACGGCTCATGGCGAAGAACACCCGGCTCTGGCCGAGCAGCAGGATCATGGTGACCGAGGTGAGGCCGGCCACCGCGCCGATGCTGATCAGGTTGGCGTACGCGGGCTGCCCCACGGACTTGAAGGCATCGGCGAGCGGTGCGTCGGTGGACAGCCGGGTGTAGTGCTGCATACCGGTGACCACCACCGAGACCAGCATGTAGAGCACGGTGCAGATGATCAGTGAGCCGATGATGCCGCGCGGCAGGTCGCGCTGCGGGTTGCGGGTCTCCTCCGCCGCGGTGGCCACGATGTCGAAGCCGATGTACGCGAAGAAGACGACCGCGGCGGCGCTGAAGATGCCCATCACGCCGAAGGTCGACGGTGTGAAGCCGAAGAGCGCCTGCACCAGCGGGGTGGCACCGCCGGACGCACCGGGGGTGTGCCGGGTCGGCGGGATGAACGGGCTGTAGTTGGCGCCCTTGATGAAGAAGGCCCCCGCGACGATCACCAGGAGCACCACGGTCACCTTGACGGCCACGATCAGGGAGGTGACGCGCGCCGAGAGCTTCATCCCGGCCAGCAGCACCGCGGTCAGCAGCAGTACCAGCAGCGCGGCCAGCAGATTGAAGCCCCAGGAGCCGTCGGAGCCGCCGCCCGCGATCGATACGGGCAGCGTGACCCCTGCACTGGCCAGCAGCGACTGCACATATCCGGACCAGCCGACGGCCACCACCGCGGCGCCCAGCGCCAGTTCGAGCACCAGGTCCCAGCCGATGATCCAGGCCGGGAGCTCCCCGATGGAGGCATAGGAGAAGGTGTAGGCGGAGCCTGCGACCGGAACGGTGGAGGCGAACTCCGCGTAGCACAGCGCGGCCAGGGCGCAGACGATGCCCGCGGCGGCGAACGACAGGGCGACGGCCGGTCCCGCGTAGTCCCTTGCCGCGGTGCCGGTGAGGACGAAGATGCCGGTGCCGATGACCACCCCGACGCCGAAGACCACCAGGTCGAGTGCGGAGAGGGACTTGCGGAGGGCGTGCTCCGGCTCCTCGGTGTCGGCGATGGACTGCTCGACCGGCTTGGTCCGCAGCAGCCCGCCCGGCGGGGCGTCCCGGCCGGGGCCGCCGCCGGACGGAGTGGACGCTGTGGCCATGGAACGCCTCCCGAGGAAAGTCCGCCAGGGGCGGATACCCGGGCTCGGCGATTCCATGGCGCAGCGGTGGTCGCTTCACTCCGGCGTCCCCACCGGCCCTCGGGCGTGCAGCAATGTGCGGTCCGGGAAGAGCAGCGCGCGGGGAGCCGGGCGCCCGGCCTCCGCCGTGGTGGCGGGCCGGGCGCGCGGCTCCCCGCGCGCCGGGGTGGTGCCTGCGGGGCGGCGTCGGTCGCTGCCGCTCCGGGCGGGTGCTGCTCAGGCGTCGATCGGCTCGGTGTCCAGCCGGGCGACCAGCGCGGTGACCTGGCGGGCGATGCCGGGGCGGTGAGACCGATCTCGGCGAGGATCTCCTCGCGCTTGGCGTGGTCCAGGAACTTCGGCGGGATGCCGAAGTCGCGCAGCGGTACATCCACCGCGGCGTCCCGCAGCGCCTGGGAGACGGCGGCGCCGACACCGCCGACCCGGCTGTTGTCCTCCACGGTCACGACCACGCGGTGCTCCGCGGCGAGGCCGGGCAGAGCGGGGTCGACGGGCTTGACCCAGCGGGGGTCGACCACGGTCGCGGTGATGCCCTGGGCCGCGAGCAGGTCGGCGGTCTCCAGGCAGGTGGTGGCCATCGCGCCGACGGAGACCAGCAGCACATCGGCCCGCAGCGGGCCGGGCACGGCGTCGTCGAAGGGACCGGTCTCGGCGACCGGGGAGGCGTCGCCGCGCAGCACATCCATGGAGCCGATCCGCCCCACGGCGGCCACGGCGGGGCCGACGGTGCCCTTGGAGTAGCGGACCACGGTGGGTGCGTCGTGGACGTCCAGTGCCTCGCGCAGCTGGGCGCGGAGCTGGTCGGCGTCGCGCGGGGCGGCCAGCCGCAGCCCGGGGACGACCTGGAGCACGGACATGTCCCACATGCCGTTGTGGCTGGCGCCGTCGTTGCCGGTGACACCGGCCCGGTCCAGGACGAAGGTGACGCCCAGGCGGTGCAGGGCGACGTCCATCAGGACCTGGTCGAAGGCCCGGTTGAGGAAGGTCGCGTAGACCGCGACCACCGGGTGCATCCCACCGGTGGCCAGACCGGCCGCGGAGACGGCGGCGTGCTGCTCCGCGATACCGACGTCGAAGACCCGGTCGGGGAACTGCTGGGCGAAGGGTGCGAGGCCCACCGGGTGCAGCATGGCGGCGGTGATCGCCACCACATCGGGCCGCTCCTTGCCGAGGGCGACCATCTCCTCGCCGAAGACCGAGGTCCAGTCCTTGCCGGCGGACTTCACCGGCAGGCCGGTGTCGGGGTGGATGACGCCCACGCCGTGGAAGCGGTCCTCCTCGTTCTCCTCGGCGGGGCGGTAGCCGCGGCCCTTCTCGGTGAGGCAGTGCACGATGACCGGGCCGCCGAAGCCGCGGGCCCGGCTGAGCGCGGACTCCAGGGCGGCGATGTCATGGCCGTCGATCGGGCCGATGTACTTCAGCCCCAGGTCCTCGAACATACCCTGGGGGGCGATGAAGTCCTTGAGGCCCTTCTTGGCGCCGTGCAGGGTCTCGAAGATCGGCTGGCCGACCACCGGGGTGCGCTGCAGCGCCTCCTTGCCCCAGGAGAGGAAGCGCTCATAGCCCTTGGTGGTGCGCAGGGTCGCCAGGTGGTTGGCGAGGCCGCCGATGGTGGGCGAGTAGGAGCGTTCGTTGTCGTTGACCACGATCACCAGCGGCCGGTGGTGGGCCTCGGCGATGTTGTTGAGCGCCTCCCAGGCCATACCGCCGGTCAGTGCACCGTCGCCGATCACGGCGACCACCGGCCGGTCGTGGTGTCCGCGCAGCTGGTTGGCCTTGGCCAGTCCGTCGGCGTAGCCGAGCACGGTGGAGGCGTGCGAGTTCTCGATCACATCGTGCTCGGACTCGGCGCGCGAGGGGTAGCCGGAGAGCCCGCCCTTGGCGCGCAGCCGGGAGAAGTCCTGACGCCCGGTCAGCAGTTTGTGGACGTACGACTGGTGGCCGGTGTCGAAGAGGATCCGGTCACGCGGGGAGTCGAAGACCCGGTGCAGCGCGATGGTGAGCTCCACCACACCCAGGTTGGGGCCGAGGTGGCCGCCCGTCCGGGAGACCGCTTCCACCAGGAACTCCCGGATCTCCTGGGCCAGGTCCGCCAGTTGCGCGGGGGTGAGCCGGTCCAGGTCGCGCGGTCCCCGAATGCGGGTCAGCAGGGCCACCCGTTCCTCCTTCTTCGCAGGTCTGCGGGCATGTCCGCAGGGTGTGCGGCTTCCCCCCGCCGGTGCGGGTCCGGCGGCACCGGGTCGTCCCGGCCTGTCGAGTCTAATGTCCGCCCTTCGGACAGGGGACGCCCAGTGGGCCGTAGGACCGGCGCGCCTCGGATCCGGACATGCAGCTGCCCGGCACCCGAGCGGCTTGGGTGCCGGGCCGGCTGTCCTCGCCCGCCCTTCGGCGGTGAGGCGGCCCACCGGCCGTCCGGGCGGCACGTCCCCCTCGGACGTACTGCCCGGACCGGCTGGCCGGCGGGAAGGAGAGGGCGGGTCAGCCTCGGCCGGACGCCTTCTGGGTGCGGCGGGACACCGAGTCCAGGACGACCGCGGCGAGCAGCACGGCGCCGGTGATCATGTACTGGATGGAGGTGTCGATGCCCTTGAGGTTGAGTCCCTGGACGATGGACTGGATCACCAGGATGCCCAGCAGCGCCGACCAGGTCTTGCCCCGGCCGCCGAAGAGGCTGGTGCCGCCGATGACCGCCGCGGCGATCGCGTTCATCAGGGTGTTGCCGCCACCGAGCGCCTTGTCCGCGGCACCCGACTGCGAGGCGATGAACAGACCGCCGAGCGCGGCCAGGCCGGCCGAGATCATAAAGACCGAGATCCGGACCCAGACCACGTTGATACCGGCACGGCGGGCCGCCTCGACGCTGCCGCCGACCGCGAAGACCTTGCGGCCGTAGGCGGTGCGGCGCAGCACCCAGTCGGTGATGATCACGATGCCGAGGAACACCACCAGGGCCAGCGGCAGGCCGCGGTCCTGGTTGAGGGTGTAGGCGGCGGCGAAGGCGATCACGGCCAGCACCACGGTGCGCACGGCGATCTCGCTGACCGGGCGGGCGAGCAGACCGGCGGTGCGACGGCGGCGGGCGTCCAGCAGGGCGCCGCCCAGGTAGAGCAGCACACCGACGACGGCGAGGCCGTATGCGGCGGCGACATCGCTGAAGAAGTAGTTGTCCAGGTGGACCATCAGCCCGTCCGGCGGGTTGTTGATGGTTCCGGTGGTGCCCAGGATCCACTGCTGGAGGCCGCTCCAGCCGAGCAGGCCGGCCAGGGTGACGACGAACGCGGGCACGCCGATCTTGGCGAAGAAGAAGCCGTGGATGGCGCCGATGACGACGGCGGTGACGATGGCGAGGCCCGCGGCCAGCCACTCGTTGACCCCGTGCTGTACGGAGAGCACCAGCGAGATCGCGGCGGCGGTACCGGCCACCGAACCCGCGGCGAGGTCGATCTCACCGAGCAGCAGCACAAAGACGATGCCGACGGCCATCAGGCCGGGGCCGGCGATGTACAGCGTGATGTTGGAGAGGTTGTCCGGGTTGAGGAAGGTCCCGGTCACGCCCTGGAAGATGCCCCAGATGAGGATGAGGCCGAGGATGACCGGCAGGGAGCCCAGGTCACCGCTGCGCATCTTCCGCTTGAACTCGCCGAGGTAGCCCTTGAGGCCCTCCTCGCGGACGAGCAGGCGGGGGTCGACGGTGCGCACCGGCGCGTGGCTCTCGATGGCCTCGGCGTCGGTCGCGGTGGTGTCGGCCGCGGGGGTCTCGATCGGGTTGCTGCTCACTGCTGTCCCTCCGCAATGCGAGCCTGACGCCGGGTCACGGCGTTCTCCGTGGCGCCGGTGATGGCGGAGATGATCTCTTCGTGGCTGGTGGTCTTCACATCGAAGACACCGTTGTTGCGGCCGAGCCGCAGGACGCTGACCGTGTCGGCGACGGCCTTGACGTCAGCCATGTTGTGGCTGATCAGGATCACGCCGAGGCCGCGCTCACGCAGCCGCTCCACCAGGTCGAGCACCTGGGCGGTCTGCTCGACACCGAGGGCCGCGGTGGGCTCGTCCAGAATCACGATCTTGGGGTCGCCGACCAGCGCACGGGCGATGGCGACCACCTGGCGCTGGCCGCCGGAGAGGGCGGCGACGGGGATGCGCACGCTGGGGATGCGGATGGACAGCGTGTCCAGCAGCTCCTGGGCGCGCTTCTCCATGCCCACCTCGTCCAGCGTGCCGCCGCGCAGCAGCTCCCGGCCGAGGAAGAGGTTGGCGACCACGTCGAGGTTGTCGCAGAGCGCCAGGTCCTGGTACACGGTGGCGACACCGAGCTGCTGGGCGTCGTGCGGCCGGTTGATCGAGACCGACTTGCCCTCCCACTCGATGACACCCTCGTCGATGGGGTGCACACCCGCGATCGTCTTGACCAGGGTGGACTTGCCGGCGCCGTTGTCGCCGACCAGGGCGACCACCTCTCCGGCGTGGACCTCCAGGTGGACGTCGGTGAGCGCCTGGACGGCACCGAACCGCTTGGAGACCCCGCGCAACGCCAGTACGGGTGCGCCTGTCACGTGAACCATCTCCTTCTGCCGCTCGTCCGGATTACGGACCGATGGAGCGGGATGCCGCGCCGTCCCTGGCGCGGAGGGTTGTGCAAGACATACAACACATCAAGAGGCACGGGGGAAACGTGCCGGACGGGACGGGTGCCCCCCACCGCGGTGGGGGGCACCGTCCTTGCAGGTCCTGAATTACTTGATGCCGGCCGCGTCGCACGCCTTGACGTAGGCGCCGGTGCAGATGTCCGAGACCTTGTAGAGGCCGTCGGCGATGACCGTGTCCTTGACGTTGTCCTTGGTCACGACCTTGGCGGGCAGCAGGATCGACGGAACACCCTTGGCGGTGTCGCTGTCGGCGCTGGCCGTGGCGACGGACTTGACGTCCTTGCCCTGGAGCAGGTTGACAGCCATCTCCGCGGCGGCCTCGGCCTCGGGCTTGTAGGCCTTGTAGATCGTGTAGGCCTGGTCGCCGGAGAGGATCCGCTGGATCGCGTCGGCAGCGGCGTCCTGGCCACCCACCGGGATGTTGTTGATGCCGGCGCCCTTGAGGGCGGTGATGATGGCCGCGGCCATACCGTCGTTGGCCGAGTAGACCGCCTGGAAGCCACCCTTGCCGAGCTGGGTGATCGCGGCACCCATCTTCTGGCCGGCGGTCTTCGGGTCCCACTCACCGGACTGCTCGTAGACGACCTTCTTGACCGCGCTGTCGATGATCTTGTGAGCGCCGGACTTGAACAGACCCGCGTTCGGGTCGGTCTCGGCACCGTTGATCATGACGACGTTGGCGTCCTTGGCCTTGTCGCCCAGGGCGTCCACCAGGGCCTGGCCCTGCAGCTCGCCGACCTTCTCGTTGTCGAAGGAGACATAACCGGCGACCGGGCCGGCGGCGAAGCGGTCGTACGCGATGACCTGCACGCCCTTGGCCTTGGCCTCCTCCACCCAGGACTTGGTGGCGGTGGCGTCCTGCGGGTCGAGGACGATGACCTTCACACCCTGCGAGATCAGCGCGTCGAACTGCTGCTTCTGCGTGGCGGTGTTGCCCTGGGCGTTGTTGTACTTGACGTCGCAGTCGGAGCAGAGCGCCTGGACCTTGGCCGTGAAGAGCGGCTTGTCGAAGGACTCGTACCGGATGGACGAGGAGTTCTCCGGAAGCAGCAGACCGATGGTCTTGCTGCCGCTGCCACCGGCGGGGGCGGCGGAGGAGTCCGACTTCTTGCCACCGCCGGCCGAGCCACAGGCGGCCATGGTGAGGGCCATCGAAACCGCAGCGGTGCCGATGACGGCGCGACGCATCAGAGCGTTCATGGGGGGTTGCCTCCCTGACAGGGCCGCAACGCTGCGGCCGAGGTTGGAGGGAGTCAATCCCTCCGGCTGCCTTAGCGTCAAGAAGTAAATTCTTTCCGCAGCGAATCCGAACCTTTTCGTTATCTTCCTGAAGACACAGCCGTAACCGACCGAGGGTGGAGCGAGCCATCAGGCTGGGGCAAAGCCCCCGAATCGCCCATCTCGCTCATCACCAAGGCTAGAGCTCCCAGCACCTCCGCCCGACCTCCCAGGGTGCCAGGCACAACCGAGAGCTGGCGGGCCGCGCTGGGGATCGCATAGCGCGCCACGGACTCGCGGATCGGGGAAAGCACCAGCTCACCGGCCTCTGCCAGATCGCCTCCGAGGATCACCCGGCGCGGGTTGAGCAGGTTGCAGAGGTTGGCGACACCGGTCCCGATCTGCCGGCCCACATCCGCGATCACCCGGCGGCAGCCCAGGTCACCGCGCTGGGCGAGCTGGACGACCCGGGGAACACTGAGGCCGGGCCCATGGCTGGCGTTCAGAAGATTGAGCAGGTAGCGGGACCCCACAAAGGTCTCCAGGCAGCCTCGGTTGCCACAGCGGCAGACCGGCCCGGACTCGTCCAGGGTGATGTGTCCAATCTCACCGGCGGTACCGCCGGGCCCCCGGTAGATCTGCCCGCTGATCACCAGCCCGGCACCGACACCGCTGGCCACCTTGATGTACGCCAGGTCCGACAACCCTCGCCCGGCACCCCAGACCAGCTCGCCCAGGGCGCCCAGGTTGGCGTCGTTGTCGACGTAGACCGGCATCCCCAGCCGCGAGGAGAGCTCACGGCCGGGCTCCACGCCCGTCCAGCCCGGCAGGATCGCGGTGGAGCCGATCGCACCGGTCTCCACATCGATGGGACCGGGGACGCCCAGCCCCACCCCGATCACCTTGTCCGAGCGGAAGCCGGTCTGTGTCAGCAGCCGCTCCACCAGGGTCTCGGCCCGGTCGAAGCCCTGGGCGGCGGAGGCGTCCACATCGATGGGCTCGCTCTCCTCGGCCAGCACCCGGTGGGCCAGATTGCCCACCGCCACCCTCAGGTGGGTGTGGCCGAAGTCGACGCCGACCACGATGCCCGCGTCCGCGCTGAGCGAGACGCTGCGGGCCCGCCGCCCTCCCGAGGAGGTGGGCGTCACCACCACCGTGCCGCTCTCCTTGAGCTCACGGACGATGTTGGACACCGTCGCGGCGGAGAGCCCGGTACTGCGGGCGATCTCCGCCTGGGTCAGCGACCCCGCCATGCGGACCGCGCGCAGCACCCGCTCCAGATTCGCCCGGTGAAGCGAGGACTGCGATCCCGGCGTGTCCAGGGACATGGTTCAACCCTCCCAGGGTGCCGTGGGCCCGACCGCCCGCGGCCCCTTCCGCGCCCTTGCGGCGGAGCTCGGTTACAACTTGTGAAATCTAAGCTGAGCCAATGCGGTGAGGTCGCGTCAAGAGTGAATGCAGATCGTTGCCAAACCTTCGCCACCCGGGGCTCGGTGTCGACGACGGTATGACGTACCTGGAGATATCAGGACAGAGCAACCATCCCTCAGCCCGCCGCGCCGCGTTCAGCTCTGAAACCCAAGGGCGTACGCGCCTCAGAGGCGGGGCCGCCAGCGGACGCCGGCCAGGGCATCGGCGACCAGCTGGACACTGCGGCTCAGGGCGGCAAGCCGCGGCCCCTCCTGCGCATAGACACCCAGCAGTGCCTCGATGACCTGCGGTTCCACCTGCCCGCGAAGATCGGCTCGGGCGGTGGACCAGCCCCGGCGGGCGGCATGCAGCGAGGACTCGGCCTCCTGTCGGGCGAGCCTTGCCAGCAGCACCGGATGCCGGGAGAGCAGCGAATAGCGGCGGTACTCCCCCGGGCACAGGTCATAGAGCCAGGTGACCGCCGAGCGCTCCCATCCGGGGGAGCCGGGCGGCCGGACTTCCCTGGGCCAACCCGGGGGCACCGCTGCTTCGTACATGGGTTCGATTATGCGACGACCATGGCTGGAAATGCACTGTTGATCTTCACTTGAGGACACCGGCGGTGAGGCCGGACTGCACCTGACGCTGGAAGACCACGTACACCACCAGCACCGGCAGCATCGCCAGCACCAGTCCGGCGAACAGCCCGGACCAGTCGCCCTTGTAGCCCTGGCTCACCGCCAGCCGCGCCAGGCCCTGCGGGAGCACAAAGCGGCGCTCGTCCTGGTTGTTGAGCACCAGCGGCAGCAGATACTGGTTCCACTGGCCCAGGAAGTTGAAGATGCCCACGCTGACCAGGCCCGGCCTGGCCATCGGCAGCATCACCTGGAAGAAGATCCGCGAGTGCGAGGCCCCGTCGATCTCCGCGGCCTCGGCGACACTGCCCGGCAGTGTGCGGAAGAAGGACGTGAGAAAGAACACCGTGAACGGCAGCGAGTAGGCGATGTAGGTGAGGACCAGCCCCTGGTAGCTGGAGAGCAGCCCCAGGTTCCGCTCCACGAAGAAGAGCGGCACCAGCGCCAGGATCGCGGGGAAGCTCATCCCGCCGACGAACAGGTAGTACAGCAGCCGGTTGCCGGGGAACGGGTAGCGAGCCAGCACATAGGCCGCCATCACGCCCAGCAGCATGGTTCCGGCCAGCGACCCGCCCACCACGATCAGCGAGTTCAGCAGATAGCGGCCGATGTCGGCCTCACCCCAGGCCCGGCTCCAGTTGTCGAAGTGCAGCGAGGCCGGCAGCGCCCAGGGATGGGCGAAGATCTCTCCGTCGGTCTTGAGGGAGGTCATCGCCGCCCACAGCAGCGGCAGGGTCACCAGCAGCGCCCACACCAGCAGGAAGGTGTGCGAGAAGGCATTGAGCACCCTGCCGGAGCGGGCCGCCCTCGGAGCGGCGGCGGCCGGTGCGGGGCGCTCCTTGACGGCGGGGAGGCCGGCGGGCTCGGTGCTGGTGGTCATCGGTCGGGCTCCCCGCGTCCGTGGTCCAGAGGTCGGCGGTCCAGAGGTCGGCGGTCCATCGGTCTGTCGCTCGTCGGCCTGTCGTTCGTCGGTCTGTCGTTCGTCGGCCCGTCGTTCGTCGGTCGGTTCAGAACTCGATGCGCTCGCGGCGGCCGAGCCGCAGCACGAGCGCCGCGAAGACCATGGTCACCACGAGCAGCGCCAGCCCCAGAGCGGTGGCATAGCCCGCCTGCCCGTCGCTGAACGCCTTGTTGTAGAGGTAGAGGCCCAGCACCTCGGTGGAGTAGTCGGGGCCGCCCGGCCCCACCGTCATGATCTGCACCACCGCGAAGGCGTCCAGCGCGATGATCCCCATGTAGACCCAGCCGGTCTGCACCGTGTCCCACAGCAGCGGCAGGGTGATCCGGAAGAAGGTCGCAGCACGGCCCGCGCCGTCCAGCAGCGCGGCCTCGTGGATGTCACGGGGGACGGCGGCCATGGCCGCCGAGAACAGCACCACGTAGAAGCCGACGTTGCTCCAGACCATCACGGCCATCACACAGCCGAGGGCCAGCCCCGGGTCGCCCAGCCAGGTCCGCTGCAGCGACTCCAGCCCCACGGCGCCCAGACCGGCGTTGAGGGCACCGCTGGTGGGGTTGTAGACGAACTGCCAGAGCACCGCGACGATGCTGATCGACAGCACCTGGGGGAAGAAGTACACCACCTTGTAGAGGCCCGAGCCCCGCACCCCGGCCACCGCCGCCCCGCGGCGGCGGCCGCCGACATTGAGCATGAAGGCGAAGAAGAGCCCCAGCCCCAGCGTCACCAGCGGCAGGATCAGCAGCAGGACCACGTTGTGCCCGAGCGACGTCCAGAAGAGGTCGTCATGGACCAGCCGCCGCAGATTGGCGGTGCCGGTGAGGTGCATGTCCGGGGTGAAGCCGCTCCAGTCCGTGAAGGCGATCGGGAGGGCCTGCAGGAACGGCGAGACCACAAAGACCGCGTAGACGGCGAGCGGGACGGCCAGGAACCCCGCGATGAAGCGGTACTTGAGGTACGTACGGCGATGCCTGGGGTTCATGCCGAGTGCTTGGGATGCTCGATGGAGGAGTCCCTGGCCGTCCGGTCGGCACAGCTCTGGAACCGGGAGAGGCACTCGTCCGGCTTGATCCGGCCGGCCATCAACTCGCCCAGGGTGCCGCCGATCTGCTCCTTGTTCAGCGTGCTGTACCAGACCGGCAGCATGGGGACGACCACGTTCGGGCCCGCCGCGTTCAGCATGGCGCTGCCGGACTTCAGGCCCGGGGCGAGGTCCACCGCGTCGGTGGCGCCCCGCACACAGCTCAGTGAGCTGACCAGCCGGGAGAAGTCCTGTACCGACTCCCGGGTGAGCATGGTGCGGAGCAGCTCCATCGCGCCCGCGGTGTTCCTGGCCTTCGCCGGCACCACGAAGGGCTCGCCGGCCTCCGCCCAGATGGTCTCGAAGGGCATCCGGTCGGAGGCCGGGTCCAGTGCGGGGTTGGGGGCGACGGCCATCCGGAAGTCCGCCGGGGTGGTGGCCCTGGCCTCGTTCTCGACCCAGGAGCCGTCGGGGATGAACACGGCCTGGCCCTGGGTCCAGGCGGTCTGCGACTGGATGTGGTCCAGGCCCGGGGTCCCCTTGAGGACATACCCCTTGGCGGCCAGCTCGTAGTAGGCCTCCACCGCGGCCTTCACCGCGTCCTGCCGGAAGGCACCGGGCTCCAGGTCGTCCATCGCCCTGATGGCCTCCGGGCCGCCGATCTTGGCCACAAAGGGGTAGAAGGTGAAGGTCAGATAGTTGGGGTGCCTGCCCGCGTAGGTCCAGCCGGCCAGGCCCTTCTTCTTGGCCTGCGCGCAGATCTTCAGCATCTCGTCCCAGGTCCTGGGATATGTCCAGCCGTTGTCGTCCAGCAGCTTCTGCGAGTGGTAGACGCCGAAGACGGTGAAGGCGTAGTTCAGGGCGTATGTCCGGGCGCCGCCGAACTGCCCCTTCTCCACGGTGCCCGCCAGCAGGGTGTCGCGGACCTTCCTGGACGGGTCGTCGAGGGAGGGCGCGTCCAGCAGCGGGGTGAGGTCGAGCAGCTGCCCCTGGGCCACGAGGGTGGCCATGTCCATCTGCGCGGCGCCGGAGTTGTCGATCAGGTCGGGCGGGTCGCCGGCCACAAAGCGCGGCTGCAGCTGCGGCTGGATGGCCTGGGTGGCGCTGTGCTTGACGGCGGCTCCGGGGTTGGCCCTGCGGTAGCGCGCCTCGGCGTTCCTGGCGTAGGTGTCGCCGAAGCCGCCGTCGAAGACGACCACCTCCAGCGGGGCGCTGCGGTCCACGCCCAGCGGATTGTCCTTGGTGGCGGGTTCCCTGCGCGCACCGCCCGCGCTGCTGTCGCCGCCCGCGCCGCCGATGGCGCAGGCGGAGAGCAGAGCGGCCGCCGGTGCGGCGAGCAGGCCCATGGTGGCCGCCCGTCCGAGCACGTCCCGCCGGCTGTACTCCGTTGCAGCATCCATCTGGCGACCTCGCCCCTCTTCCCGGCATACCGGACTGGTGCGGACGTATCGGTGCTCGGTGGTGCTGGATGCTACTGCGGCCGCAGGGCGGTTCTGTCCACGGTTCGCTGACACGGAGCCGGCTGTCCTTCGGATGGGTGATCCGTGTTCGGCCGGGGGGAGACAGCACGGAGGCGTGCGCGGCCGCAGGGGATGCGGCCGCACACGCCTCCGCGGCTGAGGTGCCGTCAGCGGCGGTGGTGGGGGTCCAGTCCGGCGTCGAGGGCGGAGACCAGGGTGCCCTGGGCGTCGTCGTTGTCCAGCGACCAGGCCATCACCCCGAGCAGCCCGTGCCGGCGGGCGTACTCGGCCTTGTCGGTGAGCACAGCCGGGGTGTCATAGGCCCAGAAGTCGGTGCCGTCGTACTTCCAGGTGGCGTCGGTCCGCGGGTCGCGGTAGACGGTGCCGGGCAGGTCCTTGATCTGGTGGTACGGGGCGGTACCGCCCGCCGCCAGGCCGGTGGCCGGCTGGTAGAGGCCGTGGTGGTCGCCGGCCGGGACACCGGTCCAGCCGTAGCCGTAGAAGGGCACGCCCAGCACCATGCGGTCGGCGGGGACGCCGCGGGAGCGGTAGTACCGCACCACCTGGTCGACGCTGTAGCCCAGGCCTGCCGGGGACGGGTCGGCGGGGTCGCTGTAGAGGTTGGCGAGGTGGTTGGTCGGGCCCTGGGCCTCCCAGGGGCCGTGGAAGTCGTAGGTCATCAGGTTGATCCAGTCCATGGACCGGGAGACCTGCTTCAGCTCCAGCTGGTCGGCCTTGGGGGTGCCGGCCGGGACGGCGGCGGTGAGCAGGTAGTGCTTGTGGCTCTGGGCGCCCAGGGCGTTCAGCTGGCGGCGGAACTCCTGCATCAGCAGGGTGTAGTTGTGGCCGTCCTCGGGGCGGACCACATTGCCGGCGTCACCGCCGCCGCCCGGGTACTCCCAGTCGATGTCGATGCCGTCGAAGACCCCGGCGCCCGAACCCTGGCCGCCCTCGATGGAGCCCAGCTGCGGGAGGTTGCCCTTGAGGTAGAGGTCGATGCAGGAGGAGACGAACTTCTTGCGGGAGGCGTCGGTCAGCGCGGCGTCGGAGAAGTACTTGGACCAGCTCCAGCCGCCCAGCGAGATCATCGCCTTGAGCTGCGGATGGGCCGCCTTGAGCTTGCGCAGCTGGTTGAAGCTGCCCTTCAGCGGCTGGTCCGCGGTGTCGGCCACGCCGTCCACCGACTCATCGGCGCCGACCGGGCGCTGGTAGTCGGCCCAGGCGTCGCCGACGCCCGCGGCGTTGGCCTCAAAGCAGGTGCCGTCGGCGGAGACGTTGCCGAAGGCGTAGTTGAGCACGGTGAGCTTGTCGGCCTGCCCGGAGGTGTCGAGGTTCTTGGCGGAGAAGCCGCTGTAGATGCCCCACTGGGTGAAGTAGCCGACCCGCTGGCCCTCCAGTCGCGGCGCGGGGCGGTCATGGGCCTGGGCGGCGGGACCGGCCGCCAGGAGGGTGCCTGAGACGACGGCAAGGGCGGCGAGCAGCGCGGCGGGACGGCGCATACGGGGACACCTGCGACCTTCTGAAGGACCGAATATTGGTCTGGACCAAGTGATCCACAGGTATAGTCCACGCCGGTCACCCACACAAGGCCTGCACACCAACGCGGCCGGGCTGCAACCCCGTTGAGGGTTGCGGCCCGGCCGTCGGCTGGTGCCCGATGCGCCTTACTTGCGGATCAGCGAGCGCAGCACGTACTGCAGGATGCCGCCGTTGCGGTAGTAGTCCGCCTCACCGGGGGTGTCGATGCGCACCTTGGCGTCAAACTCCTTGTCACCCGCCTTGACGTGCACCGTCTCCGGGATGCCGCCCTCGTTGAGCGCGGTGACACCGGTGATCTCAAAGGTCTCCTCGCCGCTCAGACCCAGCGTCAGCGCGGACTCGCCGGCCGGGAACTGCAGCGGCAGGACGCCCATGCCGATCAGGTTGGAGCGGTGGATGCGCTCGTAGGACTCGGCGATGACGGCCTTGACGCCCAGCAGCGCGGTGCCCTTGGCCGCCCAGTCGCGGGACGAGCCGGAGCCGTACTCCTTGCCCGCCAGGATCACCAGCGGGACGCCGGCGGCCTGGTAGTTCTGGGCGGCGTCGTAGATGAAGGAGACCGGCGCGCCGTCCTGGGTGAAGTCGCGGGTGTAGCCGCCCTCGGTGCCCGGCGCGATCTGGTTGCGCAGCCGGATGTTGGCGAACGTGCCGCGGATCATCACCTCGTGGTTGCCGCGGCGCGAGCCGTAGGAGTTGAAGTCGCGCTTCTCCACACCGTGCTCGGTGAGGTACTGCGCGGCCGGGGTGCCCGGCTTGATGTTGCCCGCCGGGGAGATGTGGTCGGTGGTGACCGAGTCGCCGAGCTTGGCGAGCACCCGGGCGCCGGTGATGTCGGCCACCGGGCTGGGCTCCTGCGCCATGCCCTCGAAGTACGGGGGCTTGCGGACGTAGGTGGACTCGGCGTCCCACTCGAAGGTGTCACCGGTGGGGACCGGGAGCGACTGCCAGCGGTGGTCGCCGGCGAAGACGTCCGCATAGTCCTTGGCGAACATGTCCTGGTCGATGGAGGCCGCGATGGTGTCGGCGATCTCCTGCTCGGTCGGCCAGATGTCCGACAGGTACACCGGGTTGCCCTCGGCGTCGGTGCCCAGCGCGTCGCGGGTGATGTCGACCTTCATCGAGCCGGCGATGGCGTAGGCGACCACCAGCGGCGGGGACGCCAGGTAGTTCATCTTGACGTCGGGGTTGATCCGGCCCTCGAAGTTGCGGTTGCCGGAGAGCACCGAGACGGCCGCCAGGTCGTGCTCGTTGACGGCGGCGGAGACCTCCTCCGGCAGCGGGCCGGAGTTGCCGATGCAGGTGACACAGCCGTAGCCGACCAGGTTGAAGCCCAGCTTCTCCATGTAGGGGAGCAGGCCGGCCTTCTCGTAGTAGTCCATGACGACCTTCGACCCGGGGGCGAGGGTGGTCTTGACCCACGGCTTGACGTGCAGGCCCTTCTCCACGGCCTTCTTGGCCAGGATGGCGGCGCCGAGCATCACCGAGGGGTTGGAGGTGTTGGTGCAGGAGGTGATCGAGGCGATCACCACAGCGCCGTTGTCGATCTCGTAGACCGTGCCGTCGGGGGCGGTCACCGGGGCCGGACGGGAGATGCCGTTGGCGGCGGCCGGGGAGTCGGAGGCGGGGAAGGACTCCTTGCCGGCCTCGTCGTCGGTGGTGATGTAGTCGCGCACGGCGGTGCGGAACTTCTCGGCGGCCTCGGCGAGGACCACCCGGTCCTGCGGGCGCTTGGGGCCGGCGATGGAGGGGACCACGGTGGCCAGGTCCAGCTCGATGTACTCGGAGTACACCGGCTCGGCGGCCGGGTCGTGCCACAGGCCCTGGGCCTTGGCGTAGGCCTCGACCAGCGCCAGCTGCTCCTCGGAGCGGCCGGTCAGCTTGAGGTAGTGCAGGGTCTCGTCGTCGATCGGGAAGATCGCGCAGGTGGAGCCGAACTCCGGCGACATGTTGCCGATGGTGGCGCGGTTGGCCAGCGGCACCGAGGTGACGCCCTCGCCGTAGAACTCCACGAACTTGCCGACCACACCGTGCTTGCGCAGCATCTCGGTGATGGTGAGCACCAGGTCGGTCGCGGTGGCGCCGGCCGGCAGCTGCCCGTTGAGCTTGAAGCCGACCACCCGCGGGATCAGCATGGAGACCGGCTGGCCCAGCATGGCCGCCTCGGCCTCGATGCCGCCGACGCCCCAGCCCAGCACACCGAGGCCGTTGACCATGGTGGTGTGGGAGTCGGTGCCGACGCAGGTGTCGGGGTAGGCCTGGCCACCTCGGACCATGATGGTGCGGGCCAGGTGCTCGATGTTCACCTGGTGCACGATGCCGGTGCCGGGCGGGACCACCTTGAACTCGTCGAAGGCGGTCTGGCCCCAGCGCAGGAACTGGTAGCGCTCCTTGTTGCGGCCGTACTCGATCTCGACGTTCTGGGTGAAGGCCTCGGGGGTGCCGAACTTGTCCGCGATGACGGAGTGGTCGATGACCAGCTCGGCCGGGGCGAGGGGGTTGATCCGGGACGGGTCGCCGCCGAGCTCCTTGACGGCCTCGCGCATGGTGGCGAGGTCGACGACGCACGGCACGCCGGTGAAGTCCTGCATGATCACGCGGGCGGGCGTGAACTGGATCTCCTGGCTGGGCTCTGCGTTCTGGTCCCAGCCGCCGAGGGCGCGGATGTGGTCGGCGGTGATGTTGGCGCCGTCCTCCGTGCGGAGCAGGTTCTCCAGCAGGATCTTCAGGCTGTACGGAAGCCGCTCGGAACCCTCGACGGCGGACAGCTTGAAGATCTCGTACGACTCGTCGCCGACCTGCAGCTGGCTGCGGGCGTCGAAGCTGTTCGCGGACACGACTGTCTCCTTCTTGGTGCGTGTGGCCACGCAATCCTGACCGACCCGGCCGACCGACCCACAAGTGAGGTGAACCTAAGTCAGTGCGCGCCTCTCGGCGGATATCTCGATGTCGAGATAAACCATAGTGCATGGTCGCCGCGACAGCGACGACGGCATGCTGGGGACTCTCCGGGAAGCGGTCTTCCAAACCTGCGCGACCTGGATAATGAGTCCGTGATCGTGGTGGATGCTTCGGCGCTGGTGCTCTTCCTGGCCGATCCCGGGGAGCGCGGCGACGCCGCCCGGGCCCTGCTCCTGGCCGACCCCGACTGGGCGGCCCCCGAGCACATCACCGTGGAGGTGATGCAGTCGCTGCGCGGCCTCCACCTCGCCGGCCGGCTGACCGCGGCGGACGTGGCCGGGATCACCGTACGACTGGGCGCGGCAAAGGTGCGCAAGATCCCGGTGGAGCCGCTGCTGGACCGCATCTGGCAGTTGAAGGACAACCTCACCCCGGACGACGCCGCCTATGTGGCCGTCGCCGAACTGCTCGGCGCACCCCTGGTGACCGCCGACCTCCGGCTGATGCGCGCGACCGGCCCGCGCTGTGCGATCCGCGGGATCGGCGCGGTGCCCGTCAGCGAGGCGTAAGGATTCGGACGCCGGGCGTGAGCGGGTGCCCCAAGGGGTACGCGGAGGGAGTGAGGGATCCGCAGTCGACGCGGAGAGGAGTCCCGCGGCCATGACCCAGCAGCCGAGGAGCAGCACACACCCGGACCTGGCGTATGAGCGGCTCTGGGCGCTGCCGCTGCCCCACGAGGCGGATTCGGTGCCGCTCGCCCGGGCCATCGTCAAGCAGGTGCTGCACACGCTGGGCGATCCGGTGGACTGCTTCGCGGCCTCACTGGCCGCCACCGAACTGGTGGCCAACGCCCTGGAGCACACTCCTGACGACGGCGATGTGGAGCTGGTCCTGGGGTGGGAGGGGCAGGGGTTCCGCATAGAGGTGTGCGACGCCGAGCCGCTGGACCTGGTGCTGGAGGACCTGCTCCACGAGCCGTCGCCGGAGCCCCCCGGCGAGCCGGCGGAGGACGGCCGGGGGCTGCTGATCATCCGGTCGGTCGCCGACCGGGCAGGCATCCGGACGACCTCGCACGGCAAGGCCGTCTGGTGCCTGCTGGAGAGCGCCTGAGGGACCCCGCACCGGTCGATCCGACCGGTGCGCCTCCGCGGGGCCCGTCCGGGGTCCCGCCTCAGCCGCCGAGGGTGGCCACCAGGACCGCCTTGATGGTGTGGAGCCGGTTCTCCGCCTGGTCGAAGACCACCGAGCGCTCGGACTCGAAGACCTCGTCGGTGACCTCCAGCGCCGACATGCCGGTCAGGGCGTGCATCTGCCGCCCGATCTCGGTGCCCAGGTCGTGGAAGGCCGGCAGGCAGTGCAGGAACTTCACCCCGGGGTTGCCGGTCGCGCGGATGGTCTCCATGGAGATCTGGTACGGCTTCAGCAGCGCGATCCGCTCGGCCCAGACCTCCTTGGGCTCGCCCATGGAGACCCAGACGTCGGTGTAGAGGAAGTCGGCACCGCGTACCCCCTCGGCGACGTCCTCGGTGAGGGTGATCCTGGCGCCGGAGCGTGCCGCCAGCTTTCCCGCCTCGGCCTGCACCTCGTCGGCCGGCCAGAGCTGCCGGGGGGCGACGATGCGGATGTCCAGTCCGAGCAGGGCCCCGGTGACGAGCAGCGAGTTGCCCATGTTGGAGCGGGCGTCGCCCAGGTAGGCGAGGGCCACCTGGTTCAGCGGCTTGGTGGTGTGCTCCTGGACGGTGAGCATGTCGGCCAGCATCTGGGTGGGGTGCCACTCGTCGGTGAGGCCGTTCCACACCGGGACGCCGGCGTGGGCGGCCAGCTCCTCGACGATCTCCTGGCCGTGGCCGCGGTACTGGATGCCGTCGAACATCCGGCCGAGCACCCGGGCGGTGTCCCTGGCGGACTCCTTGTGGCCGATCTGGGAGCCGGCCGGGTCCAGATAGGTGGTGTGGGCACCCTGGTCGTGGGCGGCGACCTCGAAGGCGCAGCGGGTGCGGGTGGAGGTCTTCTCAAAGATCAGCGCGATGTTCCGGCCACGCAGCCGGGGCTGCTCGGTACCGGCGTACTTGGCGGCCTTCAGCTGCGCCGACAGGCCGATCAGAAAGCGGAACTCCTGCTCGGTGAAGTCCAGCTCCTTGAGGAAGTGCCGGTTGCGGAGGTTGAAGGCCATGCCGGTCTCCTGGGTGGTGGAATCAAATGAGATCGGAAGTCTATACGAATACCTGAATGTCTATGCAGAGGCTAGGCCACCGGATCCCGCTCCACCGGGCAGCTCATACAGCGGGGACCACCCCGGCCGCGCCCCAGCTCGCTGCCCCGGATGGTGATCACCTCCACCCCGTTGCGGCGCAGATGGGTGTTGGTGGTGGCGTTGCGCTCATAGGCGATCACCACGCCCGGCTCCACCGCCAGCACATTGCAGCCGTCGTCCCACTGCTCGCGCTCGGCCGCGTGCACATCCTGGACGGCGGTGAGCACCCGCACCGAGTCCAGGCCCAGGGCGGTGGCGATGGCATGGTGCATCTGCTCCGGGGCGTGATCGCTGACCTGCAGCTCCTCCGGTCCGGCGCCCGGCTCGATGGTGTAGGAGCGCAGCATGCCCAGACCGGCGTACTTGGTGAAGGTGTCGCCGTCGACCATGGTCATCACGGTGTCCAGATGCATGAAGGCACGGGTCTTGGGCATGTCCAGCGCCACGATCCGGCGGGCGGAGCCGGCCCGGAAGAGCTCATGGGCCAGCAGTTCCACCGCCTGCGGTGTGGTGCGCTCACTCATCCCGATCAGCACCGCGCCGTTGCCGATGACCAGAACGTCACCGCCCTCGATGGTGGACGGGTAGTCGTGCTCGCCACGGGACCACACCCGGAAACCGCCGGGTGCGTCATAGCCGCCGGCGAACGCCGGGTGGTGGCGGTAGATGGCCTCGAAGTGCACGGTCTCCCGGCGGCGGGCCCGCTTGCGCATGGCGTTGATGCTCACCCCGTCGTAGACCCAGCAGGAGGTGTCCCGGGTGAAGAGGTGGTTGGGGAGCGGTGCCAGCAGGAAGTCGTCCAAGTCCATCACATGGAACCGCACCGAGGTGGGCTCCTTGGCCCGGTCCAGGAACTCCCGCTTGGTCATCCCGCCGATCAGCAGCGAGGTCAGCTCCGCGGCCGGCAGGTCCTCGAAGAACTCCCGCAGATGCCCGGTGGCCAGCGGCCCGTGCTCCTTCTCGTCGAAGACCCGGTCCAGCACCAGCCGTTTGGCCTCCGGCACCGCCAGGGTGTCACGCAGCAGATCGTCGAAGAGGTGCACCTTGACACCGCGCTCACGCAGCACCGCGGCGAAGCCGTCGTGCTCCTCCTGGGCGCGCCGCACCCAGAGCACGTCGTCGAAGAGCAGCTCGTCCTTGTTGGTCGGGGTGAGCCGCTTCAGCTCCAGATCCGGCCGGTGCAGGATCACCTGCCGCAGCCGGCCGGCCTCGGATGCGACGTGGTAGCCCATGGATCCTCCCGGGAGGGGTGAGATGCGGCAGAAGCCGCACCCCCACCCGTACCCAGGACGGTGATCATGGATGCCGAGGCCCCGGTCACAGCCGCGGGTCGACCGGCTCCGACTCCAGGGCCAGCACCGCGAAGACCGCCTCGTGCACCCTCCACAGCGGCTCCCCGGCGGCCAGCCGGTCCAGCGCCTCCAGACCCAGGGCGTACTCCCGCAGCGCCAGCGAGCGCTTGTGGCCCAGAGAGCGGCCGCGCAGCCGCTCCAGCTGCTCGGGTCGGGTGTAGTCGGGGCCGTAGATGATCCGCAGATACTCCCGGCCGCGGACCTTGAGCCCCGGCTGCACCAGCCGGCCGTCCTCCCCGCGGACCAGTGAGGCCATCGGCTTGACCACCATGCCCTCGCCGCCGGCCCCGGTCAGCTCCTTCCACCAGGCGGTACCGGCCGCCACAGAGGCCTCGTCCGCGGTGTCCACCACCAGCCGGGCGGTGGGGTGCAGCAGGGCGGCACCCGGCCCCCCGGCATCGGCGGCGACCAGCCGGTCGATCCACTCCAGATGCCGGTCGTGCGGCTGCACGGCCAAGTTGGCCCCCTCCGCGGCGAGCAGCTGGAAGGGCGCCAGCCGGATCCCCTCCACCCCGTCAGTGGCCCAGCAGTAGCGGCGGTAGGCCTCGGTGAAGGCCGCAGCGTCGGCGGACCGGGCCCGCTGGTGGGCGGTGAGCCCGGCAAGATCGGGGACCCCTCGGGCGGCGGCCTGCTCCAGCGCCGCCAGGGCTGCGGGCAACGCGGCTCCGGCCGCCGCGCCCACCGCGGCGTACTGGCGGCGCAGCAGACCGGAGGCCTTGAGCGACCAGGGCATCAACTCGGCGTCCAGCAGCAGCCAGTCGCTGCCGAGCTCGCCGAACAGGCCGGTCTCCTCGGCGGCCCGGCGCAGGCGGTCCAGGATGCCGCCGGAGACCTCCCGGTCGTCCAGGAAGGCCCGGCCGGTGCGGGTCCACAGGGCTCCGGCGGTGCCGTCGGCGACACCGAAGCGCTTCTCGGCCGCGGCCGCGTCGCGGCAGAGCAGCACCACGGCCCGGGAGCCCATGTGCTTCTCCTCGCAGACCACCTGCCGCACCCCGTCGGCACGATAAGCGGCAAAGGCCTCCTCCGGGTGCTCCAGCCAGCCCTCGCGGCGGGACGTCGGGGACGGCGCCATCGTGGGCGGCAGATGGACCAGCAGCCGCGGATCGACGGCGAAACGGCTCATCACCTCCAGCGCGGCGGCGGCGTTCTCCTCCCGGACGGCAACCCTGCCGTGGTGACCGGTCTCCACCACCCGGCGCCCGGCCACGTCGGCGAGGTCCAGCGGGCGGCCCTCGCGAGCGCCGGGAGCGTCGCTGACCAGGGGGCGGACAGGTGCGTACCACTCCTGCTCGGCGTCCACCCGGACCAGTTCCCGCTCCGGGTAGCGCAGTGCGGTGAGGGTGCCGCCGAAGACGCAGCCGGTGTCCAGGCAGATGGTGTTGTTGAGGAAGGAGGCGGTCGGCACCGGGGTGTGGCCGTAGACCACCAGGGCGCGGCCGCGGTACTCCTCCGCCCAGGGGTAGCGGACCGGCAGGCCGTACTCGTCGGTCTCGCCGGTGGTGTCCCCGTACAGCGCGAACGAGCGGACCCGGCCGGAGGTGCGGCCGTGGTACTTCTCCGGCAGACCGGCGTGGCAGACCACCAGCCTGCCGTCGTCCAGCAGGTAGTGGCTGACCAGGCCCCGGATGAAGGCCTGCACCTCGGCGCGGAACTCCTCCGACTCGGCCGCCAGCTGGTCCAGCGACTCCTGGAGGCCGTGGGCGACCCTCACCTGCTTGCCGTCCAGGGCCCGGCCCAGCTTGTTCTCGTGGTTGCCGGGCACGCACAGCGCGGTGCCCGCGGCCACCATGCCCATCACCAGGCGCAGCACCCCGGGGGTGTCCGGGCCGCGGTCGACCAGGTCGCCGACGAAGACCGCGGTGCGGCCCGCCGGGTGCGCCGCACCCACCGGGCGGCCCTGCCCGTCGCGCTCCAGGGCGTAGCCGAGGCGGACCAGCAGGGTCTCCAGCTCGGCGCGGCAGCCGTGGATGTCCCCGATCACGTCGAACGGGCCGGTGAGGTGGCGCAGATCGTTGTAGCGCTTCTCGTACTCGACCTCGGCCGAGTCCACCTCGGCCGGGCCGCGCAGCACATGGACCTTGCGGAACCCCTCGCGCTCCAGCGACTTCAGCGAGCGGCGCAGCTCACGCTGCTGCCGGGGGATCACATGGGCGCCCATGTCGCGGCGGTCCGCCCGGGCGGCGTTGCGCTCGGCGCAGATGTGCTGCGGCACGTCCAGCACGATGGCGACGGGCAGCACGTCGTGCTCACGGGCGAGGCGGACCAGTGCCCGGCGGGACTCGGGCTGGACGTTGGTGGCGTCCACCACGGTGAGCCGTCCGGCGGCCAGCCGCTTGCCGACGATGTAGTGCAGCACGTCGAAGGCGTCCGGGGAGGCCGACTGGTCGTTCTCGTCATCGGCGACCAGGCCGCGGCAGACGTCGGAGGAGACCACCTGGGTGGGCAGGAAGTGCTTGCGGGCGAAGCTGGACTTGCCCGCGCCCGTGGTGCCGACCAGGACCACCAGGGACAGATCGGGCACCGCGAGGCGGCGTGCGGGTCGGTCGGTCATCGGTGGTCGCCCCCTTCCGGGACGTCGTCGGTACGGATGAAGAGAGCCAGCTGGGTCGGCGGCCCCACCTCGGGGTCGTCGGGGCCCACCGGGCGGAAGTCGACGGTGTAGCCGTAGCGGGCGGCGACCTGCCGCGCCCAGTCGCCGAACTGCGTCCGGTCCCACTCGAAGCGGTGGTCGGCGTGGCGGACATGGCCGGCGGGCAGCGACTCCCAGCGGACGTTGTACTCCACGTTCGGGGTGGTGACCACCACGGTGCCGGGGCGGGCCGCACCGAAGACGGAGTGCACCAGCGCGGGCAGCCGGGGCGGATCCACATGCTCGATCACCTCGGAGAGCACCGCGGCGTCATAGCCGGTCAGCCGGGCGTCGGTGTAGGTGAGCGCACCCTGCACCAGCTTCACCCTGGCGGCCTGCCGCTCGGACATCCGGTCCAGGTGCAGCCGCCTGGCGGCGACCGAGAGGGCACGGGCGGAGACATCCAGGCCCACCACCTCGGTGACCCGCGGTTCCCTCAGCAGCTCCTGCACCAGTTGGCCCTGGCCGCAGCCGAGGTCCAGCACCCGGGCGGCGCCACGGTCGGCCAGCGCTCGGAGGATGGCCTCGCGGCGCTGCACCGCCAGGCGGACCGGGCGGTCCTCCGTGCCGTCGGCTTCGGCCTCGTCCCCCGGCCCTTCGTCCTGGGACGCCGGCGGCCCCTCCGGCTGCCCCGCCTCCTCGGGCGGTTCGTCGGCCACCGCGTTGTCGATCTCCTCGGCCTCACAGTCGTCGGCCTCGGCAAGCCTGGCCAACTCCAGGCGCTCCATGGCGTCACGGGTCAGCGACCAGCGGCGGGCCAGATAGCGGCGGGTGATCAGGGCCTGCTCGGGATGGTCCGCGAGCCAGCCGGCACCGGCGCGCAGCAGCTTGTCGACCTCGTCCGGGGCCACCCAGTAGTGCTTGGCGTCGTCCAGCACCGGCAGCAGGACATAGAGCTGCTGCAGTGCGTCGGCGAGCCGCAGGGTGCCGGTCAGCTCGGACCGTACATAGCGGGAGTCGCCCCATTCGGGGAACGCCGTGTCCAGCGGCAGCGCCTCGGCGTCGACCTGCCAGCCCAGTGGCTCGAACAGCGAACGCACCAGCTCGGGGCCGCTGCGCTCACCGCCGGCCTTGGCCGGCAGCACAGGGACGGTGATCCGCAGCGGCAGCGCCTGGCCGGCGAGTTCCGGCCGGGCGTCGCAGCGGCCCTTGAGGGCACTGGCGAACACCGTCCGCAGGGCCACCGCGAGCAGCGAGGACGCCGCATAGGGGCGGTCGTTGACGTACTGGGCGAGCGCGAAGTCGGGCGACCCGCCGCGGCCCTTGCCCTTGCCGCGGCGGACCAGCGCGATGGGGTCCACATCCAGCAGCAGCGCGGCCGTGCAGAGGGCGTCGCTCGCCTCCGGGTAGAAGACGTGCGCCTCCCCGTGGGAGGTCTCGAAGCGCTGCGCCCGGCCCGGGTGCTTGTGCAGCAGGAATCCCAGGTCGGTGGCAGGCCGGTCGGCGGTGCCGGTGGTGCTGATCGTCAGGAACACATGGGCGAGTATTCCGGCGCGGGACGGCGGATCGCACCGGGTTTTGCGGCGGGGCCCGGCGGTGGCCTGCGATGGAACCCCCGTGGGACCGCCGCGGGACCACCGCGGGACCACCCCGGGACCACCCCGGGCCCCCCGCGGGACCGCCGCCGGCCCGCCGCCGGCTGCGCGGTCCCGGTCGGGCTGGAGCCGGGTGCGGCGACGACCGAGACGTGGTCCGGTTCGGCATCGGGGCGCCGGATTGGTTAGCGTGCACGGTGTGACGACTGAATCTGCATCCCCCCGGGGCGGCGCTGTCGCTGCCGGTCTCGCCACCATCGCCGACGACGGCACCGTGCTGGACACCTGGTACCCGGCCCCGAGGCTGTCCGCCGGGCCGGGCCCGGCCGGGACGGTGCGGCTGACGCCCGAGGAGGCCGTCGCCGAGCTGGGCGAAGGCGCCGCCCAGGCGCAGCGCAGGGACCCGCGGCGCGGCGTCGAGGTGGTCGCGGTGCGCACCGCCATCGCCTCGCTGGACGACAAGCCGCTGGACACGCACGACATCTACCTGCGGCTCCACCTGCTGAGCAACCGCCTGGTCCGCCCGCACGGCCAGAACCTGGAGGGCATCTTCGGGCTGCTCCCCAACATCGCCTGGACCAGCATCGGCGCGGTGCAGGTGGAGCGGGTCGAGCAGGCCCGGCTGGCGGTGCGCGCCGAGGGCGGCCAGCTGGCCGTGTACGGCATCGACAAGTTCCCGCGGATGACCGACTTCGTCTCCCCCAGCGGGGTGCGGATCGCACACGCGGACCGGGTGCGCCTCGGTGCCCACCTGGCCGTCGGCACCACCGTGATGCACGAGGGGTTCGTCAACTTCAACGCCGGCACCCTGGGCACCTCCATGGTCGAGGGCCGGATCAGTGCGGGTGTGGTGGTCGGCGACCACAGCGACATCGGCGGCGGCGCCTCGATCATGGGCACCCTCTCCGGCGGTGGCAAGCAGATCGTCTCGGTGGGCGAGCGCTGCCTGCTGGGCGCCAACGCGGGCATCGGGATCTCGCTCGGTGACGACTGCGTGGTCGAGGCGGGTCTCTATGTCACCGCGGGCACCCGGGTGACCCTGCCGGACGGCAAGGTGGCCAAGGCCGTGGAGCTCTCCGGGCAGAGCAACCTGCTCTTCCGCCGCAACTCCCAGACCGGCGCGGTCGAGGTCATCGCCCGCTCCGGGTCGTGGGGCGGTCTCAACGCGGAGCTGCACGCCCACAACTGAGCGACGGCCCTCCCGGGCCCCGTCCCGGCCCGGTCCGCGTACCCCGCGGGCCGGGCCGGGGACGTTCCGGCTCAGCCCAGCTGCGGGGCCACCCGGGAGGCGATCAGCTCCAGGTGGTCCAGGTCGTCCAGGTCGAGGATCTGGAAGTAGAACCGCCGGGAACCGGTCTCCGCATAGCGGCCGATCTTCTCCACGACCTCGTCCGGGGTACCGGCCAGGCCGTTCTCCCTGAGCTCGGCCGGCTCCCGGCCGATCGCGGCCGCCCGGCGTGCCACCTCGGCGTCGTCCTTGCCCACACAGGCCACCAGGACGTTGGAGTAGAGCATGTCGTCATCGGGCCGTGCGGCCCGGTGCACCGCCTGCCGCACCCGGCCGATCATCTCCCGGCTCTCCTCCACGGAGACGAACGGCAGATTGAACTCGGTGGCATAGCGGGCCGCGAGCTCCGGTGTGCGCTTGGCACCCCGGCCGCCGATCAGCACCGGGACGCGCTCCTGGACGGGCTTGGGCAGCGCCGGGGAATCCTTCAGCGCGTAGTGGGCCCCCTCGAAGTCGAAGGTCCCCCCGGGCTTGGTCTCCCACAGACCGGTGATGATCGCCAGCTGCTCCTCCAGCCTGCCGAACTTCTCCTTGGGGAAGGGGATGCCGTACGCGGTGTGCTCCTCCTCGAACCAGCCGGCGCCCAGTCCGAGCTCCACCCTGCCGCCGCTCATCGCGTCCACCTGCGCGACCTGGATGGCGAGGACGCCGGGCAACCGGAACGTCGCGGCGGTCATCAGCGTGCCGAGCCGGATGCGGCTGGTCTCGCGGGCCAGCCCGGCGAGGGTGATCCAGGCGTCGGTCGGCCCCGGGAGGCCGTCCACGTCTCCCATCTTCAGATAATGGTCGGAGCGGAAGAAGGCGTCGAAACCGAGACCCTCGGTGGCTTTGGCGACCTTCAGCAAGGTCTCGTAGGAGGCGCCCTGCTGGGGTTCTGTGAAGATACGGAGATCCATACCCTCCATCCTGCTACGCCCTGGGCGGACCGGCAGAAAAAGCTATGCTCATGTCGGACTGACTGAAGATCACATCCTTAGGGGGATCCATGGCCGGCAGTGATGCTCTGGACGACTGGGCGCCGACCGGGGTCGACACCTCGGTTCCCAGCATCGCCCGGGTGTACGACGCCATGCTGGGCGGCAAGGACAACTTCGCGGTGGACCGGGAGGTCGCCGAGCGGATCCGCAAGGTGCTGCCGATCACCCGCGAAGGCGCCTGGGAGCACCGCGAGGCGCTGGCCCGCGGGGTCCGCTATCTGGCCGCCCAGGGGATCGACCAGTTCCTCGACCTGGGGTCGGGGCTGCCCACCGTGCAGAACACCCATCAGGTGGCACAGGCGGCCACCCCCGGAGCCCGTGTGGTCTATGTCGACAACGACCCCATGGTCCTCGCCCACGGCCGGGCCCTGCTCGCCGGGGACGACTGCACCGAGGTGGTCACCGCGGATCTGCGTGAGCCGGAGGACGTCCTCTCCCGGCCCGAGGTACGCGCGCTGATCGACCTCGAGCGGCCGCTCGGCCTGCTGATGGTCGGCGTGGTGCACCACCTCGCGGACGACGAGGACCCGGTCGGCCTGGTGAAGCGCTACCTCGACGCCGCCGCCCCCGGCAGCCACCTCTTCCTCACCCACTTCAGGTCGCAGCCGCCCACCACCGACGCGCTGGAGCGAGTGTTCCTGTCCATGCTCGGCACCGGCCGGTTCAGGACCCAGGAGGAGATCGAGGCCCTCTTCGGCAGCCTGGAGATGGTCGACCCCGGTGTTGTGGCGCTGCCCCTCTGGCGGCCGGACGCCACCACAAAGCCCTCGGACGGCCACAGCGACCTCATCGCCGCAGGCGCCGGGCGCAAGCCCGCCTGAGACCACGGCCGGCCGCCACCGGTGCGGCGCGAGCGGGAGCCGGAGCCCGCGCGACGGGCGACGGGCGACGGGCGACGGGCGACGGGCGACGGGCGACTGAACCCGGTAGGGCAGCGGGTGCGGCGTCGCGTCGGCGTGCACCCCGCCCCCCGGCGCCCGGTCGCCCGAAGGGTCACCGGACCGCCGCTATGGGCCGGGCGGCTCCAGTGGGACCACCGCCACCGTCGTCGGCCGGGGTGTTTCAACGGGGTCGGCAAACTCGGGGTCGGACTCCTCATGGAGGATCCGCAGCAGCTCGGTGGCTGCGTCCCTGCACTCGGCTGCGGCGTCCACCGCGTCGATGCACTGCCAGTACAGCGTCTCGGTGTCGGCGCCGCAGGCCACCACGATCAGCGCCTCGGCCGCCTCATGGAGCAGCATCCGCAGCTCCCGCAGCGCAAGGGCGGGATCCTCCAGCTCGGTGAGCCGGGCCACCCTGCCGAACCCCGTCCAGTCCTCCGGCGGCCGGTCCAGGCAGCCACCGGCGTGGCCGCCCGCCTCCAGCAGCCGCTGCGCAGCGGCCCGCAGTGGCTCCTCGCCGTGCAGCACCAGATGGCCGCCGACCGCCTCGGTGAGTGTGCACGCCTGCCATGCCTCCACCAGGACCTCGGGCACTCCCCGCGTCTGGGTGAGTGCATGCCTGGTGGACTTGATCAGTCGCAGCGCATCCATACCGCCGCTCCCTCCACGATCGGGCGATCCGTTGCAGGGCAACGCTGCCCGTCGGGGAGGGAGCCCGCGATGGGGGCGTCCAAAGCTGTGGACAGAACCCGGACTGTGGACAACCTGCGCCACAAAAGGGTGAGACAGAACCGCTCAGCCGCGGCTCCCCGCGGACGGTCCGGACGCCTCGTCAGCCCCACCGGCAGCAGACGGCGCGTCAGTACTGCCGGGCCCCTGCGGAATCGGGAAGCGCAGCTCATTGCGGTCGATCTTGGCCGCCAGCGCCTCCAGCGGATCCACCCCCAGCACGGCGCAGAACTGCAGCAGATAGGCCAGCACATCGGCCACCTCGTCGCGGACCCGGTGCGCCTCCTCCGGGTCGCCCATCACCCCCTCCGCCTGCTCCGGGGTGAGCCACTGGAAGATCTCCAGCAGCTCCCCCGCCTCGACGCTCAGCGCCGCCGCCAGGTTCTTGGGCGTGTGGTACGGCTGCCATCGCCGCGCCGCCGCGAACTCGACCAGCCGGCGCTGCAGTTGCTCGACACTCTCGCTCATCGCACCAGGTCTACCGCATCAGGTCTACCGCATCAGGTCTCCCGCATCAGCCGCGCACCGCCCGCCCCGGAACGCGGCAGCTGCTCGGGCACCCGCGCGGACTCCGGATCCAGCACACTGCGCCCCGTCCGTGCATCGCGGCCGCAGGCCACCAGCGTCGCGCCGGCCGCGCTCCGGGCGCAGTCCGCGTCCTGCAGCGCGGCCAGCACCCGGGCATGGCCCGAACCGCCCATCTCCCCCGCCAGTGACAGCAGCTGGGCGGTCTGCGGGCGGGCCAGACCCGCACCGAGGTCCTCGGTGGCCACGGTGAGCAGCCGCCGCTCCCATGGCACCTCGGAGGCCGGGTCGACGTCCAGCACATCGGCGCCGGTGAGCAGTACCGCGGCGAACGCCAGATAGCGCAGCATGCCGTCGGAGGCCCGGTCCACCGTGGTGCGGCCCGCGTCGCCCTCGTCGAACGCGGCCAGCACCTGCGGCGTGCGGCGCCGGTCCACCGACCGGTGCTCCACGCCGAGCCCGGTCAGCGGGTGCGGCGCGGCCGCCCGCAGCGCCCCGACCAGACGCCCGTAGCGGTGGCGGCACTCGCCCTGCATCCGGGCCAGCACCGCGGAGATGTTGGCGGCCGATCCGGTCAGCCGGGCCCGGGGGTCGGCGTTCGTCCAGCCGCGCATCAGCCGGGGCACCGGGTCCGCGGTGAAGACCTCCCGCAGCGCGGTCAGCACCTGCTCCGCCGCAGCCAGCACCCGGCGCTCCCCGGTCGACGAACCGGCGACGCGCAGCGGCAGCTGGGCGGTCAGCAGGGTGTCGCTGGGGAAGGGTGCCCGGATGTCCCCCTGCCGGGAGTCGTTGTGCCAGGTGACATTGATCCTGCCGCGCCCGACGTCCTGCTCTCCGGTGTCCAGCAGCGGACCTTCGTCGTCGACGAGCCGCTCACGCACGATCCGTACGCCCTCGGTGGTGCCGACCGCGACATCCAGCCGCACCGGGCCGCCCCCGGTGCGCACCGTGCAGCCGAGGACGAATCCCTGCTCGCCGTAAGGCACACAGCCCGCAGACCCGCCGCGCACGGCATCAGCCAGCGGCCCGCTGCCGCCGCCGTCCAGGGAGTGGCCGACCGGCTCCCCGATCGCGAGCCGGGACAGCACGGCCAGTGCATCCAGCGCATTGGACTTCCCGGCCCCCGAGGGGCCGTGGAGCACCGTAAACGGGCTGAGCGGGAGGACCGTGCGGCGGTAGGACTTGAAGGCCCTCAGCCGCAGTTCCTCAAGATGGGGGCGGACGACATCGCTGGTCATCCAAGGACCGTAGCGAGGCCCGGAGCAGGCGAAACGTCCCGCCGGAGCGGCATTCATCCCAACGTGTCGGCAGCGGACTCCTGATTGCCGTGCCCGGCTTCGGCGAGCGTGTCCGCGAGGCCGGGGCCGCTGCCGCCGCAGCCAACCTCCTGGCCCTCCTGCCGTTCCCTGCACCGCAGTTGAGGACCGCGATCGGCTCTTCCCAGTCAGTCCGTAGCCCGGCGAGCCCGCTGTGTCTCACGCAGGACCGCCCATGCGTCGGCCACCGGGCCCACATGCCCGAGCTTGTCGGGGTTGTTCACCGAGCGGATCGTCTGGATCTGCCCGTCGAGGATGTCGAGGGTCCAGGTGTTGAGGACCTTGCCGTCCCGGTCCCGGAAGACGGCGCCGGGCTGGCCGTTCACCTGGTGCGGCTGCACCACTCCGCCGCACCTGACGAACGGCAGGACGAGTGCGGCGAGCACCCGTACCACGCTCTCGGCGCCGATGAACTGGCTGGCCCACTGCGGTGCCTTGCCGCCGCTGTCGCCGACCATCAGGACGTCGGCGGCGAGGAGCTCCCGCAGTCCGTCGACGTCCCCTTCCCGGAAGGCGTCGAAGAAGCGCTCGGCGAGCTCCTCGCGCTCCTTACGATCGGCCTCGAACCGGGGCCGGCCCTCGTCCATGTGGCGCCGTGCCCGCACCGCAAGCTGCCGGCAGGCCGCCTCCGACCTGCCCACGGCTGCCGAGATCTCCGGGAAGCCGAAGGCGAACACCTCCCGCAGCACAAAGACCGCGCGCTCCAGCGGACTGAGCCGCTCCAGCAGCAGCAGAGCCGCCATCGAGAGGGAGTCGGCGAGCTCCGCCGAGCGCTCGGGGTCCTGGTACGGGTCGGTCAGCAGCGGCTCGGGGAACCACGGCCCGACGTACTCCTCCCGCCGGACACGGGCCGACCGCAGGACGTCGATCGAGATCCGGGTGACCACTGCCGAGAGAAACGTCTTGGCCGAAAGGGGTTCCGTCCCGGAGGACTCCCAGCGCAGCCAGGTCTCCTGGACCGCGTCCTCCGCCTCGCTGACACTGCCCAGGATCCGGTAGGCGATGGAGAACAGCAGCGACCGCAGCTGTTGGAACTCCTCGGACCGGGTCATGCCAGCTCCTCCTTGAAGCCCTGCCGCCACGACGGATAGCGCAGCTGCCAGCCGAGTTCCCGCTTGGCCTTGGCATTGGCGAAGCCGCGCCCCTCGGTCATCATGATCACCACCACCTCCCCGGCCAGCAGCCGGGCCAGCCAGGTGGGGATCCGCATCGGCTTCTTCGCTCCCGCGCACTCGGCCAGATACGGCAGCCACTCACTGGCCGGTGCCGGTTCGTCGTCGACGATGTTGAACACCCCCTTGGCCTTCAGCTCCAGGGCCAGGACGGTGGCGCCGGCGGCATCGTCCAGATGCACCCACGAGGCGTAACCGGTGCCTCCGCCGACCAGTGGGAACTGCCGCAGGCGCACCAGCTCGACCTGGTCGTCGATGGCGCCCGGCCCGTAGAACGCGCCGTACCGCAGCACGGCGCCGCCGGCCCCGAGGACCACATCCTCGACGTGGCGGAGCGCCTCCATCGACGTCTGCGCCGCCGTCCCCCGGTGCAGGGCCAGCGGGTCCTCCTCGGTCTTCACCCACCCGCCCTCGGTGATCCCGTTCCAGTTGGCATAGCCCTGGGCGACGAAGTGGGGCACCCCGGCCGCTTCTGCGGCGGCCAGCAGGTGGTCGGTCCCCTCGGTGCGCAGCCGGATGGTGGGGACGGCCCACCGGTCGAAGTGCTTCAGATCGGGCTTGCCGGCGTGCGTCATGGAGATCCCGGTCATCTGGTGCACGATCGCGTCCGGCCGCGCCGAGGCCACCGCGTCACCCACCGACTCCGCGTCCAGCCCGTCCATCACGACGCCCTCCGCGCCCAGCTGCTCCAGCAGCCCCAGTTTGGCCGCGCTCGTCGTGGTGGCGATCACCTGATGGCCTCTGGCCACCAGCTGCGGCACCAGCCGCTGCCCCAGGACCCCGGTCCCACCTGCCACGAACACCCGCACAGCCATCACTCTCCCGAATCCGTTGTCCTCACTCCCGGAGACGAGACAGCCCTGCCGTCTGTGACATCGGAGGGCGCGCAGGCGCGCAGGGCGCCCGGAAGCCGTGCGGGCCTGGCCGCCCGCCGGCGGGCGGGCGGCATGCGGTGGACCGGGCACACGCCTGCTGCCGAACGGTCACTCCACCCATGGGGCCGACCGGGGAGTCCGAGGCGGCGCTGCTCAGCGCCGGTGGTACACGGACACGGTGACGGAAGCGGTGACCGGGACCGGCTCGGGCAGCGCCGCCAGACGCTCCGTCAGCCGCTCCGCGCCGGTGTGCCAGGCACTCGGCCCCATGGCCACCACCGACTCCGCCTCGGCCCTGGAGAGTTCCATGGTCCACTGCACCTGGTGCCGCTGCCCGGGGGCGAGGTGCGGGTCGAGCTTCTCCGCGATCCGGCGGTCCTTGTCCTCGTCGACCGAGAGCAGTCCCAGCGGGCCGACCAGCTCGCGCAGATGCCGGGCGGTCGGGGAGACCACCAGCAGGGTGCCGCCGGGCCGCAGCACCCGACGGATCTCCGGGCCGTTGCGCGGGGCGAAGACGTTCAGCACCAGCGCCGCCGAGGCGTCCCGCAGCGGCAGCGGCCGCCAGGCGTCGCAGACGACCGCACCCGACCTGGGATGGGCGCGGGCGGCGCGGCGCACCGCGTACTTGGAGATGTCCAGGGCGACCCCGAGCCGTTCCGGCAGCCGGTCGAGCACCGCGGCGAGGTAGTACCCGGTGCCTGCGCCGAGGTCGGCGACGCAGCCGCCCTCCGGTCCGCCCGCGAGCGCGTCGGCCGCACAGGCGGCGAGGGCGTCGGCGATCGGCGTGTAGCGGCCGGCGCCGAGGAAGGCGTCCCGGGCGGCCACCATGGCGGCGGTGTCCCCGGTGCCGGTGTGGGCGTCCCCGGGGAGCAGGCTGGCGTATCCCTGGCGGGCGATGTCGAAGGAGTGGCCCGCGGTGCAGCGGAGTGCGGACCCCGCCAGGGCCAGATCGGCCCCGCAGTGGGGGCAGGCCAGGTATTCCGCGATGTCGTGCAGCAACGTTCCGTTTCCTCGCCGTCCGGTCAGACGGTCCAGCGTACGGGGGACTCCACTGGACCCGCCCGCGGCGGACCCACCCGCGGCCCGTCGCCCCCGGGCGGCCCGTGCGGCGGCTGCCCGGGGCGGCGGTGCGGCGGGGCGGCGGTGCGGCCGGCGGGCCCGTGGACGGCCGCAGGCTGGTCAGTCCTCCTCGCCGCCGCGGTCCTCCTCGTCCTCGTCCTCTTCCTCGGCGGCCGATTCGGCGCCCGTGACGGTCCATGAGGCCAGCCGCTCGGAGATCCCCGCGACGCCGAGACGCCCGTCCCGCACCGCGCGGGCGAGGGAGCGCACCTCCCGGGCGGTGGTGGCCACGGTGGCGCCGCTGGTGACCAGATAGGCATAGGCGGCGGCGGTGGCGAACAACTCGTTGGAGCGCTCCAGTGCGGGCGCCCGCAGCAGCTGGTGCAGCAGTGCGGCGGCCCGGTCGGAGGACTCCGGGTAGACGGGGATGTCGAACACCTCCGCCTGGTGCCGCGCCACCGCGGCGAGCAGCGACCCGTAGTCGGTGACCTGGGGGTCCCCCGGGGTGTACTGCTCCGCCGTCATCAGCAGCCACGCCAGATCGACGCGTACGTTCAACGTCGGGCACCCTTCGCCGCCTGCTCGGCGTCGCCGAACTCCGCGACGAACGCCGTCTCGTACTCCTTCATGAACTGCGCGGCGGCATCGACGAAGGCCCGGCCGGTCTCCCCCATGTCCTGCTGCACCAGCTTCTCGATGTACTGGTTCATGCTGATTCCCTGTGCCTCCGCCCGCTCACGGGCCATCTCCGCCGTGGACTCGTCCACCCGCACATTCAGCTGCTTCTTCCCCATGCTTTTGAAGCTAGCGCCAAAGCGCTAGCATGGCAAGCACCCGGGAGGCTTCCACCACAATGCAGGGATGGACCAGCCCCCCATGACCCCAGGACGCCCGCCCGCGCTCCTCCCGCTGCCCGGCGGGGTGTCACTGCGCCGCAGGCGCGCGGCCGACTCCCCCGCACTGTGCGCCGCCGTTCTCCAGTCCCTCGACCACCTCCGCCCCTGGATGGCCTGGGCCGCCGAGACGCCTGTGCCCGAGCGGACGGAGGAGCAGTCGCGGGCGGCGGAGGCGGCCTGGGAGTCCGGGACGGAGTTCCTCTATGTGCTGGGGCTCGACGCCGTACCGGGCAGCGTCATCGGTGCGTGCGGCCTGCACGGCCGGATCGGGCCGGGGGCGCTGGAGATCGGCTACTGGGTGCACGCCTCGCACACCGGACGGGGCCACGCCCGCCACCTCGCCGCGGCGCTCACCGAGGCGGCGCTGGCACTGCCCGGAATCGGACGGGTGGAGATCCACTGCGACGAGGCCAACACCGCCAGCGCGGCGATCCCCCGCCGGCTGGGCTACCGGCTCGACCGGATCGAGGACGACGGAATCGCCGCGCCGGCGGAGTCCGGGCGCAGCATGGTCTGGATCGCCCCGGCCCACTGAGCCGCCGCACCGGCCCGCCGGGCCCGCCGCGGCGGGCGGCTCAGCGTCGCGCCGACAGTTGCCGGCGCACGGCGTCCAGCAGCCCGTCGCAGGCGGCCTCGCACATCGCCAGGCACTCCTCGAAGCCTTCCGTCCCGCCGTAGTACGGGTCGGGCACATCGAGATCGGCTCCGGCCGGGAGCGCCGGGTCGAAGGAGCGCAGCAGCCGCACCTTGGCGGCGTCCTCCGCGCCGGGGGCGAGCCTGCGCAGGGCACGCAGATGCCCGGCGTCCAGGGCGATCACCAGGTCCGGGGAGGCGAACCAGGCCGGACGGAACTGCCTGGCCGTGTGCGTGGCCGGGTACCCGGCCGACTCCAGCACCGACACCGTGCGCTCGTCGGCGCCGTCCCCCTCGTGCCAGCCGCCGGTGCCCGCGCTGTCCGTCTCGACCAGCCCCGCCAGGCCGGCCTCGGCCAGCCTGGCGCGGAAGACCTGCTCGGCCATCGGCGACCGGCAGATATTGCCCGTGCAGACGAAGCAGACCCGCAGCGGCGCGCCGGCAGTGGTCATCCCCGACCGCCGTCGGCGGGCTCCAGGATCGCCACGCACTCGAAGTGGTGGGTCATCGGGAACAGGTCGAAGGCCCGCAGCGTCACCGGGCGGTAGCCCGAGTCGCGGAAGAATCCCAGGTCGCGGGAGAGCGCCGCCGGGTCGCAGGCCACATAGGCGATCCTGCGGGCGCCCAGCCCGGCCAGGTGCCGCACGGTCTCCGAACCGGCGCCGGAGCGCGGCGGGTCGAGGACGATCAGGTCGGTGGAGGTGATGCCGGTACGCGGCAGCAGCTTCTCGACCTTGTCGCACTCGATCCGGACGTTCTCCATGTCGGCCAGGTTGTGCCGGGCGTCCAGCACCGCCTGCTTGGACGACTCGATGCCCAGCACCGCGCCGTTCTCGCCCAGCCGGTCCGCCAGGGCGCCGGCGAAGAGGCCGACCCCGCAGTACAGGTCCAGGGCGTTCTCGCCCGGGCGCGGAGCCAGGCCGTCCAGCACGGCGCCCACCAGGGTCTCGGCCGCGGCCGGGTGGATCTGCCAGAAGCCGCCGTTGCCCACCCGCCAGGTGCGCCCGGCAGCCCGCTCGCGGACGAAGGTGCGGCCGTGCACCCGGTGGAAGAGCTCCCGCTCGTCGATCCGGGCGACCGAGACCGGCCGGTCCAGCTCGACCAGCGGCAGCCGGCCGCCGGGGACCGGGGTGAGGATCACCTGCCGGTCGGAGGAGCCGGTCGCGGCCACCGCGTCGATCGAGGCGATCTGCGGCCACTCCCGGGCCTCGATGCCCAGCTCCTCCACACCGGGGGCGGCGATCAGGCAGCGGTCGACCGGCTCCACCTCGTGCGAGCGGTGGCGGCGCAGCCCGGCCCGGCCGGACGCCTGGTCCACCGTGAACTGCACCCGGGTACGCCACGCCGGGACCTGCCCGGCGGGGACCTTGTCGCCCGGGGCGGGTTCGACGCTGCCGTCCCAGCCGGCCTCGGCCGGAGTCAGTCCGGCCAGCCGGTCCAGCTGCTCGGTGAGCACCTGCACCTTGAGCTTGCGCTGCGCACCGGGCGTGGCGTGCTGCCAGTCGCAGCCGCCGCAGCGTCCCGGACCGGCGTACGGGCAGGGCGGGGTGACGCGGTCCTTGGACGGCTCCAGCACCTCCACGGCGTCCGCCCGCAGGTACCGGGAGCCGGTGGTGCCCTCGGTCACCAGCGCGACCACCCGCTCACCGGGCAGTGCATGCCGGACGAAGAGGACCCGGCCCTCGTGCCGGGCCACACAGTGCCCGCCGTGGGCCACCGGGCCCACCTCGACCTCGTAACGCTCGCCGACGAGGGAGGAGGGGGCGTCGGCGGGGGTGGTGCTGGTCACGTAGAGCTGTCCTTGGCGTCGATGGGGCCGGTCCCCTTGGCGGGGCCGGAGACGGCGGCCTCCGGCTTGCGCTGCTGCCGTCGCGGCTCACCGCGCCGGACCGAACCGGGCGCGGACCACTCACGGACCTGCTTGCGCCGCTCGGAGGACTCCAGCTGCCAGGGTACGGAAACCACCATCACCCCGGGCGTGAAGAGCAGCCGGCCCTTGAGGCGCAGGGCGCTCTGGTTGTGCAGCAGCTGCTCGTACCAGTGGCCGACGACGTACTCGGGGATGTAGACGGTCACCACGTCGCGGGGGCTGCTGCGACGCAGGTTCTTGACGTACTCCAGGATCGGCCGGGTGATCTCCCGGTACGGGGAGTCCAGGACCTTGAGCGGCACCTCTATGTCCCGCTCGTGCCACTCGGCCTGGAGCGCCTTGGTGTCCGGCGGGTCGACGTTGACGGTGACCGCCTCCAGCACGCCGGAGCGGGAGAGACGGGCGTAGGCCAGGGCCCGCAGGGTCGGCTTGTGGAGTTTGGAGACCAGCACGATGGAGTGCACCCGGGAGGGCAGCACGGCCTCCTCGCCGAGCTCCTCCGCGGAGGCCAGCTCCATGGAGACACCGTCGTAGTGGCGCCGAATGGCCTTCATCATCACAAAGAGGACCACCATCAGCATGATCGCCACCCAGGCGTGGGTGAACTTGGTGGCCAGCACCACGATCAGCACCAGCGCGGTCATCACCAGGCCGAAGCTGTTGATCACCCGGCTGCGGATCATGTGGGCGCGCTTCTTGGGGTCGGTCTCGGTGCGCAGCAGCCTGGTCCAGTGCCGGATCATGCCGCTCTGGCTCATGTTGAAGGAGACGAAGACGCCGACGATGTAGAGCTGGATCAGCCGGGTGGGCTCCGCCCCATAGGCGATGATGAACACCATCGCGATACCGGCCAGCAGGATGATGCCGTTGCTGAAGGCCAGCCGGTCACCACGGGTGTGCAGCTGGCGCGGCAGATAGCGGTCCTGGGCGAGGATCGAGCCGAGCACGGGGAAGCCGTTGAAGGCCGTGTTGGCGGCCAGCACCAGGATCAGGCCGGTGACGGCGGCCACGAAGAAGAAGCCCGGCTTGAAGTCGCTGAACACCGCCTCGCTGATCTGGGCCAGCGCGGTCTTCTGGTGGTAGTTGTCCGGAGCACCGACCAGCTGGGTGGCCGGGTCGTCCGCCATCCGCACCCCGGTCATGCTGGCCAGGTAGATGATGCCCATGAACATGGTCACCGCGATGCTGCCCATCAGCAGCAGGGTGTTGGCGGCGTTGCGGCTCTTGGGCTTGCGGAAGGCGGGCACGCCGTTGCTGATCGCCTCGACACCGGTGAGCGCCGCGCAGCCGGAGGAGAACGCCCGCAGCAGCAGGAAGATCAGTGCGAAGCCGGCCAGTCCGCTCTCGCCCGGCTCGGCGTGCAGATGGAAGGCGGAGCTCTCCGCATGCATGTCCACACCGAGGACCAGGTGCCGGAAGATGCCCCACACCGTCATCCCCAGGACGCCGGCCATGAAGGCGTAGGTGGGGATGGCGAAGGCGGTGCCCGACTCGCGGACGCCGCGCAGGTTCATCCCCATGAGGATCACGACCACCGCCAGCGACAGCCCCACCTCGTGCCCGCGCAGCGCCGGGACGGCCGAGACCACGTTGGCCACGCCCGAGGTGGTGGAGACCGCCACCGTGAGGACGTAGTCGACCATCAGGGCGCTGGCGACCACCAGACCCGAGTTGTTCCCGTGGTTGACCGTGGCGACCTCGTAGTCGCCGCCGCCGCTCGGATAGGCGTGCACGTTCTGCCGGTAGGACGCGACCACCGCCAGCATCACGATCGCGACCACCACTCCGATCTGCCAGGAGAAGTGGATCGCGGAGACGCCTGCCACGGAGAGGGTGAGCAGGATCTCCTCGGGTGCGTACGCCACGGACGACAGCGCGTCCGAGGCGAAGACGGGGAGCGCGATCCGCTTGGGCAGCAGCGTCTCACCGAGCTTGTCGCTCCGCAGAGCGCGCCCGATGAGGATGCGTTTGGGTACGTCGGTCAGCTTGGACACGAGGAGGATCGTAAGCCGTACGGGGGTCTGCATGGCAGCCGCCCATTGCGGACATGTCCTCGCGCGGGCGTTCGGATGGTGGCGAGCCGCGGCAATTATTCCGAATAGATCGAGATCGCATGTCGGATCGGCCACGGCACAGGTGTTGCCGACGGCCCGGTGCGGGTACCGCGTGTGTGTACGGGGCCGCACGGTGCGACCCTGGTGTACTGCCTGGTGCCCCACGGTGCCAGGATCGGGCCCGAGACATCACCGGAAGGACGGTCGTGCACATCGTCATCATGGGTTGCGGGCGCGTGGGCTCAGCCCTCGCGCGCACCCTGGAGAAGCAGGGTCACTCGGTCGCCGTGGTCGACCAGGACCCGACGGCGTTCCGCCGTCTCGGTTCGGGCTTCGGGGGAAGGCGGGTGACCGGGGTCGGCTTCGACCAGGACACCCTCAAGGAGGCCGGCATCGAGGAGGCCGGTGCGTTCGCCGCGGTGAGCAGCGGCGACAACTCCAACATCATCGCCGCGCGGGTGGCCCGGGAGACCTTCGGCGTGGAGAACGTCGCGGCGCGGATCTACGACCCGCGCCGCGCCGAGGTCTACCAGCGGCTGGGCATCCCCACCGTGGCGACCGTGCGCTGGACCGCCGACCAGATGCTGCGGCGGCTGCTGCCCAGCGGCGCCGAGCCGCTCTGGCAGGACCCGAGCGGCAGCGTCCAGCTGGCCGAGGTCCCGGTGTCCCCGGAATGGGTCGGGCACCGCCTGACCGCGCTGGAGGCGGCGGCAGACGTCCGGGTGGCGTTCATCACCCGGCTGGGCGAGGGCGTCCTGCCCCCGGCCGACTCGGTACTCCAGGAGGGCGACCTGGTGCATGTGATCATGCGCACGTCCTCGCTGCAGTCCGTCGAGGCGGCGTTCGCCAAGGGTCCGGAGGAAGGTCACTGATGCGCGTCGCAATCGCCGGTGCCGGTGCCGTCGGCCGCTCCATCGCGGGCGAGCTGCTGGAGAACGGCCACGAGGTGCTGCTGGTCGACAAGAACCCGTCCTCCATCTCGGTGGAGCGGGTGCCGCAGGCGGAGTGGCTGCTGGCCGACGCCTGCGAGATCACCTCGCTGGACGAGGCCGCGCTGCAGCGCTGCCATGTGGTCATCGCCGCCACCGGCGACGACAAGGTCAACCTGGTGGTCTCGCTGCTAGCCAAGACCGAGTACGGGGTGCCGCGTGTGGTCGCCCGGGTCAACAACCCCAAGAACGAGTGGCTCTTCAACGAGTCCTGGGGCGTGGACGTCGCCGTCTCCACCCCGCGGCTGATGTCCGCACTGGTGGAGGAGGCGGTCAGCGTCGGCGACCTGGTCCGCCTGATGCGCTTCAGCCAGGGCGACGCCAACCTGGTGGAGCTCACCCTGCCCGGCGACGCCGAGCTGGTGGGCACCCGGGTCGGCGATGTGGTGTGGCCCGAGGACACCGCGCTGGTCACCATCATCCGGGAGGGCCGGGTGCTGGTGCCGAGCAAGGACGACACCCTGGAGGGCGGCGACGAGCTGCTCTTCGTGGCCGCCCAGGACCGCGAGGGCCAGCTGGAGGACCTGCTGTCGGCCGAGGCCGAGCAGCCGCAGGACTGAGACGTCCGCCGCGTAACGAGGAGAGGGCCGCCCCGTGGGGCGGCCCTCTCCTCGTACGCACCTCGGCGCGCTGTGTCCTAGTACTCCCGGCTGGAGGCGGCGTGCCGGGCCTTGTGCGGCTTCTCCGCCCCGGGCTCGCCCCCGGCACCTTCGTCGCCGGCCGCCGCGGCCTCCTCCTCGTCGTCGAGGACCGCCTTGATCGGTGCTGGTGCCTTGATCAGGATCTGCCAGGTGAAGTACATCGCGACCACCATCGGCGGGATGCCGAGGGCCACCTTCATCCAGCCCAGCAGATTGGCGTTGTGCGCGAAGTAGAGCGGGAAGAGCACCACCGGCTTGACCGCCATGCAGACGAACCAGACCCAGGTCGCCCGGGTGTACGCGGCCAGCCGGCCCGGGTTCTCCTTGCGCCAGGTGAACATCTCGCCGGTGATCGGGCCGAGCATCACCCCGATCAGCGGCCAGCGCACCAGCGCCGAGATCGCGAGGGCCGCGCAGTAGCCCACGCTGTAGAGCAGACCGGGCAGGTAGAAGTCCTCGGCCTTGCCGGACTTCATCGCGATGTAGGCACCGATGGCGACACCGAAGACACCGCTGAAGGCATGCTGCACGGTCTCGCGGCGGGCCAGCCGCACCACGGCGAAGATGCCGCTGAGCCCCAGCGCGGCCCAGGCCGCCGCCGGGACCCGGTGGGTCAGGTTGAAGGTGACGATGAAGACCAGGCCGGGCAGCGTCATGTCGATCATGCCGCGGACCCCGCCGAACGCCTTCATCACGGTGTCCGCGGCCTCCTTGGAGGCCGCCTCGTGCCGGGCCGCGGCCTCCTCGGGGGTCTCTTCCCTCGTGGTCGCGGCGGACTCGCCGCCGGGCAGGTTGCTCACGTCATTCGCTCCCGTGTCCGACAGGACGCAGCTCGTAGCGCGGGTTGAAGAGCACTCGGCGGCCGTGCGCCTGACTGATCCGCCCACTGGCGATCAGCCGTCGGCCGGGCTCTATCCCGGCGATCGACCGGCGCCCCAGCCAGACCACATCCAGCGCGTCGGAGCCGTCGAAGAGTTCCGCCTCCAGTGCGGGGACACCCGCCCGGGGACGCAGGGTGACGGTACGCAAGGTGCCGGTCACGGTGACCATTTGACGGTCGTCGCAGCTGGCGATCGGAGTACAGCCCGCCTCCTCGGCGTCCTGCCGGAGCTCCTCGGCCTGCAACTCCTCCGGGGAACTGGTCAGACGGCCCAGCATGCGGCGGAAGCGCCCCGGCCGCCGGTCGCCTCGGATGTCACCACTCATGCGGGAAGGGTACCCGTTCAGGCCCTGCGTACGGGGCCTCCGCGACCGGCAGGCCCACCCCACCACCCGAAGGGGGTCCGCTCCACGGCACCGCTCCGCAACGTACGGCTGCCTCCGGCGCCCCCGCCGCTTCGCAGAACCGCCATCGGCCCCTAACACCGCGCCGTTGACCCTCCCGCGCCCAGGCTGACAGCATCGGCCCATGGCCTTCACCGCCCTGCCCACGGGGGCATGTCGCCGCGGCAGCCGCCGTCCGGCGCCGACGCTGCGCTGATCCACAACGCTGATCCATGCGCCGATCACTGCGGCGATCTGCGCACCCGCGCTCCGAACTCATCGCCGGCAGGCCCTTCACCGCCGACCACCGCGTGGTGACCGCCGTCTGACCCCTATGCCCGGCTGACGCAGGGCCCGCCGCGCGGAAGTGCCGCTGCGGTTCTGCGGGCGTGCGGAATGCAAAAAGGGGCTCCGCGGCCTTTCGGCTGCGGAGCCCCTCTCCTCAATGATTGTTCGGCGGCGTCCTACTCTCCCACAGGGTCCCCCCTGCAGTACCATCGGCGCTGTAAGGCTTAGCTTCCGGGTTCGGAATGTAACCGGGCGTTTCCCTCACGCTATGACCACCGAAACACTATGAAACTCTCAACCCAACCCCCGAAGGGGCAGAGTCGGTCGTTGTTTCAGAACAACACAGTGGACGCGTAGCAACTATGGACAAGCCCTCGGCCTATTAGTACCGGTCAGCTCCACCCATTACTGGGCTTCCACACCCGGCCTATCAACCCCATCGTCTATGGGGAGCCTTACCCACTCAAGGTGGTGGGAGCCCTCATCTCGAAGCAGGCTTCCCGCTTAGATGCTTTCAGCGGTTATCCCTCCCGAACGTAGCCAACCAGCCATGCCCTTGGCAGAACAACTGGCACACCAGAGGTTCGTCCGTCCCGGTCCTCTCGTACTAGGGACAGCCCTTCTCAAGACTCCTACGCGCACAGCGGATAGGGACCGAACTGTCTCACGACGTTCTAAACCCAGCTCGCGTACCGCTTTAATGGGCGAACAGCCCAACCCTTGGGACCTACTCCAGCCCCAGGATGCGACGAGCCGACATCGAGGTGCCAAACCATCCCGTCGATATGGACTCTTGGGGAAGATCAGCCTGTTATCCCCGGGGTACCTTTTATCCGTTGAGCGACGGCGCTTCCACAAGCCACCGCCGGATCACTAGTCCCTGCTTTCGCACCTGCTCGACCCGTCGGTCTCACAGTCAAGCTCCCTTGTGCACTTACACTCAACACCTGATTGCCAACCAGGCTGAGGGAACCTTTGGGCGCCTCCGTTACCCTTTAGGAGGCAACCGCCCCAGTTAAACTACCCACCAGACACTGTCCCTGATCCGGATCACGGACCCAGGTTAGACATCCAGCACGACCAGAGTGGTATTTCAACGATGACTCCACAACCACTGGCGTGGCCGCTTCACAGTCTCCCACCTATCCTACACAAGCCGAACCGAACACCAATATCAAGCTATAGTAAAGGTCCCGGGGTCTTTCCGTCCTGCTGCGCGAAACGAGCATCTTTACTCGTAATGCAATTTCACCGGGCCCGTGGTTGAGACGTCGAGAAGTCGTTACGCCATTCGTGCAGGTCGGAACTTACCCGACAAGGAATTTCGCTACCTTAGGATGGTTATAGTTACCACCGCCGTTTACTGGCGCTTAAGTTCTCAGCTTCGCCCCGACGAATCGAGACTAACCGGTCCCCTTAACGTTCCAGCACCGGGCAGGCGTCAGTCCGTATACATCGCCTTACGGCTTCGCACGGACCTGTGTTTTTAGTAAACAGTCGCTTCTCGCTGGTCTCTGCGGCCACCACCAGCTCAGGGAGAAAATCCCCTCACCAGCAATGGCCCCCCTTCTCCCGAAGTTACGGGGGCATTTTGCCGAGTTCCTTAACCACGGTTCACCCGAACGCCTCGGTATTCTCTACCTGACCACCTGAGTCGGTTTGGGGTACGGGCCGCCATGAAACTCGCTAGAGGCTTTTCTCGACAGCATAGGATCATCCACTTCACCACAATCGGCTCGGCATCAGGTCTCAGACTATGTGCAGGGCGGATTTGCCTACCCTGCGTCCTACACCCTTACCCCGGGACAACCACCGCCCGGGATGGACTACCTTCCTGCGTCACCCCATCGCTCACCTACTACCAGCTCGGGCCACCGGCTCCACCACTCCCCCTCACTCCGAAGAGATCAGAGGCGGCTTCACGGGCTTAGCATCACTGGGTTCGACGCTGGCGCTTCATAGCGGGTACGGGAATATCAACCCGTTGTCCATCGACTACGCCTGTCGGCCTCGCCTTAGGTCCCGACTTACCCTGGGCAGATCAGCTTGACCCAGGAACCCTTGGTCAATCGGCGCAAGAGTTTCCCACTCTTGTATCGCTACTCATGCCTGCATTCTCACTCGTATACCGTCCACGACTGGCTCCCGCCGCCGCTTCACCCGGCACACGACGCTCCCCTACCCACCCACACCTTCGTTGGAAGTATTGTGTGAGTGACACGGCTTCGGCGGTGTACTTGAGCCCCGCTACATTGTCGGCGCGGAATCACTTGACCAGTGAGCTATTACGCACTCTTTCAAGGGTGGCTGCTTCTAAGCCAACCTCCTGGTTGTCTCTGCGACTCCACATCCTTTCCCACTTAGCACACGCTTAGGGGCCTTAGCCGGTGTTCTGGGCTGTTTCCCTCTCGACCACGGAGCTTATCCCCCGCAGTCTCACTGCCGTGCTCTCACTTACCGGCATTCGGAGTTTGGCTAAGGTCAGTAACCCGGTGAGGCCCATCGCCTATCCAGTGCTCTACCTCCGGCAAGAAACACACGACGCTGCACCTAAATGCATTTCGGGGAGAACCAGCTATCACGGAGTTTGATTGGCCTTTCACCCCTAACCACAGGTCATCCCCCAGGTTTTCAACCCTGGTGGGTTCGGGCCTCCACACGGTCTTACCCGCGCTTCACCCTGCCCATGGCTAGATCACTCCGCTTCGGGTCTTGGGCATGCGACTCAAACGCCCTATTCGGACTCGCTTTCGCTACGGCTACCCCACACGGGTTAACCTCGCCACACACCGCAAACTCGCAGGCTCATTCTTCAAAAGGCACGCAGTCACGGCCACAGTCCGAAGACTGCAACGACGCTCCCACGGCTTGTAGGCACACGGTTTCAGGTACTATTTCACTCCGCTCCCGCGGTACTTTTCACCATTCCCTCACGGTACTATCCGCTATCGGTCACCAGGGAATATTTAGGCTTAGCGGGTGGTCCCGCCAGATTCACACGGGATTTCTCGGGCCCCGTGCTACTTGGGTGTTCTTCAAGCGAGCCGTACAGATTTCGTCTACGGGGGTCTTACCCTCTACGCCGGGCCTTTCGCATGCCCTTCGACTACCCATACGGTTTCTGACTCGCCGACCGGCCGGCAGACCGATCAAGAAAAAACCCACAACCCCGCACGCGCAACCCCTGCCGGGTATCACACACATACGGTTTAGCCTCATCCGGTTTCGCTCGCCACTACT